>JANNYQ010000026.1:0-17449 GCA_031410215.1 Candidatus Altimarinota bacterium | reverse complement strand
GACGGCAAGGGTGAGATCAAGGCAAAAGAATACTATCCAGCTGAGCGAGTAGCCACAGGAGTCATGAGTCGTAAATCAGTCCATGAGCCTCTTGCAACGGGTATCAAGGCAGTCGATGCACTCGTACCTATCGGTCGAGGGCAACGTGAGCTGATCATCGGAGATCGCCAGACGGGCAAGACACAGATCGCCATCGATACCATACTCAATCAAAAAGGAAACGGTGTGAAGTGTATCTATGTAGCTATTGGACAAAAGGACTCAAAGGTCGTAGCCATTGCGGAGGAACTCAAGAAAGCAGGAGCCCTCGACTACACAATCATCGTCAATGCGGGTGCATCATCTCCAGCAGCGATGCAGTGGCTCGCTCCATATACGGGCGTAGCTATGGGTGAATACTTCATGATGAATGGACAGCATGCACTCATCATCTACGATGATCTAACTAAGCATGCGAATGCATATCGTGAGATGTCACTCCTCCTGCGTCGTCCACCAGGACGAGAGGCGTATCCTGGTGATGTATTCTATCTCCACTCTCGTCTTCTCGAGCGATCAGCGAAGCTCAACGATGAGCTCGGAGGTGGATCTATGACTGCACTCCCGATCATAGAGACTCAGGGTGGTGATGTATCTGCGTATATCCCAACCAATGTGATCTCGATCACCGACGGTCAGATATTCCTCGAGTCAGGACTTTTCAATGCTGGTATCAAGCCAGCGATCAATGTGGGACTCTCTGTCTCTCGTGTCGGTGGATCAGCGCAGACCAAGGCGATGAAAAAGAATGCAGGAACTCTCAAGCTCTCACTCGCTCAATATCGTGAGCTCGAAGCGTTCTCACAGTTCGCCTCTGATCTCGATGCAGATACCAAGAAACAACTCGAACGAGGAAAGCGTATGGTCGAGATTCTCAAGCAGGGGATCTATGCACCAGTATCATTTGACAAACAAGTTGCTCTCATATTTGCAGGATCTGCAGGATACCTCGACAAGATCGATCCACGAGATATCGGGCACTATGAGCGAGATCTCTATGTGGCACTCGACCGTGAAGAAAAGATTCTTGCATCCATCCGTGAGAAGGGTGACTTCTCAGACGAGACCAAGGCATCACTCGGAGCATTCCTCGAGAATTTCGGAGAACTCTTCACAAAAAAGAAATAATTTTCAAAAATTGTAAATTGTAAATTGTAAAATATTTCACTATGGCATCAGGTAAAGAAATCAAGGCTCGCATCAAATCTATCAAAAATACCGGTAAGATCACCAAGGCGATGGAGCTCATCTCGACAGTAAAGATGAAAAAAGCTCAAGAGAGTGTTATTTCATTGCGTCCATTTGCACTCGCAGCACTCCAGATCCTCTCTCGTGTCTCACATGAGGAATCAGTGCTCGGGGTCTATGGCACTGCACCTGAAGCTACTCGAGAGCTCATCATCCTCGTTGCAGCTCAGAAGGGACTCTGTGGAGGCTACAATGTGAATGTGTTCAAAAAGGCGACCGAATATATACGTGATGATATTGGTACTCCCTACACGAGAGAGTATGACTATATCACTATAGGGAAGCGGTCACGAGACTTCATCTTGCGCACTGGACAATCGCTTCTTGCTGACTTTTCTGATGAAATAAAAGATCCACTCACCATAGCTGAATCTCGCCGTATGGTCAGATTCGCTATATCGGAGTGGAAAACTGGCAAATACAGCAAGCTCTCGATCATCTATAATCACTATGTATCGGCCCTCACTCAACTCCCAGTAGTCAAGACGCTATTCCCGATCAATCGTGCAGATATTACAGCATATCTGACCACTATTGCTGGATCAGTGCCGACTGACGAGTTAGATATTTCCTATACTATAGAGCCAGATGTCCCGATGATAGTCGACTATACTATCCCAATGGTACTCGATGCAATGATCCATGAGACCCTCCTCGAGTCTCGAGCCTCTGAGCATGCTGCTCGTATGGTCGCCATGAAAAACGCGAAGGACTCTGCAAATAAAAAATGAGCTTCACTCACTCTTATATATAACAAAGCCCGACAGTGAGCCATCACTAAGGAAGTCTCTGAGATCGTGAGTGGTGTGGAGAGCATGAAGGATATGTAATAGTATATGACATTATATTGATCATTTTTCAATAAAAAAAAAATTCTCTCCTCGCAATGGAGATTTTTTTGTATATAATCATACGCATGACTAATTTTAGTAAACAAAAACAACTGATTCTCGTTCGTCATGCCCATGCTCTGGAGGGTGTTGATTTTTTTGGATCAGATCATGATGTCCCGCTCTCACCCAAGGGTCGAGAATATGCAACTATCGTGACTCGATATCTCAAGCTCGTTGGTATCACTCCGAATGCTGTAGTATCAAGCTCAGCACTCCGTACTAGAGAGACAGCTGGTATCATGGCTCAAGAATACGGCATCACAGATATCAAGTATGCGGATGACCTCTATGTTGGCAACAATCCAAAAACCCGACATGCCAATCATATATATCTTGGTGCTATTCAGCAAACTAATCCAGATGTAGAGACACTCGTCATCGTCTGACACAATGATGAGATTACTGAGTTTGCTCGCTATATCTCGAGTGATGGTATGCCATCGATGAAAAAGGGATCTCTTGTTATCCTCTCGATCCCACCAGATATGAGCTGGAATAATATCGTCCCAGGACATCTCTCTATTCTCTACTACCTCACTCCCCAATTCCTTAAGCTCGAAGATCTCAAATAGTCATGATATCCAAAAATAAAATTGCATATATACGATCTCTCCATGACAAAACTACTCGACTAGAAGAGGGACTTTTTCTAGTAGAGTGACGCAAATGTATGCAGGAGTTTATGGATTCAGATTTCGAGATTATGGAGGGATTTTTTTCGGGTGAGTTCGCTGAGAAAATAGAATACAAATTCCCATATGAGATCCTCACGGAGAGCGAGCTTGCTCGTATATCTACTCTCAACTCTAATTGTGATTGAGTTTTGCTTGTTAAGATGAAGTACCAGAAGTCTGGATTGCCTCGTACCTCGCAATGACACAATCCACAGGAGCTCATTCTCATCCTCGATCGGATCAATGATCCTGGCAATCTCGGCACTATTATCCGTATTGCTGACTGGTATGGAATACTAGAGATCATCTGTTCTTCTGATACGGTGGACTGCTACAATCCCAAGGTGCTCATGGCAACGATGGGATCTTTTACTCGGGTTTCTATATATTATACCGATCTCGATCGATATCTGTCTGAAGTAGAGTGAAAAGTATACTGAGCCTATCTTGATGGAGAGAGTACTCACACGATGAACTGGTGATCTGGATGATGATATCTCGTGATCGGGAGTGAGGCACATGGAATATCCGCAAACCTAGAACAATATATCACTGACAAGGTCACTATACCTCGATTTGGTATCGCGGAGTCACTCAATGCCTGAGTAGCTACAGCCGTGATATTGGATCGGATAAGAGGATAAAAAATTCTATTATTTTCCTTTGCATTTTGGATCACTTTCACTATACTCAGGCCGTTATATTCTCACTTTTCCTCCCATGGCTCATACAGGTATCATCACCAAAATTATTGGTGTCGTCGTTGATGTCGCATTCACTGACGGATATATCCCTCAGATCTACGAAGCACTCGAGGTGCAAGGTGCTCCTACCAAGCTCGTACTCGAGGTACAACAACAACTCGGTGATGGTATCGTACGTACGATCGCGATGAATCCTGTCGATGGAGTACGCCGTGGCCTCACTGTAGTCGCTACCGGAGCTCCGATCTCAGTACCAGTCGGTGATGCTGTCCTTGGTCGTATGTTCAACGTGCTCGGGGACCCGATCGACAATATGGATGCACCAGTGACTGAGAGACGAGATCCGATCCACCGCAAGTCACCATCTTTTGAAGAGCTCTCGACAAAAACTGAGATATTCGAAACAGGTATCAAGGTCGTCGATCTCATTGCTCCGATGCTCAAGGGTGGTAAGGTAGGACTCTTCGGAGGTGCCGGAGTAGGTAAGACTGTCATCATGCAGGAACTCATCCACAATATTGCCTCTGAGCATGGTGGATACTCAGTAGTTGCCGGAGTCGGAGAGCGTACTCGAGAGGGAAACGATCTCTACCATGAGATGAAAGACTCAGGAGTTATCGATAAGACTGCCATGGTGTTCGGTCAGATGAATGAGGCTCCAGGTCCTCGTGCTCGTGTCGCTCTCACAGGTCTCACGATGGCTGAGTACTTCCGTGATGTCGAGAAGCGAGATGTGCTCCTATTCGTGGACAATATTTTCCGATTTACTCAGGCGGGTTCTGAGATCTCAGCCCTCCTCGGTCGTATACCATCAGCGGTAGGATATCAGCCGACTCTCGCAACCGATATGGGTATACTCCAGGAGCGTATTGCGAGTACTAAAAATGGATCTATCACCTCAGTTCAGGCGGTATATGTGCCGGCAGATGACCTCACAGATCCAGCTCCTGCCAATACATTTGCCCATCTTGACTCGACAGTGGTACTCAATCGATCTATCGCCGAGCTCGGTATCTACCCAGCCGTCGATCCTCTTGACTCGACATCTACAGTCCTCAATCCAGCAGTCGTAGGTGAAGTACACTATATGGTCGCTCGTGAGTGTCAGAAGATCCTCCAGAGATATAAGGAGCTCCAAGATATTATTGCCATCCTCGGTATGGATGAGCTCTCTGCAGACGACAAGCTCGCAGTATCTCGAGCCCGAAAGATCCAGAGATTCTTTTCCCAGCCATTCTTCGTTGCTGAACAGTTCACAGGTACTCCAGGAGTCTATGCAAAACGCGATGATACCGTACGCGGATTCAAGATGATTATCGATGGAGACGTCGATCATATCTGAGAGAGATACTTCATGTACAAGGGATCTATCGATGAGGTGATAGCAGCTCATGCAGCTGAAACTGCATCAAAATAGTAGAAGAACTTCTGAAAAATTACGAATAATTTCTGTAGTTTTATCTTTCTCTGAAGAAGAAGCTCTCGACTCTGAGTCATCTTTATCTAAAAAGAGATCCTCTCTGAGGATCTACTACAATGACATTTCCATGCTTCGCAAGGGGCACAAAAATAAACGGAATACATTTTTTTGATAAATCTACTCATAAGAAATCAAACAACTCAAAAAAACTAAAAACTCATGAAGCTCATCATCACCTCTGCATCTGGTAATATTCTCTCGGCTGACGCATTCGCTCGTATCATTATCATGACGGAGGATGGAGAGATCACTGTCCTCCCTGGACATGAGCCACTCCTATCTGCTATCCGTCCTGGAGTACTCTCAGTCGAGTACTACATAGGAGGCAAGGTACATGCTGCCGAGTATGCAACTGGTGGAGGTGTTCTCAATATCTCTCTAGAGGTATGTACGATCCTCGCTGATGTAGTAGTATCTGATGATACTCTCACAGATACAGACTATATCGAAAGTCAGAAAAAAGAAGCTGAAGCTATGATGGTTGCCTATCGAGCAGAGCATGGTGCTGCGATAGATCCAAAAAAACTCATCGAACTCGAATATGAACTCCTGAGATATACAGCAATGCATCACCTCGGGAAGAAGTTCCATGACAACGGTGGAACAAGAAAATAGATCAATAATATCTCCATGAAAGTGGGGATTTTTCTTGGTATTTTTACTCAAATCAATACAATCATTCTATGATCTATATCCTTGGTGGAGCATTCGATCCACCACATGCTGGACACTCAGCGATTGTCCGTTCAGTGTTACATCATAAAAATCCAGACAAAATCATAATCATTCCATCAGGAAAGCGAGATGATAAAAACTACACCGTGAGCAATGAACATCGACTCGCGATGCTCGATATTTTTGTGTGAGATATTGCTGATGCCCGTGTGATCGTCGATGGCTATTTTCTGAAAAACTGGGAAGGGAATATGATCACTCGTGATGTAGATAACTATGCCTGAGAAATATATGGTGAGGATATCTGTCATATATTCGGGACTGATACAATCGAGTCGATGAATGCTTGGGACAGTGAGCAATATGCAGCGAGAATTGTACAGAAGTTGTTTATTTCGAGAGATTGATCTGGTGAGGATATTGATAGCTCAAAAATCGAGAACTATGAGCTCTTCACCGAGGCCAACATCCCTCATGTGTCATCGACCGAGATCAGACAACTTATTCCAGAATATGCCAATATCCATGCCAGATTCGAGGAAAATCCAAAATTCATCATTCCTGGACTCTCAGGAAAGATATCAAAATATATCCTGAATGAGAAGCTCTATCTCACTAAGTCTGAGAACAAACCAAACATCCTCGTCCATGTCTGTTGTGGTCCTGATGTGACTATGCCGATCATACAATTGCGTGATGACTATGATATCATATGTTTTTGGTACGACCCGAATATCCAGCCAAAAAGCGAGTACGACAAACGCTATGATGCATTCGTGAAGATCTGTGAGATCGAGAATATTCCTTATATCAAGGGGGCGTATGATGTTGGCAATTTTTTCACTCGGATCAGGTGAGTCGAGCATACGCCAGAGCGATGAGAGAAGTGTACCTATTGTTATGATATGCGAATGATGGTCTCTGCGAAGCTCGCAAGTCGTCTCAAGATACCCCTATATACCTCCAGTCTCAATACAAGTCCAAAAAAGGATCTCGAAAAGTTGTTCAAAATGGGACATAAATACTGAGAGAAATACGGAGTTGAGTTCCTTGATATCCCATTTCGCAAGCATGGTGGATTCGAGAAATCCGTTGAGTATACTCGAGAACATGATATCTATCGTCAGAACTATTGTGGTTGTATCTACTCTATCCGTGAGGGTGGAGATAGTGAGATGAAGCGGCGAATAATGGGATAGATTTCTTTATGAGATATTGTCTCATTTTCTTTTTGCTTTTCGTTTCATTTTTTCTATAATTCTTATCACTATAACAATCATACTATGACTGACCACTTCCAGAAATCGATCCAGATGCACCGCAAATATCATGGAAAACTCCGAATGGAGGCAATCGTCCATATAGAAAATCGTGATGATCTCTCATGGGCGTATTCTCCAGGTGTAGCAGAGCCATGTCGTGAGATCGCAGCGGATCCCGAGAAGATGTATGACTACACACTCAAGTCTCGTACCGTAGCCGTGATCTCTGATGGATCTGCGATCCTCGGACTCGGCAATCTCGGACACCGAGCCTCTATGCCAGTGATGGAAGGGAAATGTGTATTGTTCAAGGAATTTGCTGGAGTCGATGCATTCCCGATCATCATCGGCACTCAGGATGTCGAAGAATTCATCCAGACGGTCAAAAATATTGCCGACGGATTCGGTGGGATCAACCTCGAGGATATCTCTGCACCGAGATGTTTTGAGATCGAGGAGAGACTCAAGGCTGAGCTCAACATCCCAGTGATGCATGATGACCAACATGGTACGGCGATCGTCGTACTCGCAGGACTCATCAACTCACTCAAAGTGATAGGCAAGAAAAAAGAAGATATCAAGGTAGTTCTCAATGGTGCTGGTGCTGCATGAGTCGCTATCTGTAAACTCCTTCATCTCTATGGGGTTAATCACTTCATCGCATGTGATACCAAGGGAATCATCCATAATGGACGTGAGAATCTCGATATCTCGAAGCAAAAACTTCTCGAATTCACAAATCAAGATAATATGACTGGTACTCTAGCGGATGCGATGGTTGGGGCTGATGTGTTCCTCGGAGTATCTGCTGCAGGTGCTCTCACAGAGGAGATGGTACGGACTATGGCGACTGACGCTATCATATTCGCTATGGCGAATCCTGTACCTGAGATCATGCCAGAGCTCGCGATCGCCGCATGAGCTCGCATCGTCGGGACAGGCAGGTCCGACTATCCGAATCAGATCAACAACTCTCTCGCATTCCCAGGCATATTCAAGTGAGTACTCAAATACGGCAAAAAGAAAATAACCGATGAGATGAAAATCCGAGCTGCTGAGGCACTCGCCGGATATGTAGTGAATCCTACTGCAGATATGGTCATACCAGGACCATTTGATCCAGGGATAGCGGATGTGGTGGCTGAGGCGATGAAGGACTAATACAAATTCAATAATCTCCCCCGAGTACTCGGGGGAGATTATTGAATTAATTTTGAGGAATGAGAGAGAGGGGATGGATAGCAGGAATCCTATTTCGGAGTTGTCTCCAAAATTCTTCATTCGTAGGAATGATTGTATCGGAATAATGATCTAAGAGAGAATAGTGCATATTTTTTCACAACAGATCTCATCTCGTCAATTTTCCGGGAGTATATATTCCATAGTGAGATTCACTAAAAGGGTGTTTTCGTCAACCTATTCATGATTCTTGAATAAGACCCATATTTCCACTGATAATTATAGTATATTTATACTCAGAAATTAATATAGGAAAGGAAGCATAAAATTGATTATCTGCAAAAGTTACACTGGTGCCTTTTTGGAGCATCTCTACAACAAAGCCTCATTCAATGGAAAGTAATTGCTCTACTACTCTGGTTATATTGCTTTTTGTATTTGGGTAGACTATAGGTCTTTCCACTAGTTCTAGTGTTCCAAGCATAATTTATAATAAAGATATAGTCGATATAATATAATTATTTATATATTATGCAAGTTTATTTGTAATAATCTACTTCCCAAGTAGTCTCGAGATGAGTCCATGCTTCTCGCTGTCTTTCTCTATCCTGAGTATCTCGAGAATACCCAGTACACAGATCATGATGAATCCATATTTATATCCGTGATGCGTGCTCATGAAATCTGTAATCTTCCCTCAAAAATTGACAATGAGTATCAGTAGGAGAAATATACTCACCATCAATGTCTTCCCATTGGCTCCTGCCCAGTCAGAGAATGTGGAGTGATCTGTTTTGAGATATTTGGTTTGTAGTATGGCGAACCCTCCTACAACAACGATGAGGAGTATAGAGAATATACTTGATTCTGGCACACCATAGATTGTATCGACAGTGAGTGCCTTGCCGAGTCACTTCTCGAGCATCTCGAGTGCAGTGAAGAGGATGATGAAGAGTCCGATCCATTGGATAGATGGATACTTCACGAGGAGATTGGCGATATAGCCTGACGCTACGACCATGAGAATGATAGAGAATACGAGTCCGATGATCAGATTGACTATATTACCATGGCTCGCTCCTGCTACTGCGAGTACGTTGTCCAGTGACATAGCGACATCCGCGACGATGATCGTCTGTATCGCTGCCCAGAATGTTGTTCCTCACTCCTTGCCATCTTCGTGATGCTCATGAGCTCGGATCTCTCGGTAGAACTTCCATACTACGTAGAGGAGGAGTATTGCACCGAGGAACTCGAGTCCAGGGATCTGCATGAGCCATACTACTCCCAGAGAAAAAATGATACGGAGAACAGTAGCACCCGCCACTCCCCAAAATATTGCCTTTTTGCGATCAGCTCCAGTGAGTCGCTTGGTTGCCATACCTATGAGGATCGCATTGTCACCGCTCATCACGAGATCTATCATGATGATATTGAGTAGAGCAAATAGTCCAGCAGAAGTCAAAAGAAGGGCAAAATCGGGAGCAAGTGATTCGAACATGTGAGAGGAGTTAGTTATATGAGTGCTATTGTATAGAAATATTTGATAAATCAATCAGATTTTTGACAGGAAGATGAAAGAGTGATAAAGTTTGGGTAGATTAGATCTTAACAGTAATATTTATGTCAGAAATCCTCCACTCTTTTGAAGAAGATACTCGTCAGACTGAAATGGGAAAAACTGCATGAGTCAAAATAGATGGTGCACAAGTTGGATGAGACACACCTACTAATGATATCGATACCTCAAAATCCGATAAAAAAGAAAAACCACTCCCTACTCTTGCAAAAATGCAGGAAAATCAAAAAACATGAAATGATAATCTTGCTAAATTTGTAGAAAACAATCCTGAGGCAGAGGCTGCTAGTAAAAATCCACAAAAAACAGATTTAGCAAAAGCAAAACTGGATAAATGATTTGATAGTATTTATCCATAATAAAAATCCCTATCTGAATTCAGATAGGGATTTTTATTCAGGCTATGGGATCCGCACGCTATCCAGGATCTGCTCTATTACACTATATGTGGTGACTCAGTTGCTCATAGACTCATAGGAGAGTCCGACTCTATGATCGAGGATATCATGGGCGAGTGATGACACATCTTCGGGGAGCATATAGTCACGACCTGCTATCACCGCTCTTACTCGTCCTGCTCTGATGAGTGCCAGTCCTGCACGAGTCGAGGCTCAGTGAGAGAGCGTCGGAGTATATACATCACCGAAAGTGAGACCATTGTTGATATCTTTACCAGGTGTACTAGATATAGGCAGAGCGAGTTGGCGAGTAGCTGAGACGATATCAGATACATAGTCATAGATTTTCTCATCGACACGGACAGACTTAGTGATATAGTCCATCATCTCGATGAGATCTTCAGTTTTTCGTTTTTCTGGAGCTTCACTCTTACTCATATCTCCCGTATTACTACACTCTACGAGAAATATTCTCTTCTCATCCATTGCATGAGGGTAACTGAGTACTATCCGCATGAGGAATCGGTCGAGCTGAGCTTCAGGGAGTGGATATGTACCCTCATGTTCGAGGGGATTCTGCGTAGCGAATACCACAAATGGAGTGGGCAAGTCAAGAGTGGTATTCCCGATTGTGACTCGTTTTTCTTCCATTGCCTCGAGGAGAGCGGATTGTACCTTGGGTGGAGTCCGATTGATCTCATCTGCGAGGAGGATACCCGTGAATATCGGTCACTTTCTGATCTCGAACTTGCCCTCCTTGGCTCGGTAGATCTCATTGCCAGTGAGATCGGATGGGAGGAGATCGGGGGTGAATGATATCCGACCTGTGTCGAGTCCGAGTACGCCTGCAAATACCCTGATAGTCCGAGTCTTGCCAAGACCAGGAACTCATTCGAGGAGAGCATGGCCACCTGCGAAGAATGTGATAATCAGTTTCTCGATGAGGGTATCTTGTCCGATGATTTCTTTTTGTATATCAGTCTTGATCTGTATGAGTGTGTCGTGGATATGAGTGAGAGCAGGGTTCATAGGTGGGCTATTAATATACAAACAGGATATCAAAATCTCCATTTTTTGCAAAAAATAAAAATCCCACGGTTAGGTGAGATTGATAGTTGGTTTCTGGTTTTCTATTTTATTCTGTCTGATCCACTTCTGGAGAGTATCTGCAGCGATAGATCATCCAGATTCTCCAATGAGACGATGAGTTTTGAGTACTCCTTGCATCGCATTTTTCATACTCGTGGGGTTGCCGAGTGCACTCGAGTATGCTCGCTCGACATCACCGAGACTTGATGAGATTATCTCTTTACCGAATAACTGACTATAGAGAGCCTTGAGAACTTGCTGTTGTTCCATAGTGTTGCTGCTCCCATCGATAGCTGTATTGACTCACTTGTTCCTGAGCTCTCCTGTGATCATCGTGAGATGAGGTATGAGCTGAGAGAGTCACATATCGGCATAGAGACTGACATTGGTCATGTACTCCTGAACTTGCTCTTTTGATAGATTGACCGCTCAGAGAGTCGGGATATCGTACGTACCCTGTTGGTTCATAGATACTGAAATATTCGAGATCTCTGGTGCTGATGACAGAGGTGATCTGAGATCTCACTCTACGAACCTATCCATACTCATACTCTGTCCTGGCTCAAGCCGAGCTAGATTGCGAGCTCAGATACTCGACTCTGGATCTGTGAGTACTGCTATTTTCTCGATTGCCTGGAAGTTGTATATTTCGTTGGGGTTATCCGATATGAATCTGTTAGTATCGATAAATACTTCTTTTATATCCTCCTTCGTTAGGAATCATTCATAGTTCTTCACAACTTGAGCTGCTCGAATATTTGCTTGAATTTGACTATAGAGTTGTGCCTTTATTCTCTCTTCTTCTTTAGTGAGTCAAATATTTTTCTCTTTTTCTACGAGTTCATTATATTTTTTTTGAAGATCTTCAAAACTCGAAATATCAATGTTCATATCTTGAAGGATATTTTTTCATTGCTCAATTCCTGCCCTCGTAACACTCACATCTTCAGCTAGAGATTCTTTTTTTCTTATCTCTGAGCTTTCAGCATTTCTTATGATATTCTCAGTTTTCGAATTTGGATTCTGCTTAATCAGTTTACTCGCTTCTTTTGCATGGAGACTTAGGGCTCAAGCATTTTTCGTCTTCTCATAACCCTCTTTCACTGCAATAAGTATTCCTTTGATTTTTTTGATTTCTTCTTTGTTTTTCGGATTTTGCTCTTTTTTTAAAAATTCATCAACAATAGGAATGTACTTAATGCATTCCTCGGGACTAAAACTTGCAAAGGACTTATTCTTTATGGTACCTATTAGATTTGATATTCAGAGTGATTCGAGATCTTTAATATTTACGAGACTTTTTTGCTCTTCTCGTGCTATTTTCAATAATTTCATTCCATCTTCTTTTAATTTTTCTGATTTTTCAGCAAGTTTTTTAGGAATATCTTCTACATTTGATATCTCAAGCCCCATTATTATTTTTCCAATATCAATTTTTCCATCTGCTGTTTTTTCTAATTTATTCTCAGTTAAAAGTTTTTTTAGAGTGCCCTCATCCATTTTCCCAACGAATTCTTTTAAAATTCCATCGTAAATTCATTCTTCTTTTTTTATTTTCCCTCCATATTTAGTTCAAAGAAAAGTAGCGATTTCCTTATTTCATCATATGATATTTGTAACCCACTTACGATTTGCACAATAGGTAGCAATATTTTCCCAAGTACTTAACGGGAATCATAGTGAACTTCATTTCTTGTGGAGATTAACAAATCATTTCACGACTCATGTATTGATACTTTCAGGTGCAGCAGCAATTTGTGATTTATATTCTGAGATTGATGTCACTGTATATGCCCCATTCGAAAAAGTCATAATATGAGGTTCACTCGTACTTTTTCTTAAAACTTCTTTCAGTGCAAAGAACTTCTTTCATCCACGTACTGTATCATTTCAGACCATGTTGATACCAACTTCCCCAAATTCATAGAGGGTATAAATAGTCTGTATTTGCATAGCAGTCAGCTCTCATTTTTGTTCAGCTACTATTTTATCGACCTCTGCTTTTCAATTTGCTTGTATGAGCTTACTTTCTATGAACATGAGGGCTCATGCATCATTCACTAACTCAGATCACTTCTGAGCTATAGAATTTTTCAATTTTGAGAAATTAGATCACTCTGACCCCTCATTCTTATACAATACCCTGATGTGTTTCATTCCCAATTTTATCATATACTCATCCTATCATATTGCTCTCTAGAATGCAAAAAATGAACATTCTATAGATTTTTATGAACATATGAAGGTATTTGTCCATTTTTTGCAAAAAAGAATTAAATATGATAGATTAGTTATTATGTATAGCTTGTCACGCAAAACATCTATGGGGGCAGGAAGAATATTTCATAAGGAATGACCGAGTGAGGGATGAGGTTCTGGATTCAAAAATAGAGAGCAAAGTACTGGGCTCCAAGCAAAAGGTGAGCAACCTGCACTTTATACGCCAAAATATTATTCTCCTCCAATAGGACAGGGCAATGAGGATCCACTAAATATTCTCGATCAACTCGAGGGACCATGAGATATTCATAAGGCTAGATACTGACTCGAAATAGCGAATCAAAAATCAGAAATAGGACTCAAGATCAATGATACGAAGGCTGCTATATTGGGAATATCTCAAGAGAAAAAATGATTTCTCGGGAAAATTGCGGATAAGATCTTCCGTAATGCAGAAAAAAAATGAAATATCAAACTCACTGATGAGAACAAGGCACAGTTTCTCCTCGGACTCCAGGCGGCTATGGAAGTCCAGGGAATCTCCGAGAAACAACGATATACTATCGTATGACGATTTGCTCAAGGATTTCTCGGACAATCGAGCAATGCTACCACAGAGACGATTGAGCAACCCAAAGTAGACACTGTACAATCAACTACACCCGATAGTACTGATGGGACTACTGATCAGATCAGTCCAGCTAGTGTCAGTATGACACCTCATACAGCCACGATAACACCAGATACCAAAGATCCAGAGACTCTCGGTCGTGATCTCCTCACGCTAGCTCCTGATAATACAATTGACGACAAAAGTCAAATATGAGAATCGAGTATCGAAAATATAGCAGCACAAGTACAGAACTATGATGCCCAGACGGCAAATCTCAATGTTGATCTATACACGTATCGTAGCGAGGAGGCTGATCGTATAGACGAACAATATAGCAATAGGACACCACTACAACATATTGCGAATGAAGATTCAAATATAGATATCAAAGATTTTGGAATTCCTGAGATTATGTCGGATATTGCCCCTTGATCCAGTGTTCGTGCGAATTGGTCAGATGATGGATGAATATCTCAGGTACGATGTACTCGTCTTTCGGATGGTGATTTTCGTTTGCAGTTCCCTGATTGTGAATTCATCATTGATGATAATCCAAACAATCCAGAAGTAGCAAAAAAAGAGATGAAATTCATAAAAGAAGTAGCTAAAACCCCACTAGTGCGCAGGCTCCTCAATATGGGAACTGACAACTTTAATCTTTTCCGAGATCGAGTCCAGTCCAAATATGATCCCACAGGAAAAACAAAAGAAAATCCAGAACAACTCATCAAGATTATGCTCGAAGCTATTCTTGGTGTGACTCTTGGAAACAAGGATCAACTAGGGGAATGAGCAAATAGAATTCCTCGTGGCATATTCGCAAGTCCCAATATACCGCTCGATATGATCCAAACATCGATGCATAATGCGAGTAATTCCCAAAAATTGATGATGTCATATGCTCTCGCTGAACAGTGAGTATTTGATATTGATTCGAGACAATTCGTAGCTCATGAGCTCCTCTCCAAAGTCTAGCTTCCATTTTTCCACTTTTCCCCTATAATCCGACCCGGCTATGCATAGGGTCTTTTCGGACTCGTGCCTCGCCAGATAATAGCAAAATATTTCTTGACTCGGATTTTTTATGACTACTTTTCCAGATTTTTCCTTCACCCTCGATGCGACCGATGGTCTCGCTCGAGCTGGCACTATCACGACACCTCATGGAGTGATACAGACCCCGATATTCATGCCTGTTGGGACTCGCTCAGCAGTGAAAGGAGTGACGATAGACCAAGTATGTGAGATTGGCTCTGAGATAATGCTCGTGAACAACTATCATAGCTATCTCCGTCCTGGCTGTGATGTAGTAGAGGTACTCGGTGGACTGCATTCTTTCATGGACGTGAGTCTCCCGATCTTGACTGATTCGGGAGGATTCCAGGTTTTCTCGCTCGGACTCGGCATGCAGACTGACTGAGGAGAGAAACTCGCCAAAATCACTGAAGAGTGAGTTAATTTCCGATCATATCTCGATGGATCCAAGCACTTCTTCTCTGCTGAGAATGTGATGGATATGCAGTGTGCACTCGGAGCAGATATCATCATGGCGTTCGACGAGTGTGCTCCAGGTGGCTCGACTCACGAGTATGCGAGACAGGCTATGGAGCGTACGCACCGATGGGCTATCAGATCGCAGGCACAGTGGCAGGCCAATGAGGCAAAAAGAGCAGAAAGATGACAGCATCCACAGGCACTCTTCGCGATCATCCAGTGAGTCGTCTATGATGATCTGCGGGCCGAGTCATGCGAATTCATCAAAAATCTCGATACCCCAGGGATCGCCATCGGTGGGCTCTCGGTTGGTGAGAGCAAAGAGGATATGTATCGGATACTCGATGTCCTCGCTCCGATCCTACCAATCAACAAGCCTCACTACCTCATGGGGGTCGGGACGCCTGAGGATCTCGTGGAGGGGATTGCTCGGGGAATCGATATGATGGATTGTGTCCTACCGACGCGTATCGGTCGACATGGAGAGGCATTCTCGAGCTATGGCAATATCAAGATCGGAGGTGAAAAACACAAGTTCTCCTCTGAAAAAATAAAAATGCTTCCAGGATATGAGACTCAGGTGTCGCGACGCTACTCTCTCGGATACTTGCGTCATCTCATCAATGTAGGAGAAGCAACTGGGGGAGTTCTACTGTCATTGCACAATCTAGAATATCTGTTGCTCATAGCCAAAAAATCCCGACAAGCGATACTTGAGGGGAAATTCGAGGAATTCAGATCCGAGTTCTGGAGCGTGTATCCGAAGAAGTAGTGTGTATTATTTACCTGGAAGTATCTTCATTATAGACCGAGTAACTTGTAATATTTTGGATCTAGTTTCCTTTGGTATTATCAGTTTCCCACCCATACTTCTTCTATTGAGATTGACTACATCAATTCACTCTATTTTTAGGCTTGTATCGTTGGTATGTCCATGATAGATAAAACTTATACCTGCATCACGCATATATCCATAAGTAGGATGATCGACTGGTGTTATATTTTGTAACCACTTTTCAGGAATAGGTTCTACTATTTTTTTGTCCTTATTCTTTTCCTTAGTCCTTATTCTAGGAAGAATATTTTTTTCGGTACCATTGAGCGGATGGAGAAATGTTTGTGCAAAGTTATTATATATTGGTAAAAAGTTAATTTTTCCTGTTCATAATAAGAGAATTCTGGTAAGCACAACCTTCCATGTATTATTTATCACATCCGTTGCATCCTTCAGATTCTTATTATTTGATTTATATTTATTTTCGATGCTATCTAGCATGCTTCGGCTTGGTTGAGTATGGAAGTGTATTCCAATTCAATCAATATGGAAGAGCTTTATTTTGCAGATTTCTTGGAGTATTATATTTCATATTGCATCTTCTCGCATATTCTGGAGTATTTTGAGTCTTCTCTCTTTGCCTATCAGGTTATTGTCTGCCTCATATAGGAATCACTCGAGTTCAGTCATGCCTATATGATCTCAATTAGATCAGAGTAGTTCTTCCCATCTCTTATGATCGTATCTCCCAGTGAGATATCCTATCATCCTCTCCTCATGATTGCCTGCGAGTACAGTGATGTCTCATCATGCTTCTTGTGCTTGTCTCCTCAGTTCTGATAAGGCTAATAGTATCTGGAATCCATCACATTTGCGATCAGCGAGTATATCTCCACTGAATATAACTTTCATATGTCACGCTGTCCATATTGGTATTTTTGCATCTTTTCATATATCACCATAGTTGATTGCTCTCACATTGAGGAGATGAGTGATCATATTATCATAATTCCCATCGAGATCACCGATGAGTCAAGGTGTATGAGAGTCCTCTAGAGTCTCAATGTATGGAGATAAATGGTTCATTATCCTAGAATATCATATGATTATCTTTTATGCAAAAAATC
>JANNYQ010000025.1:0-1694 GCA_031410215.1 Candidatus Altimarinota bacterium | reverse complement strand
GGCTCGAGAGCTCCTCTACCTGAGCAATATAGTCCAGTATATCTCAGTGAGTCTGAGTGACAACTCTATCCTCATAGAACATCATATCGATGATATAATCTCGCTCGTTCTCGTTCTGGAAAAATCCCTGCAAAAGAAACTGGAGCTCTCGCCTGGAGAGAGCATCCATCTGGATTCCACCAGTATTCCTCTGATTACCTACATATATCCGAGTGTTCTCAGGAATATGCAGTTCTCGTACAGAACTGACTATATCGAGTGAATCTATCCCGAAGAGATCTGTAGCGAGATCATATGCACCAGTGGACTGGAGATATCCGAGGAGCACTGATCGCTCATGCTCTGGCATATGTCCGACTCTGGCTCGTATAGTATCGAGAGACTCTCTCATATCTGCATCCCGTATCGACTCAGCAATGGATAACATAGGCAAAAAACTATGAAATAAACGCTAATTCCCAAAATAATACTATCTCCGTGAGAGTGATGCGAGATCGATCGGATCGGCGAGTTTCCCTGTGAATACCTTTTGCTCTAGTCCCGATGTATGGGGGAGACATATCTGGTGTATCCAAGTACGAACTCTCTCTGGGAGATCGTTGATACCTATGTTGTCACTGATGATAGCTGCTACTCGATCCTTGAGTCCATCGAGCCCATTCGAGAGCTCTGCGATGACTACCATCTCTACATCGAGGTGACTATATGGTTGTCTGAGGTCTGGCGTAGTAATCATATGATAGCGAGTTATAGTGTATGAATATTAGCATATGCGTTGCAATGAGAATGTCAAACAAAATACAAAAAAACTCCCCGATCCTTTGACTGATCGGAGCGATGATTGCTATATAGTTGGCGACATCATAAACTCTGGTGATGTGCCTATCTCAGGGATGCCATTACCAATATATGTAGACTGATGTTCTCAGAAATATATCTCCGCCTGCTCACTCGGAGGTCACATATAGTATCCGATATTTCTCAGAATCTTGAACACTCGCTGGCTAAATGCTGCTGCAGAGTGAGGAGTGATACCTACAATGAGGCGATATCAATGCCGATGTGCCATCATCTCAAAAAACCTCTGTATTTTTTCGCTGATTCATTTATTTTTCTGAGTATGTTCCATCTCTATGGAGTTCGGAGGTATCACAATCGCTCTCATAGATGGATGGATCATATAGTGGAATGAGATTGTCCCATCAGCAGATGTGAGCTTGTAGGTCTGTATGTCGAGTGTACCCGGAAGATCTGATAGCTGATGAATAAACCCCCTATTGATATCAGATGGCTGGAATGACATCTGATGACCATCACTCGCCTCTATCTGCAAATAATAGGGCTCGAATATGTTGTGATAATTGGTAGTTCCTTCGATGTGCATATTTGTATTTCTAATCATCTTATCAGATAATGATCTATTTGTAAATAGTTTTTCAGGAAAAATATGAAAAACTATCCAACCCTCTGGCTGAGGTGAGCGATGATCGTGTTCGCCAGCTCGATCTATGATAAATAACTCGGATCGATGCTATCGTTATATTAAAAGGATATGGGAAGTTAAAATATATGTATGAATTATTCCATATCTTCTTCCATAAAATTCTCATAATGTCATGAATTTGCGAAGTTTATTTCGTAAGTTCCATCATTGATTTTATCAATTCGTACTCAAACAATTTGAATTGATTGAG
>JANNYQ010000024.1:0-23929 GCA_031410215.1 Candidatus Altimarinota bacterium | reverse complement strand
TTTACCCTTGTCGAGCTCATGATCGTCATCGCGATCATAGGTATCCTAGCTGTCGCTCTCTTCCCATCTCTCACAGCATATTATGCTCGTGGAAGAGATGCTGAGAGACTTGCCGATGTCAAAGAAATAGCGACTGCTCATATAGCGTTCCAAACGGATAGACTCATACTCCCTATTCCCCTCAGTGCTGCAGCGAGTGGCTCTGCTATGTGTGTCAACTCATGAGCGCTTTCTCAATATCTCGCAAAGTTCCCAGTTGATCCAGTTGCTCTGAGATCCAATAACTGTGGTAATACTGGAGGTGCTTATGGATATGGTACTGGTACTCTCTCGACGGCTGCCAGGATATTCACTATCTCTGCAGTATTTGAGAATATTGGTGGTGGCAATACTGGAGCAGTAACTCCGTATCAGGGTGGTCCATTTGCTGATAATCTCCTCACTATAGTAGATACATTCAGCAAATGATACGGCTCGGGATATGTAGTTCGCAACTAGTACTTGCAATATCATACGAGTTCGATACAATACGGAGTATATTTACTCCGTATTTTTGTGATTATGATTCTCCGTCGTACTGGATTCACACTTGTCGAGCTCATGATTGTCATTGCCATCATCGGTATCCTTGTTGTTGCTATAACCCCACAGTTGACGGCATATTATGCTCGAGGACGAGATGTCGAGAGACTCTCTGATATCAAGTCGATTTCATCCAAATTTCAGGACTATAATCGTGTCTATGGAGTATATCCGAGTAATACAGATACACTCTGAACTACTACTTCATACTGTTTATCAGATCTACGTAGTTGGACTGACGCACTTCCACAAATTCGTGATAAGCAATTCTCTCAGCTCGGTGGTACTGGGACTATTCATAATGACGCTAAAGCAGGGAATCCAAGTATTGGAGTTTGTCTAAAACCTGGTTCATATTTTTATGCCCAACTCCTGGGTAACACATCCTATGGTGTACTCGCGGCCCGTATGGAGAGACAAACAACTGGAGCGAATTACAATAATCCAATCAGACTTTCGCAGTCTACCTATATAAATGAAATGGTGACAGCTCGACCACTCGATAAAAATATTGAAGATACGGATAAAATCTATCTTATTATCACTAATTAAGCATACCTTGGAAAAAATCCTCATTCAATAGAATGAGGATTTTTTCCATCATATGGCGCAGGTACAGAGATGTACTCCTTCTGAGATAAGCTTCAAATCTCTGAGTCATTTTTGTTTCAAAAAATCCCACTTATCATGGGATTGTTGTAAATCATATGGCGGAGGGACAGAGATTCGAACTCTGGGTACCTTGCGGCACGGCAGTTTTCAAGACTGCTGCAATCAACCACTCTGCCATCCCTCCGTAGAGATGTGAGGGGAGTATATAGAGGAGTCACTATTTGTCAAAATATTTTTGAAAAATATTTGTAAAACTTTGAACTTCGTCGTCTAAGATATTTTTCTTGCTTGCTTACATCTCAGTAAGTTCACTTCGAAGAAATATATTTTTCCTTTAATTTCTCGCTTTTGAAATATTTTTATATCAAGCTATCACGGATCTCTATTCGTCCATCTCTATCATGGAACTTGAGTATCTGGTCTGAAATGATTACTCATTCAGGTTTTCATAGCTTTTCGTATGTCTTCTGTGTTCGAGGGAGGAGAAAGTAGCGGATAAGACTATTGAATGGTCGACAGAATTCCCAAAACTCTCAAAATGAAGAAGAAAATTTGAAATCATGAGAGATCAGGTATCTTTGATTCTTAATCTTTCGTTCTTTATCCACATCTACCCAACTATTTGCAGCCAAGAATTGTTTATAGGTTTTATTTTGCACATATATTGGTCGCATATAATATATCCAATAATATAGATAGATATCGTTCTCTATGGCTATCTGAGAGAGATCTATCGCCTCGGTTGTGATGAAGAATGAGAGACACAGATTGCCTGCGATATCCCTATCTCGTCTCCATACGCCATGTATCCAGAGTATGAGAGTAGCCCAAAATCGAACGAACCAGATCATCCCAGGTCGAGTTACGATGAAAAGATCGATATCTGAGTCAGGATGCGTTGCATACATCGAGAGTGAGTTGACGACCGCGATCATCTCGACTCCTGGGATATTTGCGAGTTTGGATATATATTTCTGTCCCCGCTGTATCAGAGCTACTTCATGCTCATTGGGTTCTGTTTTGACTCACATCATTGAGTCGAATGCTTGTTTATATTGCTCCATATTCCTATTTGGAGAGTTGTCGGATAGCCTCGATGGTACGGATTTCGATAGTTCCATTTTTGTCGATATCTGCCACAGTCGTCTCGACCCGAGTCTTGTCATAACCCATCGACACAAGAGATGATATCAGGAGGACATCGCTCTGATTCTGGATTTTGCCCGCTGGGGTAGTTGATTTTTTCGAGAAGTCGATCGATCCCTTGAGGTCGACGATGATCTTCTGGGCTGTTTTTTTCCCTATGCCTGGTACACTCGATAAGAGCTTGTCATCCTCCATCTGGATCGCCAGTATGAGTGTCTCCTCACCGAGTCCGAGGAGTGCGAGAGCAGTCTTGCCACCGATCCCATTGACCTTGTTCAGGCTACGGAATAGGTTCCGCTCATCCACACTGACAAAACCAAACAACATCTCACTTACATCAGTGATATGATGGTGAATCCATAGACTAATTTTCTCTTTTTGGTTGAGTCCTGAGATTACCGATGGCGATACAAGTATATCAAAACCGAGCCCAGTGCCTGTAACTCGTACCGTCAGCGTTATCGCGTCGATCGCCAAGATGTCTCACTCAATATATCAGAACATAGCTTGCATTATAGGAAAAACCCATAAGATTACAATATGAAAAAAGCTGAATTCATCGATATATTCGTCACGGTCATCGACAACTATGGCGATATGGGATTTGCCTGTGAGTTCATCTCGGCTCTGTATCGTGAATATGGCGAGCAATATGAGTGTATCATTTGGACAGATGAAGTTATGACGATGTCAGATTTTGTTTCTAGATCTGGGATTGGCGAAGTTGCAATTGACGATATATCAGAGTTTGGTATTTTGCGAAAATCTGCAATAGGTGTATCGATCTTGCACGCACCTATTCCTGATATGGATTTTTTTGCTCCTCGAGCATTGGTATTGCGTATTGACTATCTCTCACTCGATCCGAGCTGGGTATCACAAAATGGAACCGAGCATATCACATCGACACGAGATCGACAGATCATTGAGGTTATTCCTTCGTCATTACAGGGTTGAGCAGGTTTGATTGTGCCAGATTTTTCACAAAAAAAAGAAAAAATCCAGAAACATATCACTATATTCACCTATTCATCGACAATAAATCGTATTGATTGGGACTCATTCCCGAGCGATCTCATGATATATGTATTTGGTGTTGTCGAATCAAGGCGTGACAATATCGTCTCTCTCGATTTCCTTCCGACACATGAGTTCTATAATCTGCTCGATACGAGTGAGTTCGCTATCATCCGTTGAGAGGTGAGTTGGGCTTATATGATTCAGGGATCGGTTCCATTTTTCTGGGATATGTATCGGGATATCGGTGGATGGCCGATCGAACAGAGTTCCCAGTTCCTCGATCTCATCTGAGCATCTCCAGAATACAGAGAGATCCACCAGATACTCGGCTGCAAAAACCCGCGAAAAATATCCTATGCAGATATGCTACGAGCCCTCTCTCATACTCGATTCCTGCTACAACGTACACATAATCTGATCCACACCGTGAAAAAACATATTGACAGATTCCATAATTCCATATAATCACTCGGCATCAGATAGATACCATATATCGCGGAGTAGAGCAGTGGTAGCTCGCAAGGCTCATAACCTTGAGGTCGTATGTTCGATTCATACCTCCGCAACCATAATTATATCTGATATTCGCCAATGTAGCTCAGCTGGTTAGAGCACGGCACTCATAACGCCGAGGTCGGTGGTTCGAGCCCACTCATTGGTACCATAATAAGTAATATAGTGCGTAGTAGACAGTCAAACTCGCAATAGGGGCTCATAATCTTGAGGTCGTATGTTCGATTCATACCTCCGCAACCATAGAAATCCCAAAAAATAATCCATTCAAAAGATGGGTTTTTTATTTGTATTTTTTCGTATTTTCTGCTAGAATGCAAGGGAAAGTAACTGTTATCATACTATGACATCAACAAATAAGCCCTGATCGGCAGAATCACCAAAAAAAGCACATGTAGCTGTAGATAATAGCAATCTACCAGAACTTCTCAATGAGAGTATCAAATCAGAACTCCAGAATGCATCAGGTGTTATTGATCCAATATTCTATGCTGATCTCAAATATCCTGAGATATATGCAGCAATACGCAATAGGATGAAATATATGAGAGATATAGAAGATGCTGATATTACTGATTCTCAAATTATTAGTATTTCTGATGCTAAGATTATTGAAAAAATAGAGAAATATGCTCGTCCTCTCAATAATGCTCGTAAGTCTCTTTATCGCAATATTCGTCAGACATTCTCAGGTATTCGAGATAAGATACCAGGATTTAATGAATGAATACTATTACAAAAAATAGAATGACTTGATGAGAATGAGATAGTAAAACTGTATCATAGTAATCGAACTCTGGCAAAATTTGTATCTGATTATTTTTCCATCTCTCGTGAGTCACTGGCATTCAAGGATTATGATTTTATGTCAATTTTTGGCACCGATGATCTACGTGTCGCATCTCCCGATCTCTATACTCGCACTGAGAATGCTGCTATGGCCTATCGTAATCGTGGTATATCACCATCACTCTCGCTCATACGAGAACTCATAGGATACTATGGAACTGCAAATGCAAAAAAGAAAAAAGAAATCTGTGAATTCTTTGATATTGTAATACCTCTTCCAGATGCAGTCAAATCAGGATTTATCACTGATTCGGATGTCGAAACTATTACTAAGACAGAATTCTCTCTTGTTTGGAACAATCTCGATCCAGATGCTCGCAATGCACTCGTACAGATAATACGCTACGATGATAACTATGATATTGAACTCGCTAGCTTTGATGCGGTTCGTATCGATCCGTATTTTGACTCCAAAAAAACCAAAGATGTCCTCACACGAGCTATCAATAACAAATTCGCAAAAAACGAAGAGACAGTAGCACGGTCTACAGGAATCGCCCGTGATCTCCATGCTGAGGTATGACCTGATGGGATCCCAAGAATACATCAGGCATTTCTCGCCAAAGTCCAAGACGTAATACGAACCAAAGATGGTATCTCGAAAATCTCAAATATAGAAAATCTCGTAGTTGGATCAATATTGATATTTCAGGATGAATCTGATAAAATCAGATACTTCCGTATCGATGCTACTGATGTTTCTATTGATGATTGATATGAACAGGGAGTCACTATGCTGGACATCACAGGTAAAGAGGATGGTACCATCGGAAATATAAAGGATACAGATACCATCAGTTATGATGATCTCTATAAATTCCTCTCTCGAACGAGTAGTGGTCGTGTTATCACATCACAAGAACTGATCTCACTCCAGGCAAAGAAATGAGAAGAAGGGATCTGACAAGATCATATCAATGGGAAAGATAAAATACTCGATATCTCCGATACGGAGTCGGTATTGACCCTAGAAGGATTCACTCGTGAAATCAACCTCAAGGATCCTGATGGTGAGAAAATCTGACTCTGAATCGGAGTAACATTTACATCGAAGTGAGTACTCGAAAATGGTGAAAGCTATGAGTGAGTATGGAAAATCAAGTCTCTCAATCCTCCCAATATCGAAATTTCCAATCGCAAGGGAACCGAGAAGGCTACTTTGGATGAATTCCTGACAGTCGTGAAAGATCGATGATTTCGCCGTATTGCTCAACTCGAAACACCAGATGATCTCTTGAAAAAGCTCCAGGAATTTGGTGTTGATGATCATACTTATTTTGAGTGAGAAAATCTCATCACCAAGGCCCACGTTCATGATGAACATGGGCATGATAAGGAAGTAAAAAAACAATACGAATTCTTCCAGTCAAAATCAGGTGGACATATCCGTGTCAATGGATTCTCCGATGGACTCGTATCGTTCGGTGAATATAGATCTGGAACATCTCTGGCAGATGTCCAGAAAAAATGAAATGCCAAAAAACTCTCGACAGAAGAAAAAGATGGACTCTATATCGATCAAACTGTCTCATATGGTGAATTCATCAACTATCTCAAAGTGAATAATATGTCAGCAACCACTGACAATATCCTTGCTCCATCCCTCACGGATCCATATCATCCACATCCTCCTCATTTTGAGGATGATCTCAGTAGTTTTATGAGTAAAGTATGATCTTGGTGGTCAGTAGCAGATATCATGAAATGATTTGGGAACTTGACTCATGGTATCGAGCACTATTTCGAAAAATCATCAAAACTCAATGCTTCTCGGTTTGCTCTCTCTGTATGACGCAAGTTCTGACTCCCGCTCGATATCATGGCTCAGCTCCAGGCTGATGAGGTGGGAAGTGTGAAAGAGATCATCGAGAAAATCCAAGAAAAACTCAAAAATCTCAATGGACCAGTGGCTCGTAAAAAAGCCCTCCACATCGCACACAATCGGCATGCTCGTCCAGAAGAGGTCGGTGCTGCAATACTCCATATGTTAAAGTGATATGGTAGTCTCTATGCAGAGGATATTGCCTATGCACAGGGAAGTGAGTCATTCATCAATGGACTCCTCACTTCTTGTGGATTCCACGGACAGGCACTCACTGATATGAAGATCAAGGCTCGAGAAAAGAGTAAGGTGATTCTCGGAAATGAGGCAGGATCTGATCTATCGGAAGAGGAGATGATATGGGGATTTATGAAAATGATGGATGGTAACTCGGATAAATATCCAGTTGCAGCAACTCTTGTCAAAGCCATGGGTGGACCAAGTGGATTCGAGAATGCATGGCGAAAGGATGGATTCGATGGAGCCTATGAGAAGGGAATACGACAAGCTGGTGACCTCGTGAATGCTGAGGCACGAGTTGATCATGGACTCTCCGCACTCTCGACGCATGAGTACCATACAGCGATATGATCTATGGAGCAGGCAGCTTCGAAGGATCCGTCACCCCATATCCAGACACTTCCTGTTGTTTGGGCTTTATGAGGATATAGCAAGTATCTCTCGACCAAGGCCAATCAAAAAATCAAGTCATATGCGGATGGCAAATGACATAGTTTTCATGCGTTTTCATTTCTCCGTACTCGTATCGATAATGATATCTATCGTCATACATTCCGTGAGGCTCTCAAGGATGTTGCCCCAGGAGATGTTGTAAATCTAGATAAATGGATCAAAGATCTAGGGTATAATGGACACGAAGATCCTAAAACAAAGTGAGATACTGTTAAGGCAGCCATAAATGGTCTTGCATGACTCTGGAGAAGACACAATGGAAAACTTCATGACATGCTCCAGGGCAAGAATATGTGGCTTGTAGAAAAATCTATAGAAGATACAGAAGTGAAAAAATATTTCGATCATCTCAGTAGTATTCATCAGAATAATAGCTGAAACAAGGCTCATAGCGATGATAATGGTTGGTATATACAACACTGATATGCAGGGAGTCAGATCATAGAGTCTGTGAATAACAAGTATACATGATGATATACACTGAACTCTATGAATAGAACACTCAAAAAAATATGAATCGATTCTCATAAACTCGTTATGGATGAGAATGATAAGGAAAGATATTGGGATCCCATTGTAAAAATAGTAAATAATCTCAGTAAATCATCCCAAAATGATGATCTAAAACGAGCCCAATACTGGCAGTACCGAAGGGATATATTGGATATTTTCAATAAAGCTTTTTCATCGAAGCCAGGAAATTTTCCAGAACTCAAGAAACAGCTATTTTATACTGATCTCCTCGCTATGGGTATAGATATCTCTATCATATATGAACCAGGGAATATCAACAGTAAACTCGAAAAATGAGCGGATAAAGACTATAATGCATGGAAAAATGGATGATATCAGGGAGGTGGTAATACATCTAATACAGAGAGACTCAGTGTGAGTCAGACAGTACAATCTGTCATATCTATTCGTCAAGATGCTGGATACCAATGAGTAGGACGCAATATCGATAATAGACCAGATCCAATATATAATACAGATGAACTCTGAGTTGGTATGCCTGGTATGAATACTCTTAGCGATTGATCTGGCTCAGACTAGACCTCCACCCCTCTCACATGCCACACTCGATGTCCTCATGCCACATTGGGCATGATACCAACAAAATCGATCCTGACTTGGTCTAGATCGATTTTGTTTTTGTGGACATAGAGCATGATAGTTCGCTTCATCGCTCGGCGTTTTGCCATGGAGAATGTATCGAGTGGATGCCCATGTGTCTCGTCTTTGCGGTATTTGACCTCGACGAATACAGTGAGTCCTCCCTCTCGCATGACGATATCAAGCTCTCCTCACTTGATCTGATAGTTGCGATCGATGATCTGGTATCACTTGGACTCGAGATATCGTAGAGCGATATCCTCTCATATGTCTCAGATGGAGCGATTGGATGGCATATTATTCGAACGATTCTACTTTTTTTATCAAGAATTCCCTCACTTGTGCTCCGAGATCTTCTCGGTCGAGTGCGTAGTCGATCGTCGCCTTGAGAAATCCGAACTTGTCCCCCGTGTCGTAGCGATCCCCCTCCATCTCGAGTCCATAGATTATGCCTCCATCTTGTACCATCGCCTCGAATGCATCAGCAAGTCTGATTTCCCCGTCTTTTGAAGCCATCTTTCAGCCTTTCTCGAGATATGCGAATATTTCTGGTGTGATTATATACTTCCCGATGACACCGAGGCGAGACGTAGTTTCTGTAGCTTTTGGTTTCTCGAGGAACTTGCCCACTCGATGTATGGCTCACTCAGAGTAAGATGACTCGATGATTCCATATGAGTCCACGCGTTTGTCTGCAACTCGTTCAAGGGCTATGATTGGTGATTTATATTGTTCGTATGCTATCATGAGTTGTTCAGCACCACTTTTATCTCACTTTATCAGATCATCTCCGAAGAGCACGAGGCAGGGCTCATCTCCGATCCATGATCGAGCATGCAGCAGTGCATCACCATCTCCACGAGGGAGAGGTTGTCTTACATAAGCAATATTGGCAAGATGAGAGACGGCTTCTACAAGAGCGAGTTCTTTTATCTTTCACTTCTCTACGAGGGTCTTCTCAAGCTCGAATGACGCATCAAAATGGTTCTCGATCGCTTGTTTGCCACGACCTGTCACAATCATAATATCCGTGATCCCAGCTGCAACAGCCTCTTCGACGAGATATTGTATAACAGGTTTGTCTACTATTGGGAGCATTTCTTTGGGTTGAGCCTTGGTCGCAGGGAGAAATCGAGTTCCGAATCCAGCAGCTGGTATAATACACTTACGGATTTTTTGCATAAAGTATGATAGCTAATAAATGCAGGTAGTGTATGCTGAATAGGGTAAAAATCAATAAAAAATCAGGAATTGGGATTCCTGATTTTTTATTCTAAAATTATTTATTCTGAATAGCTGGAACACTAGGAGGGGTCATTATGGGTATCGGAGAAGTCGGCATTGCTGTTTTATTTTTCATCATCACCTTGCACATCTCGAGCGATCCTGTATTAGATAGACTATCACATTCCTTGATATTACCACCCGTAGCACTCATGATATATTGCATGATACACTGATCCTTTTGCATACCACTGTCCAAAGCTACATTTGTTCCAGTAGGCTTTATGACATCATCTATCTTATTACAGAGTGTGATATCTTTTTTTGCTATAGCTTGCTGCTTGTATATCTGTATTTTGCATTGTTTTTGGTAGTTAACATCTGTAATAGTGTCACAGATTTTCTCATCATCCTTCTCTGTAGCATTCATCATCGTTACTGCGAACTCACAGCTTGATTGCTGATCTGGGGTGAGGAGCTCCTTACAAAATGCTGGATCCTTAGCCTTTTGAGCGAGCTGCATACCAGCTGACTGGATACACATATTGGTATTTTGCTTCATACATCCTTGGAATTCCTCAGTATTTTTGATCTTATTCGATATTGCATCGAGATCAGCAGTATAGGTCAGACTTCCAGTTATAGTGCCACTCTGTGTTTGTATCTTTGATGTATCAGCAGTTGGTCATGTCATATCACATGACGACAGGATGAGAATACTCGAGAGCAGTATAAGGATATTTTTCATAAAAAAGATACAAGTAATAAAAGTAACTTTCACAGTATATAAGAGACTGATATTCTGGCAAGACAATTAGCTTGCATTTTTGTCTATTTCCCTCGTATATACATCCCATCTCCAAAACTATAGAACCTATATCGATGCTCGACTGCATATCGGTATATCGACATTGTCGCGTCATATCCCAGAAATGCCGATACAAGTACGAGCAATGATGACTCGCCGAGATGAAAATTCGTCACCAGATCATCCACTATCTGGAATGTATATCCAGGCGTAATATATATCGATGTATCAAATGAAATTTCTGAAAAATAACTATTCTCGTCGTATGCCATAATATCATGAATCCAATTTTGTTTTTTTAGTTTTTCGGCGAGATTATTCCAGTATTTGCGAGTATTCGCATCAAATTGATTCTGTATATTTGGACTAAGTAACTTCCACAGATAGGGAAGTGATTCGAGTGTACGACATGCGGTGGTGCCGACGGCAACTACTTTCTTGTTCTCATTTTTTAGCGTGGCGATCTTGGCGAAGATATCGATTGATATCTCGATCCGCTCACGATGGATATCATAGTTGCGGATATCGGGCGTCTGTATTCCTTTGAACGTGCCGAGCCCTACATGGAGTGTGAGATATTCTTTCGGTGTTTTTATTTTTTCCATCAGCTCACTCGTGAAGTGAAGCGAAGCGGTAGGTGCAGCCACGGATCCATCGGTGCGAGCAAAGCTCGTCTGATAGTCTGCTTCTTTCTCTGCACTATACTCGATATAGGGAGGGAGCGGAAGAGTTCCATAACTAGCCAAAAATGAAGCAATATCTCATCATGCTATCCTGAGTATCCTACCACTTTCTGTCATACGCATTACCTCGACGCGATATTGACCAATACTAAAAATGGTTCCAGTCTTGAATTTGTTTCCTGGCCGTACGAGGGCTTCGAATTCCTTCTCACTCGTTTTAGTGAGATAAAATATCTCACCATCTGAAAGGATTCATGTCGTACTGTCTTTTTTGGTATAGGCAATATCTGATAAGATGACTCTGGATCTCATGACTCGTGAGTCGTTGAAAAATATTACCCGATTATCTCCGAGATACTGATCGATATTCCAGAATATATCCTCATCTTGTAATTTACCAGTGTCCCGATCGATCACCATTATACGAGCATCATGGTGGGGATGGATCGCCTCTTGAGCTATCAGATCCTGAGAGAGAGTATAGTGGTAGTCAGAGAGTGAGTACATAGAAGCTGGAAGTTAGAAGTTGGGAGTGTAGTGAGAATAGAGAAGCGAGTATATAGAACTGTGATAGAAAATCAAAAAATACTTGCTTATATTTCGATTTTGTTTTTGTTCATTTTTCACTATCATAAGACCCATGATTCGCCATATATTTGCTCTCATTTTCGTGTCTCTTTTTCTCTCGTCATGTATTTATTGAGTCGACCATGAGAATATCTTGTCAGGATCATCCAACATCCATACTGGTGCACTGTATGCTACTGGGATCAGTGATGCTGATCGAGTGAAGCTCGCTATCGATCGCAAGACTGAGTTGCGTACGATCCGCATGTGAGACTATATGACCCTCAAAAATAATCCAGAAAAAGCCATCGCATACTATAGTGTCGCCCTCGAGCGACTCCCCGATGATATCGTCATTCGTCGTAAGATTGCTCATGCCTACTACCAGAGTCGTAATTGGCGAGATGCCTATATGAACTATGCCCGAGTACCCATATCTGAACTCAAGGAAAATGAATACAATGAGCTATTTGTATCTTTGTTTGCGGATGAAGCTCGTCCTGATCGGCTCACGGAGCTCGCGAAGTATACTCTTGATGTTCCTACACGTGACTACTACCAGATGATCGATACTTGTTATTCGGGTATTCATAACTGTATCGTCGGGATCGAGTGATATATGGGATCGAGTACTCGGATCCTCGATCTCCAGACTTCTATCAAAAAATCTACACAGATATCTCCTGACTACCACTATCGCAACTTCCTCGTCGCTGCTGAGCTCTACCGTCAAGGATCGTATCGAGCAGTAGATATCCTGACGAGTGAGATCCTCTCGAAGCGAGCTAACTATACTGAGGTACGCAAGTTGAGAGGATTTGCCCTCTATGAGCTCTGACGCTATAGTCAAGCGAGAGATATCCTCCTCACCTACCTCGAGTCCAACCCCCAGGATATCGAGACGATCTCGAGGCTCGGTGAGATCTACGTGTATCTGGGTGACTATACGACATCGAGCCTCTATCTCAATAACGCTGTCACCGCAGGATATCCTCACAAGACAGAACTCGAACGCCGCCTCGCGTACAACTATGCGGCACTCGGAGATCATGCAAGTATGCTCAAGGTGCTCTCCTATCTCCTCCAAGAGACAGATGTGACTGAAGATGACTATGCGGTTGCTATATCACTTGCACTCAGACAAGGAGAAAATATCAGAGCCTATGCCTGGTCATATGCTGCTATTGCTCGATTTCCGGGCTCTCAGATCCTCACGCCACTCTATATATCAGCTCTCAGACTCAATGGGAGATCACACGAGATTCCATCATATATCCAGACTCTATCAGACGAGCTCGCAGGACACCCACTCATCCAGCTCGAGTATGCTACGAGTATGCTCGATGAAGGCAAAATAGACCAAGCACTTCCAATACTTAGAGCAATACGAGATCAGGATTCGACGACAGATTGGGGGATCGAGGCGGGGAACCAGATAGACCAGATAATAGCACTACAAAACCAAACTGGATCAGTACAATAAATTTTAAATATCTACGTAGTATGTTCCATCACGAATTCCCGATATTCACGACACATCCTGATCTTGTTTATCTCGACTCGGCATCTAGTGCTCACAAGCCAAAAGCCGTAATAGATTCTATATTGCATTTTTTTGCGAATGACTATGCCAATATACACCGATGATCCTATGATCTTTCTATGGAGAGCTCCAGACTCTATGATCGATCCAAGAGTGCAGTAGCGACCAAGCTAGGTGCGAGCTCAGCTGAGATCGTATTCACGTACAATGCTACTTATGCATTCAACCTGATTGCTCAGAGCCTCGTGAAGTCAGGATTTCTCACAAAAGGAGATACAGTTCTCCTGTCAAAAGTCGAGCATCATGCAAATATTGTCCCATGGCAAATCATCGCAGCTGAGTATGGTATCATCATTGATTGGGTCGAGCTCCACTCTGATGGTACTCTGGACTATAACTCACTCGAACATAAACTCCCAAATGCGAAAATCCTCTCGATCACAGGAGCCTCCAATGTAACAGGTGAGATATTGGATCTTGAGATGGTGAAAGGAATATTTGATTTACTAGAGCAAAAACCTCTACTCATCCTCGATGGATCTCAACGATTTCCACATATGGAGACAGATGTGGTGAAGTACGGGATCGACTTTTTCGTCGCTACTGGACATAAGGTAATGAGTGATACTGGAATCGGTTTCTACTATGGTCGCAAGGATCTGTTGCAAAAAATGGATCCAGCGTTCTGCGGTGGTGGTGCGATCAACTCCGTCACGACCGAATGATATGATCCAGCTGGTCTCCCATTCCGTCATGAACCAGGAACTCCGCACATCGCAGGTGCAGTATCGCTCCTTGCAGCACTTGACTATATTGACTCGATCGGAGGATTCGCTATTATCGAACAATACGAAAAAGAGCTCACAGAATATGCTCTGGAGCTCTTCTCAACACTCCCCCCCAGTATCCGACTCGTAGGTTCAAAAAAATCCGAGAATCGTCTCGGAGTATTTTCATTTGTTTTTGATACTCATCATCCTCATGATATCGCTGAGATCCTTGCTGATGCAGGTATCTGCGTGCGAGCTGGTCATCACTGTACGGATGTGTTCCATACCGCACTAGGGATCTGAGGATCATTGCGAGCATCTCTCTATCTCTATAATACGAGAGACGATATAGATAAGTTGGTAGAGAAACTCAAGACTTTATAGTACTATATCACTAAAATCTTCTTTCTTGCCATCTTTCGTGTATTCGTGGATGGCATTTTTGATTGCGAGGAGCCCGATGAGTGAGGCATAGCGACGGCGAGGAGAGATATCGGTTCCTATATGCTCGTGAACGAAGGATTCATTGAGTTCGAGTATATCAGCAATCTGCCATCACTCGAGTAGCTCCCCAGTGATCGATACACAAGCCGTGGCGACGATCGACATATAGCCATCGAACATGAACTCGCTGAGTATCCCATCTCGTATGATGAGTGATACCTCTACGACATCAGCACAGACGCGATTGGACTCGCGATAGCGGATATCTGCGTTCTCGAGTACTCCCTTGTTCGGGGGGTTAGATGAGTATTCGATGATGAGATCTTGGGAAGACATGAGCTTTATTATTGTTACTTTCTTTTCATAACTGAAAAGAAGCAAATAGGAACCAGTAGATAACAGAGACTAGTGATGAGAATGGGCGTCGTGTCAGTGGTCGTCATGCCCTCCATGATCATCGTGATGATCATCTTTTGTATGCCCATTTCATTTTTCTTCAGCCTTGCAGACCATATATGCCTCATACCAAGTTGCCTCGACGAATATCTCGAGTGTCGAGTTGAGATGCACGATGAATATAAAGAGCACGACTGATATGATCACAAAGATCACAAGAAAAAAGAGCTTGAGTCAGAGAATCGGGACGAATGCGAGGAAACTTGAGATCAAAAATGGGATCACCAGGAATATGATTGCTACAATAATCGTACGCAGATAGAGGAGAATCATGGTAAAGTAGAGTCTTCATGTTATTGCGATATTTCGCATAGCGAGTCATGTTGATGCTGAGAGCGATTCTATAGCTTTTTTCTGCTCAAAAATGATAAAAAACTTGGCGTAAGAGAAGCAGATATTGATACAAAATGCGAACAAGAGATATATCCCCATCAGACTCGATATCGGGATGATGAATGCTTTCCCAAAGAGCCGGAGCAAGAGAATATAAAAAGTAATGATAGATAGTGGACGGAATATCGCTGTCATGTTATGCACCTCGAATAATGGGAGGAAGTGTCTGAGTCCATCAAAAAATCCCTGCCAGGATCGTCTATTTTTTTCTCATTTGTATTTCTTGTAGGAGTGCATCATCTCGATCATTCCACCAGTGGCGATCGGTTCGAGGAGCATATAGAGGAGAAAAATAGTACCCAGAAATACGATACTCTCTCCGAAGTAATCAGTATGGATGAATTTGCTCACGGCTTCGAGGGCCTCATCTTTTTTATCGAATATGTAAATATAGGTGAACGTCAGCTGATAAAATACTATCACAAAGAGCCACAACATACCCATAAATGATGGGATGAAATTCAATTTTTTTAGGGAATGGAACTCTGTAACCATCTCCCATGCGGAGATGACGATATTTTCTTTCATGTATTGTTTATAGTTTTGATCCGATCCAACTCCAGAACCCAGATATACTCTTGTTCGTATCGCGGACATAGCTCTCGACTATACTCGTACCGGCGAACACATTCTCGAGACTGGCAATATCCGGTATGATTGATACTGGCTTGATTCCTGATATATTACGATCGATCCAGATGCGATGATATGGACTCGATATTGGTACAAAAAAGCTCTCTGTATTCATGATCTTCGCAATCTTCTGTTCTATTTTTTCTCGCTTGCTTGCATCGGTAGTGCCACGCAACTCAGTGAATAGTGTATCAAGTGGCTTGTTCTCTATAGTCGAGAAGTTGACTCCTCCTGGTTTGTTCTCACTCATCGAGAAGAGTTGTCATATACTCGAGAGAGATCACTCGACAGAGACACCGATGACAAGCAGATCATATTTGCGTTCTCCACTCGCTATCATAGATTGAATCTCCTTGGGTCCATATGGTATGAGTTCTGTTTTGACACCGAGAAGTCGTAGTGCTGCATCGATGCTGATCGCATATGTCTCGGTACTCTGTGGACCTGATGTATATCCTATGCGGACTTGGAATATCTCTTTCTTTTCATTGTAATAGTATTCATCTGCGAGTGATTGGAGCTGCGTGAGTTTGTCTCACTTTTCTCGTTCGCGAGCAGCTATGAGTGCAGGAGTATTTTGCGTAGCATTGTAGACATTTTGGATTTGTTTCTTGTATTCTGACATCTTCATACTATCAGTTGTGAGATAGATGGAAAGTGACTCTGTATCTATTTTTCAGTCTGACTGAACCACAGTGAGGGTATAGGTATTGAGTCCATCACGGATTGTACCTGAAGCTGTAGATACCTTATAGGCAAATGAGCTATTTCCTGGTTTGAATTCTTGGAGTATATATCCATTCACACTTATAGTAGTGACATTTGTAGGTACCTTGCCCGTGAGAACGAGTTCGCTTATCGGTGTATCTATGAATAGAGTCGTGACATCTGCCTTGTTATTCCAATATCTCGCAATAGGGTAGTTGACTTCACCACTCACGGTTGTCGATGACTGATTGAGCTTGGATACCATTTCTGATTTTTTGATATAGCCGAGTTCTCGCAGTACATCAGGGAATCACTTGAGTCTCTCAGTCGGAAGTAGGGCTCACCCTGATTGGAATATCGTATCCATCCGCTTGTGATCTGCTATGATATTATCAGAGAATGATGTTCCGATCTGCCAGTGGAGGGTATTGCGGAGGATGCGGCTCATCGTCTTCGTATTGATAAATACTCCAAAATACTCATAGTTCGTATAGAGGTATTCTCGGAATCTACGTCCGAGTTCGAGTTTTTCATCCTTGACTGGTGGGATGACGATCGTGAGAGTTTCCGCGGATCTCTCGAGACTCGGGAGATCTCGGAAAAATTTGAAACTGATCTTGTCGAGCCATATGACTCCTGCCCATTTTTCGTTGCGACTGAGCGTGAGGCGGTCATATCCATACTCACTATCAGTGATAGTCTCTGTGAATGTATATGGTCCCGATGTGATATATCGCTCAGGAGTGATTATACCACTTCCGAGGCTTGCGATCATATCAGATCTCACGATAGGATAGGTAAGCAGTTCGATCATATGTTGGCTTTTTTTGCTTGATGTGATTTCGATACCCTCACCCTTTTTGTTTACCTTGACTCACTGGAGGAGCGATTTGATATTACTATTTGTTGCTCTACTACGGAACGTATCGATCGATGCAATGATATCATCAGTCTTGATACGAGTGCCGTCAGACCATACAGCATCATCTCTGAGTGTACATGATATGATTGTCATATCTGTGAGATCACAGTTCGTCAGATCGCCAGTATAGATCCCAGTCGTTATATCGTAGCGTACGAGTCCACGCAAAAGGAAACGATACACGAGATCGCTTGCATCATCTTGCCCATAGCTAAATGGATCCATAGGGTTTGGCGTTGTCCCCACGATACCGATACTGATACTCCCTCATTTGACTCCCTCATAATGCCCTCCTGCGAATAGATAGACGCCAATGAGGTGGAGAGAGAGGAGTATAACAAGTATACCGGAGACAATGGTGATGATTTTTTTGAGCCCGGATCCAGACATGGGAATGAGTGATTAGTAGCGTGGTGATCGATAGAATAGTACGAGCAACTCAGGTTTCTCGATATCCATATTCACAATATACTAGTCCATTATTGATCGATCTACGCTATGAAATATGCGATAACAGCAGTCATCACAAAAACTGCAATCAGTCCGATCGTGATACGATGGAGCATGAGCTCACCGCCACGACGCTCGAACTTACCGAAGTCACCAGTACCAGGAACAATCGAGAGTCCAGTGCCCTTTGCTTGCACCATGACAACTACGATGATAAGGAGAGAGAGGATAAGGAGGATGATAGAAAGAGCAGACATAGTATGTGATATGATTATATAGATAACTGGAGATAGGGATACCAAATTCATGGCCCCTGAATTCGACGGTATTATATAAAAGAATGGTTTTTTTGCAAATTTGGTGGTTTTTTTGCTTTTTTGCTATTTTTGGTGTACTATAACTCCAATCAAATACACTATGATCAAAATTCTCACTCTTACAATCCTGTCTTTCTCATTCCTGTTTTTTGGCTCAGTGTTTGCTGATACTGGGAGTCCGACTGATGTTACGAGCCAGAGTTTCATGGTCAGTCTGAGTAATATGGATCCACTCGGAGCATGACGTACTACGTGAGGTGCTCAATGAATCGAAGCATTTACGAGTGTACTGAGCAAGGTAACTGATATCCTGCTATTTATGATTCCGATATTTGCTGCTGTATCTGTGATGATTGCTGGATATTTTTATATCTTTTCAGCAGGAGACTCAGAGAAGGCCGGGCGAGCCAAGACGATAATCAAATGGAACATCGTAGCTATTCTCGTAGCATTCCTTTCATATGGTATTGTGCGGATTGTCGCTTCATTTTTTAGCCCTGTCTAAATATCTCTATGAAATTCTCCCATTCTCTTTTCACATCTCTGATTATACTCACATCTAGTGTCACTATATCATATGCCGATATCATAGTGAACAATATAGTTCCTCCTACACAGTTGTTACCTGCTATCAACAATCAGTGAGCTGGTGATGCTATTGGATCTATCATTGCTTGGCTCATTGGACTTACGGCTGTCCTCGCAGTCCTCGCAATCACATGGGGTGGAGTTCAGATGATACTTGCAACAGGTGAAGAAGAAAAATTCAAAAAAGCCCGATATACTATGATCTATGCATTCATCGGGCTCCTAGTTTCGGGACTCGCATATGGTGCTGTGAACTTCGTTACCAATCTCAAACTCGATAATTTTCTCTAATATACTATGCAAAGAATTTTTTTCATCCTCGTCTCATTGTTGTTCTCGACACATCAGATATTTGCTATCAGTAGATCGGACATCTGATTCTGATGAGGAGTACCTGATGGGAGTATTCTCAAATGAAATGGAACCACTCTCATATCGATACTGACACTCGTTCAGTCAGTGCTCCTGAAGGTTGTTCTCCCTATCGTAGTCGTCGGTGCGTCACTCTATATTGCATATGAGCTCTTCACAGCTGAGGGTGATGAGTCCAAGATGAAAAAAGCCTGGAAATCCGTTGCATATAGTGCCGTCGCACTCATTGCTATAGCACTTTCCTATAGTCTCGTGAGTATTGTATCACGACTCAGTTTTTAGTACTTCTCTCATTTCTTCTATGCGTATTATTATCATCTTCTTCCTCATCCTGATATCGAGTATTTCTATTGGATCACTTTGTTTTGCTGCTATATCGGATTGTCCCGCAACGTCAGACATCAGTGCGAGTGATTATCTCAAGAGATGTGCTGGCAATGCAGAGAATGCAATCAATCCAACAAATGGCTGAGGCGGAGTGACAGCCATCCAAGCGCTGGTCAAGAGTACTGCAAAGACGATAATAGCATTCGGAGCCTTGTTTGCTATCGGTGCCATCGTATTCTCGGGTATCCAGTATACGACCTCGTACGGTGATGATGAGAAAGTCAAAAAAGCAAAAACCACTTGAGTATATGCCATTATCGGACTTTTCCTCCTTCTCCTCGCATTTCCACTCGTTGATATCGTGGTCAACTTCGTCTATAGACTCGGTTAATAGGTACACTATACAAACATTAATTATGAAAGCTCGTCTCCTTACATTTCTTTTTTTGTCTATTCTCTTTGTGTTCCCAACTCTGGTGAGTGCAGTGGAAGTGAATATTCGTAATGAAAATACTTATATCGATACGAAGAGTCGGATTGCTACTCTGAAGCAGATTCTCTACTCGACTGCGATGAAATTCGACTATGGTCGTCTCGCGGTATCGATCGACGGATACCAGCGAGAGCCTCGTGGTCGCATGCGAGATGCTCAGATATCCCTCTCACCATATATCACTCGTGATAGCGAGTTCACCAAGTTGTTCGTTCATGAGCTCGCTCACTATATCGATCTTTACGTTCTCGCAGCAGGCAAAAATGGAACTGATACATCAGATGCGTTCTACTATATTAGTTGGCAAAAACCAACCGTAAAAAGGGCGAGTCAGGGAACCATGGATTTTGTCTCTGGATATGCTGCGTCCAATCAGTATGAGGACTTCGCCGAATCTCTCGTGCTCTATGTCTTCCATAATGCGACATTCGCTGATCGAGCTCTCCGGAGCGAGTCACTCCGTCAGAAATACCTCTTTTTTGCGAATTCTGTATTTCCTCGTGGATATTTCCAGGGTACCGATTTCTCGATCGGGCGTGTGCCATCCTATGTATGGGATACCACCAAGGTAGCATATTCTCTCTCGAAATACTTGTATTCTCTCTAGAATTCGATATACTCCATTCAATTCGTATATAGGATAAGATAGAGAAACGATATATTCATCGCATTTTCCTCTATTCTTCCTATATCCATCATATAGCCAACTCCCTCTCGTGAAATCTATTTTCAATAGAATCAGTTGTTCGTATGTTTCCAATCTGCACATATTGTAGCTCATTTTCGGTTTTCACACGACATATTTATTTTTTGTAGTGTTTTCTCATTACTCTATCCCACTTTTCTATGGACCATATTTTTGGTGATAGCGATGATATCGATTTCGGATCTACTCCGTCATCTGTCTCTCGTTCTTCTTCTTCTTCGCGTTCTGCGACTCCTCCAGCGCTCTCTCATCCTGATCGTCAGGTATTCGCTCCTCGCACGATAGCTCCCCGTCTCGCTTCATGAGCAGATACTCAGAGTCGCTCAGCTCGAGAATTTGTCCCTCGTCCACCTCGTGCCCCAATATCTACTGAGCCCGCTATCATCGATAATACTCCAGCGCTCTCTCGTCTCATCGCTGGGATGAAGTCATCATTTCTTCCACGAGAAGAAGACACTATGAGTGTACGCATCGTAGCACTCTCGAGTCATACTACTATTGACCCACTTTTCATGATCCGTTCTGATGATACTACGGTTCTCATGGGTTCAGGATTCGGCTCTATCAGTAGATCTGGCCGTACCTATCCGACATTTCCTGATATGCGATTGATTTTTTCTGAAAAAGATCGAATCCGAGCATGGATCCTCACGGATTCATCTATCGATGTAGCGAGATTCGAACTCATTCTCCCGACACTTGGTTTTCCTCCTATCTATGCAACTCGAGATGTTATTGCATTATTTCGCAATAGTATCACTAATACCCTATTTCTCGAGTCTTGCCGATTTTTTGAGCTCTTTGCCGATGGTACTGAGACTCGCCGCATTGGAGATATCGAGTGTGTTACAGCCGATATAGATCTCACTCCACATCTCGGATTCCGAGCTGGTGGCTCTGTGGTCGCATTTGCTCATATTCCTCTTGTCTCATCTGATCTCGGGATCACCGCATCTACCGTGATCGCACCCACTGCACTCGGATTTTCTATCGGGACTGAGGCATTCATCACGGGTGAGGTATTATCATTTCGGTCTGGAGTCCTCTCTCGCAATGCCATGAAGTTCACATTCGATACGTTTTTTGTCGATTGACTCTCTATCGGAGTCGTTGCAGGATATGCACTCGGAGATCGTGATCAACTCGCTGAGAGTGGAGTTGTTATATTCACCTTGGAGGAGGATACTCGTGCTCGTACGATCGCAGGTCATATCTTCATCGATTCTCGTGGATTCGTCCATGCGTATGAGATGATGTATATCCACAAGGAGATTCTTAAGGGGATAAGACAGACCTACGAAAAACTGATTGTCGAGAATCCGAAGATCGAACGAGGTGAACTCGTCCAGTGACTTCGTCGTGAGATCACCAAATATTGCTATCTCCTCACTGGTCGCACTCCTGTAGTGATGCCGATTGTGATAGAGAGATAGAACTTTGATTTTAGAACTTAGAACTTAGAAATAAGGAACAGTTCCAAAATCTAAACCCTAAGCTCTAAATTCTAAATACTAATTATATATTCATGCGAAATACACGCTACCAAAATAACGCTGGCAAAACGCCACAAACTGATCGAAAGCCCGGATTCCGCAGCTTTTTTGACTCAGGTAAAAATATCGCCACCAATGTTAAACCTGGTGAGTCATTTATCTTCGAGGATAGTTTTCGTCCGAAGAAATCATTCCCATTTCTCACGCCAGTACAGGCTGTGAAGAAGTTCCTCCATATTCCAGAAGAGCGACCGAAGCCACTCGAGAAGGGAACGCTTCGTGTTATCCCATTTGGAGGAACTGAGCAAGTTGGTCTCAACTGTATGGGATTCGAGTATGAAGATGAGATGATCATCATCGATATGGGTCTCCAATTTGCTGATCAGTACCAGTATGGTATCAACTGTTCGATCCCAGATCTCACCTATTGTCGTGGGAAGAAGATCGTCGGAGTCGGCATCACTCATGGACATATCGACCATATTGGTGCGATCTACTATCTCATGGAGCAACTCGGTCGTAGCACTCCGATCTACGCGACAGCGATGGCCTATGAACTCATCAAAATGAAACAAGGGGATATGAAAGCGACTCTCACTCATCTCTCTGAGTACGTTCGCTATCGTCCTGTCCAGATGGGTAAGCACTTCCAGATTACTCCTTTTGTTGTGGATCACTCGATCCCTGACTCAGTCGGTCTCCTCATTGAGACTCCTGTAGGGAGATTTGTCCATACGGGTGACTGGAAATTCGATAAGCAACCTCTGCCAAATCGTCCATCGACGAACTATGAGTGGATCGAGGCTCTTGGTCAGCGTGGAGTTCGTGGACTCTTCTCTGACTCAACCAATGCTCATCTCCTTGGATCTTCGATCTCGGAGTCAGCAGTCATCCACTCAATCGAGGAGATATTCGAGAAGTCGCCAGGTCGCGTAATCACGGCGACGTTCTCATCCATTATCGATCGTGTGATGCTCATCATCTCGACATCTGAGAAGTACAATCGCAAGGTAGTCTTGCTCGGTAGGTCGATGAACAACTATATCGATATCGCTATCAAGCTCGGATACGTGAGACCCAAACCAGGTACGATCATCTCGATGTCTGATGCAGCCAAGCTCCCAGACAATGAGGTCACGATCTGTTGTACGGGTGCTCAGGGTGAGCGGTATGCGGCTCTCATGCGTATAGTCACGGGTGAGTCCAAGGATACGACCCTCAAGGCTGATGATGCCATCATATTCTCATCATCTGTCATTCCAGGCAACGAGCGAGCCGTCCAGGGACTGTTTGATCTCATTACTCAACAAGGACCAAAAATCCACCACTATAAGGAGTCAGAGATCCATGCTGGATGACATGCAAAAGAAGAGGATACCAAGAAAATGATCACGATGCTCAATCCCGAGTTCTATATCCCGATCTATGGATTCCCTCATATGCTCCGTGGAAACGCTCGCAATGCCTATGATCTCGGCTATGCGAAGGATCATGTCCCAGTCCTCCGCAACGGCAAACTTCTCGAGTTCACCAAGGATGCGATGCGAGAGACGGATCAGTATGTATCGAAAAAACTCATCACCATCGATGGTCGAATGGTGGGCTACACTGGAGAACAAGAGCTCCATGACCGATTCCAGATCTCCTCTCAGGGGGTACTCGTCGTCGGAATATCGAAGAAA
>JANNYQ010000023.1:0-13025 GCA_031410215.1 Candidatus Altimarinota bacterium | reverse complement strand
TGCTGTGAAAAAATGAAAAAGTAGACGCCAATACCGAGGGCCAAAATGGTTAGGATACTCACAACGATAATGATATGATCCTACTATCAGTAAAAAAAATCCGAATCGAAACCAAACACTGGAAAACAGTAGAATTATTTCTATTGTCTCTTCTCTAATTTCCAAGCTTGACTTGCTTCTTAGTTTATGTGAATCTTGAGTATCTGTTAGTAAATTTTTCTGGGGAATTTCGAATGTATCTTAGTTTGAAATTCTAGAAAACAAGCTAAATACAGATACCAAAATGAACATAAAAGATTGAGTAGGCTTTTGTTACTTTTTGCCAAAAAGTAAGGGAACTGAACTCAGAAAATAGTGTAAAAATACTAATACACCAATTGTCCATACAAAATACAATGCAAATCCTCGCAAAAGAGGATTTTTTGTTGGAATTGGGATATTCTAGATCTATGCAAAAACTACATATCATTATCGTTGTGAGTATCCTAACCATTTTGGCCCTCGGTATTGGCGTCTACTTTTTCATTTTTTCACAGCAAGCTCCTCTCTGGGACATAACTACTACAACTACATCTGAAAGTCTAGTTCCTACCTATGCAGAGCAACGAGAGAGTATAGAGGAGACCGACGCGAAAAATAGTGAACTCTACAATACTGCGATGCAAGAGCAGAACATAGCCCTCTGTGCTGGTATCTCAGATACCCTCCAGCAATCTGACTGTCGAGATATGATACTCGCGAATTCTGCGAAAAAGTCTGGAACTATCGAGACCTGTGATACTCTCACCTCAACTGGCATCAGTAAGATATGTCGAGATGTGATATCGAGTGATCGGGCGATAGCTGCAATCGATCAGAGTCTCTGTACACAGATATCAAATACAGAAAGCAGGTCGATTTGCCAAGAGTCTATCGATGAGATACAGCTCACTGCAAAAATCCGAGAAAATACTATCACCAGAGAATTCTGCGATAGCCTCGGAGATCACTCGCAGTCCATATGTCTCACTCATCTCCGTGAGATCGATGAGACGTCACTCTATCGAGATGCTATAGGCAAAAATGATACCAAACTCTGTGAGCAGATTACAACTCCAGAACTCAGATCTACTTGTCTCGATACAATAAGGCTCAAGTCAGCTGTAAGCACGGAGAGCACTGATCTCTGTGATACGATCACAGATACTGACAAGCGACTCTACTGTCAGGCTCAAGTATCCAAAACTGCTGATATCTCCACCTATAAGTCAGCGATCACTGGGACAGATATCCAAGCCTGTAGCACTATCGTCACTGAGAATCTTCGTAACAAGTGTCATGATATGATCATCATCAGTAGTGTCAAAAGAAGCAACAACACGGCCCTCTGTAGTTCACTCACCACCACCAGTATGATCAGTACTTGTCAGCAGATCTGACAATAATATATATCTATGTTCCGCTTATTTTTCTCCATCGCAACTCTGATATACTCTCTCACTCTCGTGAGTGGAGTATCAGCGACTATGAGCTATACACCTGGGGCGATAATCGCGATGACAGGATCCAATACGGACGTCAGATTCGATGTAGCAAGTGCATTGTATGCGAGTGGTATCTCTGATATGAATCCAGCACTTATAAAAGGCACACGATATTTTACAGGAACATTCTACGCTCAGAATATCGGCTGGATCGATTTCGCAAGTGGATCCAATCAGGTATGACTCAGTTGTAGTGAGTCGTTGAATGTACTTGTTAGCAAATGTAATCTCACAGGATTCGGCTGGAGTGAGAATGTGGGAGATATAGACTTTGCTGGAGTGAAATATAATCCGAGTACTGGATTCCTCGAATGAACTGGTGTGACATTCGTATGAGATATCTCATTTGCGAGCATAGCTCTCCCACTGCGAGCAATCACACTCGATCAATCTACTCTCACAGCAAACCATACAGCGATACTCTCTGCGAGGGATGCATGGATGTACGATGGAGGTAGCGATGGATGGAAAGGAAGTACTCTGGCTGGAATAGACTCTCGACTCATTACGAGTACTAATGGTACATATGCCGTGGATTTTTCTCTCGCAAATACCTACACAATCACGATCACAGATACAAATGGGAGCGATACGCAGATCACTGGATTCGTTGTGAGTCCTGATATAGTGAATACTGTACTCACTACTGCATCGAACTATCATGCCTCTGACTTTTGTACTGGAAATCCTACGGATCTCAGCTGTCCAGATGGAGCTAATCGTAGAGCGACTACTCTCGATAAGGCACCAGTATGATCAGTAGTAGCCGATTGAGCAGCTACCTATAGCTTCACCCTCAAGGCAAGAGACCAATATGGGAATCGAGTAGAGACTGGAACTATGCGGATCAAATATGATACGACTGTGAAAAATATACAGACAGATCCACTGAATGGTACAGATAATATCCATTATTGACCATCCAATGATTGAGATGCATTCATATCAGATAAGATACCGAATGGATTCTTCTGAACTAGTGATACAACGCTCACACTCACCCCATCAGATATCACTTATACCATAGCAAGTACTGCTCCGACAGGTACAGATAATCAGATACAACTCGACTCTATCGAACACAATGGATCAGATATCACATCTCCATTATGGAAAACAGCTCTAAGCTTTGCTCCTCTTTTCGTACCCAGTGTGACATCAGGGACGCCTATCATCAACACTCCCCACACATTCCAGACAACTGTGACTAGGAATGGGGCAACCACAATCATCCCTACCATAATCACGACAATGCAGATCGGTGATGGTTCAAGTGCAGAGTGGAGATCACTCTCGAGTTCACCAATTACTGTATGTAGCAACTATCCTCTGACTCTCACGATAAATACTCTCTGTGATTGGTCTGGTGTATCAGTTATCGCCACGAATTCGGCTTCTGATTTTGCATATACAGGTACCTATACTACTTGGCTCCCAAGTGCTGTGACTGAGACAACGACGATGACGGGATATATCTACTACACTACTCTCGGGAAAGATATCCTCTACAGTAATACCATGACGCCTATCACTGCTGCTAACACTGCGACTCAGCGCATGAAAGTCATGGGACAATCCTGAGAGTGAGTCGGTGGTGGATCTCGTGCTCGAGTCGATCTCATTAGTTCTATCAGGAAACAAGCAGCTCTCCTCTCTCGCAATAGATCGAGCTACGATGATGTAGACTATCTTGTCGTGAATGGGGACCATACTGTCACATCTACTGAACTCAATTGAAGTACTGGAATCAAGGCAAAACGCTCTATCATATCAATCGGTGGAGATATCACGATCGCGGATAATATCTCTGCGAGAGATTATCCAATCGCCATCATAGCACTCACAGATGCAACTGGAAATAAGGGAAATATCCGAATAACAGGAACTGTCCGAGATATCCACAGTTCTCTCATAGCGGAACATGGTATCATATCAGCCACGAGTAGTTATCAGCTCTATATTCATGGCTCTCTAGTATCCGCCAATCCTCCACGTGAGATCGCCCCGACGGGGTGTCCATACTTTGCATCACTCGGCTGTACACGATCAGACTATGATCTCCCAGGATCACGTGCCGACTACGCAGCACTATCTCCGACTGATCAAGCATCAAACAAAAGTGCGGGCAGTAACACATATTCATCTCCTCTCGTGATCGAGTGAGATCCACGTATCATCCGTGATCCAGCCCCAGCAATGAATAAGTAGATTGCAATATAAAAGACAAATATCAATATATTTTACTTTGACGTTGTCTGAGAAACTTATACAATCATTTGTGTTTATACTCCAGAGTATACACGATGTTATTTTTCTTACCAATTTTTCTATGAGTATAGTAAAAGAGTTCCGAGACTTCGCAATGAAAGGTAATGTAGTCGATCTTGCTGTAGGTGTGATCATCGGTACAGCGTTCGGTAAGATTGTCGCCTCTATCGTGGAAGATATCATCATGCCGGTCATCGGCAAGATCAGTGGTGGTGTAGACTTCTCGAATATGTACTACAACTTCGGGAATCCTCTCGTCGTCGGTGCACTCACAGATGCCAAGAAGGTTGGGGCTGTGATTGCATGGGGTAACTTCATCACTATCACCCTCAACTTCATCATCGTAGCGTTCTGTATATTCCTCGTGGTGAAAGCCATGAATCGAGCTATGCCAAAAAAGGCTCCAGCTCCAGCCGCTCCAGTAGGACCTACTGATATAGAGCTCCTCGTCGAGATCCGAGACCTCCTCAAGAAAAAATAGGCGTATACAAAAAGCTATGTAATCAACTTTGATACAAAAATCCACTCGGTCAGGGGTGGATTTTTTGTACAAAAATTCTGAAACAATACTTCTCATACCATATTTTCAAATAAATTCTATTGACAATAATTGTATTTGAGTACAATATATAAAGTTTATAAATAAATCTCATACTATGGGCCTCAAGCATAACTTCGCAGCAGCTATCCTCGCCAGTACAGCACTGGGTGTATCAGCACAATCTACAGGAACTCAGGGCATCGGTGATAAAACCGCACAAAATGTCGCCTCAGCTCTCAAAATACCTGTGAATGGAGATATTGATATTAGTGGAGTAAACTCATCTCAGTTTGGTCCTGGAGTACAACTTGATATAGTAGGATGAGATAAGTCAGTTGCACTAGCTGTCCGTGCAGAGTCTCTCAAGTGAGCAAAAGCAGCTACGCTCGCCATCTCTGGACAGGTAACTCCAGGTGTTATTACCACAGTATACGCAGCAGCTCGAACAGAAGATGCTCGATCTACCTACAACAATCCTGCATATTCTGGTAATCTTCGATGAGAACAAGTAGGTGCGAGTATATCGACTACTGGAGTAGGACCATTTGTATCTGCATCTCTCGGTGTCGCTCATGGTCGCTCTGGTGATACAAATCTCGCAACAGGTAATATGCTCTCGAGTCAAACCCGCATAGTAGAAACTCCTACAGAGACACAGACATGGGCTGATATGTACAATACAGCGAGTACTACGAGTTATCGATGAAGCCAATGGAATAGTCTCACTGCAAAATGAGATATCGATATGGGCTCGGGTGGACGACTTGCTCTGCGAGGTGGAGCTACTCACAATAGTCTCACTGGTACTACGGCAATATATGGAGCAGAATATACACAATATATGGGCAAACAGGGCAAGATCGTAGTCGGATATGATCATATGGCAAGAGATCTAGATCGAGCTCAGGTGAGCTATAGCTATCCTATCAGTAGATCTGGATCCATCATCGTCGGTGTCTCACATACATCTGGAGCAATACGTGATACTCGTGCGATGATCGGTCTCACATGGACACTCGGAGGTAGTAGCAATCAGGCTCAGTACAATCGATCAAGTGTCAATCCTATCGATGCTCGTACTCTCGCCTGATCGACAGCTCGAAGTGAAGGTGTGGCTCCACTTGCCTCTCTCGGAAAAGTCGAGACTGTAGTATCTGCACCTACACTCGTATCGACCACCAAGACTGGTACAATACTCAAGGATCTTACTGCTCCTGTGATCACTCTCAGTGGAGCTGCCATATTAAATCTCGCCGTCTGAGATATATATACCGAGCCAGGAGCGAGTTGTGTAGACAATATAGATACGAGTTGTACGGTAGCCATAACTGGTACTGTCAATACAACAGTAGCTGGTACATATACACGTACCTATACTGCTACAGACGCCAAGTGAAATACGAGTACAAAAATTCGTAGCGTAATCGTAGCAGCTGCAGATCCAGCTCCTATAGCAGGTGGCGCATTCGCGGCACTCGCAGATATGACGGTGAGTGATAACACATGAACAATTACAATAAATGCAGGTGGTGTGACAGATTCACTATGACGTAGTATTTCATATTCTGCATCAAATCTTCCTGCAGGTTTTTTAATAAATAATTCCACCTGAATTATTTCAGGTGACTATGATGCTTTTGGTGATACAAGTTTTAATATTACAGTAACTGCTACTACAAATTGATCAGCTCAATCAATATCAAAGACTTTTATTCTAAAAATCAAAGACTTGATATAAAGAATCAGATTACCGAACTAAGATGTTCTTAATGGTTGTTCCTATTGGCATAGGATACGGTACGGGCGTTCATCATACTATACCATAGGGTAATCCAGATACTGGAATGTTTCCTATTATCATTTGACTTGGTAAATTAGTTGTATTGAATGTGAGACTTGTTTCACTTGTGACATCAGCAATAGTTACATTAGGAGTTTTACAGAACCATTTTTTTCCAGGTGCAGAGATTCATGTACAATTTTTATTGTTTATTACAAACCATTTTTCAGTTCCAAAATCTGCAATGTATGCTTTTGTCCAATTAGATACTAAATTAGTACCAACAACACCTCCCAACTCTATTGTAATGGTCTTACCTGAGAGTGATAGTCCATCTATAGAATAGGAGAGATATTGCCCAACAGTATTTATCGTGAGTCCATTGTCTCCGATATTACCATGTGTTGTTGCTTGGTCAGCAGAAAAATAACTACCACTCGAGCGGAGTGGCGAGACAATTCGCGTATTCCCCGTTGGCATATACAGTTCGTTCACATAATCCGCAAATGCCACAAGTCTACTATCTCGACATTTTTCTAGGCTCGTCCCAATGAGTGAGTTCCAGTATATTTGATTAATAGTATTAGCTCATGACGTTATATTCGGACATAGAGCATCTAGGACTTCACTCGTCACACTACTAGGAATAGTGACATCATATTCTTGTTGTACTCTAGAGACTGATCGATTCTGATAGAGATAGTCGATATCTGCTCTCGTATTGTCTCGGATCCATGCCGAGCTGTCGAGGAGAGTCGTCTTGGTAGTACTCGGAGATGATCATCCCACGTATGATGTGGGGCTTGTTGCACCATTGGTGGGTGTAGTCGGGTATACTGAGAGCTGTGATCCAGCAGTCAGGATCGTTGGAGATGTTCATAGAATTGTAGTTCCATCAATAGCTGATAGAGTAGCTGCGTCTAGAGGCCTGATAGAGTCTATCACAGAGATAACATATGGTCACGTGCTCACTGATCTCTCTATACTGACACTCGTTCATCTGACTCCTGCGACCAGTCCTCATCCTCCGAGATTGACCCCTGTACTCGTGAGGATACGACCCCAGAGTCGACCATCTGTCAGGATCGCCTGAGCGACAGATTGTCCAGAGAGTTGTCCGATAGAGAGCTCGACGACGGTACTCGTATCGAGACGGAGCACTGAGAGATCATCGGTGAATGTGATCATACCAGTACCTACAGCGGTCGTGGATAATATATCTCATGCATAGAGCGGATCTCATATAGAGATAGCGGTACTCGGTGATGCTCATCTCGTGATAGATACACTAGTCCCCTCCGTGAGATAACCGATGAGTACCCCTCTTGTTCCGCATATCGCTCTTCCACTCGCATCGACTCCGACCCATATCTTGTTGATGATCTCAGTACTACAGTCACGATTTTGGAGGTATCCACTCGCTGTTACTCAATTGAGTTTGTCAGTATTGGTAGCTGTACCATCAGTCGGATCAAAGAATGCGAGTGCACCACTGATCGTACCTGCTCATCCTGGTGATCTCGGGAACTCAGTCGTGTTGGGGAACATGAGAGTAGATGCCCATACAGCACCGATACCAGTGACGAGGAGGAGTGGGAGGAGAGAGAGTTTTTGCATAGAGATTTTCTTATGGATTTCGGAGCATATTTGCCGCTGTAAACTTGGACTCGAAATCGATTTTACGGAGTACATTTCACAGTGCCATCAGCCTGGAATCCTATAATACACTTGTTAGCTGCACAGCTCTGTCCTGCTTTCACAGGAACAAATGCACTCGGATCCTTATTGTCGAATTTTTTTGCATTTTTGACTGTACCATCATTGACTGGAGTATCCCAAGGTGTAACGAGTATCTTGTTGAGTAATTCTCCGAATATTCCCCCATTTGCCGCATAGGCCACTCCCGTGAATCCTACAGATACGATGACGACAAAAGCGACACCAAAAACGAGCGCTCGAGTGACTTCTTCATGAATGAGAGCAAATAATCCAGATTTTTGCATATTATATGAGTTAGTGATAGGATGAGTATATGCGAAAGCTCCGAAATCTCAAACATATTCTCATTGTATCTCTCCTCTCCCTCACTCTCATATTCGGGAGTATTATGATTTTCTCTGCAGAGTTCTCGAATGCGATCAATTGATTTTTTGTCTATCGGACGACTGGCGGAATCTGGCAGGATCGGATATATACACATCATCTCACTCCATCATCCGATATCGCGATCATAGCGATCGATGAGCGGACTATCAACACGCTCCAATCACAATGAGATCAGAAGATGCTCACGATCCCCAAGTCACAGTACGCGAGCCTAGTTAGGAAACTCGAGTGAGCAGGCGTCAAAGGGATCGGATTCGATATCATATTCCAAAATAGCGACCCAGATGAGCAAGCATTCGCGGATACCATGAGCCAATATGATAATATCGTCATCGCGAGTATGCGATATAGTGGCGAGGCATGTACTCTTGACACTGTGGGGAGTTGAGAGACCTGTCCTGGTGCTCCGAGATCCGTCTATGCGACTATACCGTGGGGCATCATCGATATTGAGAGTGCCTATATGCGACCGATGAGTTATGATATCTCACGTACCCCATACCAATCATGGAAAAAATGAGACTCCAAACTCAATACTCTTCCATTAGAACTCGCAAAGATATGAGGATACAAGGTATTAGATTTTGAGAAAAATATTGTACTCAATCCACTCCTCTGAGTTCCTCACTCCTACCCGAGTGTCTCTTTCATCGATGCACTCTCTATGTCGAGGGTTGAGCTGATGGCGAACTTCGCCGGCAAATATATCCTCATCGGAGAATCAGGTACACTCATCCACGATAGTCTCGTATCTCCCGTGACTGGCACACTGATGGATGGAGTGGAGCTCCATGCCCACTTCCTCGATGGACTCCTCCAGAACAAGATGCTCGTTCGTCTCGATAGCAACACATCATTCGCAGTTGCGATCTGACTCACTATAGTGATGATCATTCTCTATCTCTTGCTCCCGAGCTACCTATCGCCAATACTTGCAATAGTGATGATGGTATCTATTCTCTGGCTAACTCGCTATCTCTACGATATCGAGCGTACTCTCGTAGATGTCTTCCCTCTCTTTCTCGCGGGTGGACTTCTGACGTTTCCGCTCACTTTTATCTATCGGTTCTTCGTGGTGGATCGTGAGCGCCGCTATATCGAGAACGCATTCGGGCACTATATCGATCCCAAGATGGTGAAGATGATCAATATGGAAGAGGTCGATCTCACGCTCGGAGGTGAACAGCGAGATGTGACCGTGTTCTTCTCAGATATCGCAGGATTCACGACAATCTCTGAGGCACTTGGTACTCGCGATCTGTTTTATCTCATGAGCTCATACCTCTCTCGTATGACGGATATCCTGATCCGTGAGGGTGGCACACTCGACAAGTATATAGGAGACGCGGTGATGGGGTTTTTCTGAGCTCCAGTCACACAGGCAGATCATGCTCGGCGAGCCTGTAGGACAGCTATCGAGATGAGGAAAATATTACCCTAATTCAACCGTGAGATCACAGAGCGTGGAGTCGCACCGATCGAGTTCCGAGTCGGGATCGCGAGTGGAGAGGTGATGGTGGGCAATATCGGGTCGTCTGACCACTTCAACTATACAGTCCTCGGTGATACCGTGAATCTAGCATCCAGACTTGAGGCGATGGGTAAGGAGTATGGTGTCCATGTGATTATCTCGGGTGGTACGTATGATCAGGTATGAGATGTATTCGCTGTTCGCGAGCTCGATACGATAGCCGTGAAGTGAAAAACCGAAGGCGTCCATATCTATGAACTCATCGGTCTCCTGGGATATACGACAGATAGCGAGATCCATGAGATATATGCTCAGGCCCTGCTCCTCTATCGAACAGATCAGTATGTGGCTGCAGCAAAGCTCTGGGAGACACAACTCGCGATCGATCCCCCATCTCGTGTGATGGCTCATCGTTGCCATGATATCATAGAGGGGCGAGTGCAGGTGAAGGACGGAGTATATCATATGGATCACAAATAATAGAAAAAATCTTTCTCGAATACTCGAGAAAGATTTTTTCTAGATATTTATTACCTGACACATCTCACATTCGCGAGCTCACCCATCGTTGATCTCTGGAGCTGGAGTCCTGTATCTGTATATGCCCACTGGTATGAGTTATTGACGTATCCATAGTCCGTACCGGTTGTATTATATCCAGCATAGCTGGATCCTATATGCATCACCGTCGGTGTACCACCATCCATCGTAGATGTCCAGTATGCAGCACTGACTGGGAGTCGAGAGCTGATCGTCACATCTCCACCAGAGTTGCGAGATGCCTGGTATGCTCAGTTCGACTGGAGACCGATGAGACTCGTTATCGTAGAGCTATTGGCACGAGCATATGACTGGAGTGTTTCCCACTCTCCACGATTCGGGAGACGGTATCCACTCGCACATGGACCAGTAGTCCAGGCACTCGTCTGAGTCTGCTTACCCATCCACTCGAGAGTCGTACTAGATCCGTTGGAAGATGTAAATGTTGACTGCGTATCTCCAGCAAAGAACCATCATGATCGATTCGGTGAACCTGCATTGCGGTCAAGTGCATTGCATGATGCCCAGATCTGCCCTCAGATGATGATATCCGCAGTAGTACATCCTGGGTAGCTCGATGAGACTGGACCATATGCATTATTCAGACACTGGTACATATTGTTGATGACCATACAAATGAGACCATCATTGTTCTGTGGTGTCTGGTAAGAGTTATTATTGTAGTAGCTATTGTTAGTATTGAAATAATAATAGTACCCAGGATTCGGTGACGAATAGTACGTATATCCAGCTATATATGCTGGAGAAAAATAATACTGCCCTTGCTGTGTGCTATGGGATTGTATCGTACTCTGGGTTGGGATATTGGTATAGTAGTAGTATCCAGGAGTCGGAGTGGCATAGTACGTATATCCAACGACATAGCTCGGAGAATAGTAATAGGTACTACCGACAGACATATGAGTCACTTGTACGGGTGCCTGGTATATCTGAGATGGATAGTATGGAGCATGATATGGTGTCTGGTAGTAGGGTGTTGTGGTCTGCATGTTGCGTCCCTTGCGGATACGGACACTCGCGTCTGCGACTGGAGCTATAGTGACAAAAAGGAGACAAATCGAGATGAGAATCGATATGATTTTTTGCATATTTTGTAATTTAGGATACATCCTATATACTCTTATTTTTGTATTTGTCAAAATTAATATTTCATTTCCGATATACAAATGAAATATATATTTCTCAAGATAAAAAAAAGCCTTCGCGAAATTTGCGAAGGCTGTTTGGATCAACTACCGACCTGCTGCTGCCTCCAGCTTTGCCGTCTGATCCGCGATTGCGAGGGCATCGAGGATATCTTCGAGATCCCCCATCATGATGACTGGAAGATTCGGGAAGTTCTGATTGATCCGATGATCGGTGAGTCGATCTTGTGGGAAGTTGTAGGTACGGATTTTCTCACTGCGGTCTCCTGATCCGACGAGAGCAAGACGAGTTGCTCCTTCGAGCTTGGCCTTCTTTTCTTCCTCTATTGCGTATATTCGAGACTTGAGGACGGACATAGCTGTGAGCTTGTTCTGTAGCTGAGATCGTTCATTTTGACACTCGGCAACCACACCTGTTGGGAGATGGACGATACGGATGGCAGAGTTCGTTTTATTGACGTGCTGGCCTCCTGCACCACTCGCTCGACACGCAGATATCTCAAGATCCTCTTCTCGGATGACGATATCGATCTCCTCAGCCTCGATCATGACAGCAACAGTAGCTGTAGAGGTATGAACTCGACCATTTTTCTCGGTTTCAGGGATCCGCTGGACTCGGTGGACTCCTGACTCATATTTGAATCGAGCATAGGCACCAGCTCCTCACTCGATTTTGAATATCCCCTCTTTGTATCCTCCCGCATCATTCCATGACTCACTCATCACTTCAAGTGTATATCCCTCCTTGCGGGCAAATACCTTGTATGCTTCAGCAAGCTCATGGGCAAATAGTCCAGCCTCATCGCCTCCAACTCAAGCCCTGACTTCGAGGATGATATTCTTACTATCGTTAGGATCTTTTGGTAGTAGAGCGATCTTGATCGCTTCTTCGAGCTCAGGGATACGCTTGTCCGCAGCAGCGATCTCGCCTTTCATCATCTCAAGCATCTCAGGATCCTTCTCATCCGTGACGAGGGTCTTGAGTTCATCATAGTTGGCGTAGAGCATCTTGTATTCACGGTAGAGTTCTACAGTGAGCTGTATTGATTTTTTCTTTTGATTGGTTGCCTTGAGTCGCTTCAGATCTGCATAGATCGTCGGATCCATGAGCTCAGTTTCGAGGGATTCGTATTCAGTGATGATGTTGTCGAGGGAGAATTTCAAGAGAAGTAGTTTTAGGATTTTAGAATTGCATTATATAGAAAAATCAAAAAAGTCGAGCGAAAAGAAAAAGACCCGCCATTACAGCGGGCCCTTTAATGCGTACATCCTACGAGATAGGGAAAGAAAAACTTCCCACCAAGAATGTACTAATTAAGGTGAATTTTTAATGAGCACCCCTTCAGAGTATTGTACGATCACAATACCTGATTTTTTACTCGCAACAGTGATCCATATAGTATTCCAATCAGATACTTTAATCCCGTAGCCAACAATAGGCGGGACCCACAATCTGGAAATGTAGGATATATCACGAGCTGAGTTATTATAGGCTAATGTAAAGATAGTCAAATTAATTTTGTGAAAATCCTCACTTTCTCGCTTTGACTTCGGCTCATTTTTCTATACTATCTCGGTGTACGCTCGGATGGTGGAATGGTATACACGGAGGTCTCAAAATCCTCTGCCT
>JANNYQ010000022.1:0-1993 GCA_031410215.1 Candidatus Altimarinota bacterium | reverse complement strand
GAGAGATTGATTTGTGTTGTTGGATTCAGTGGAGATGTGACTCATCCTGAAGTTGCCACCTTGGCAGCTCGCACACAGGCATACTGGATATATGGTCCAGAGTTTCACTCGAAGGAGAGTGCCTTGTCCCAGTCAAAAGTGACATCTTTCTCACGATCCTGAGAAAGATATGAGTACTTGATAGCACCGACTGTGATTGCCTCGATATCTGATGGTGAGAGTGCATTGTCTCCATTCCTTCACTTCTCTGCGAGGAGCTTGCTCGTCCTATCTTCACCCTCTGTGATGAGATCCTCGAGCAATATCACCGTCCCATGACGAGTCGACATAGCTCATTCCTTGAGCTTGATGAATCCGTTGAACGCATGGTATAGCTCTACATTCTCGAGTCCCCATGCTCGCTTCGCTATCCATATAGCTTGTCGGAGATGGAGTTGTTGGCGGACATCGACACAATAGATGATCTTCGATGGATTCCATCCGTTGGTCATCCTGTACTTGATAGCAGCCAGATCGCTCGTGAGATAGAGTCCTGTTCCATCCTTTTTCTGGAGGACACATGACGGTATCTTGGTCTCCTCAGGGAAAACGACCCCGACACTCCCATCTTCGTTCTGAGTTGCTACTCACATCTCTATCAGTTCTCGTACGATATCCTTCATCGTGAACTCTAGATCTGGATAGTTTTCGCTATTCGGACGAGGGAGCGAGAGTCACTCATAGAAGCTCTCACCAATATTATAGGTCGCTTTGATTCCAAGAACACTGAGTTTTTTCTCTATTTCGGTGATAGAGATATTAGTGAATTGTTTCCAAAGCTCTGCATTTTCAGAGTCTCATTGAGAAAGTTTTTTGAATTCTTCACGAGCAAGTGTTTCTTTAGTATTATTAGATTCCTCGTTCTTTTTATGAATTCATGCTTCAATTTCCATTGCATGTGGATCGGAGGAATCGATCCCAATAAGCACAATTTGATGAAAAGATTGATATAGAGCAAGTATAAAATCAATTCAGAATTCCTCTAAAAGAATTTCAAATTTTTCATTTCTTGTTTGATTTACTCCTTTTTCTCTCAGTCAAATTGAATGTTGTACGCCAACTATATTTTCGATTTGCGTATAAATAGTTTCCTCTACTTCATACTTCCAAGCATAAATCAACTTCCCAAAAATCCCTCCCCAATCACCAAAATGAGAATCACCGATAACATTATATCAGAGATGACGATAGATATTGCAGATGGCTTGACCGATAGACGGAGTACAGATATGTCATATGTGGAGAGGCTTCCCAGCATTGGCACCGATATAGTCGACGATGATGGTTTCATTTTTTGATTCTTGTTTCTGATTTTCCACTTGTGAGAGGATATCCATCCATACGCTTGCAGTACATGACAGATTCACATATCCACCTATCGTATTGACCTGAGTGAAGTGACTAGTATCTGCTCGCAACACTACCGCTATCTCCTCGGCTATCTGATTCGGTGACTTGCTCAGAGGCTTCGCCAGAGTGAAAGCTCCGAAACAATATTCCCCGTGTTCAGGTTTTGGCGGAGCCGATAGGGTAGGGGAGAACGAGATATCCGAGTATAGAGTCGAGATATGAGAAGAGATGATGGATTGTAGGTTTTGCATGCGAGCTAGTAAAGTCAGAAACTGACAAAAATTGAATAAATAATATTTTCTACAACTTCTCCATCCTCCATCCATCCTTCTCATCGATCATCTTGTATCCGAGAGAGACGAGTTCATCACGTATACGGTCGGATTCTGCCCAGTCCTTCAGAGTTTTTGCCAGGATACGAGACTCGGCAAGTCGAGATATGTCTGCAGGGAGAGACTCTGATGTGAGGAGATCAAAATCAAAAATCGAGACTACCTCGTTCCAGCTCTGCATGAGTCCGATGAGTGAGCTGCACTCTCAGGCGGTGAAGAGGCTATCATCGATACCCGTATTGATGTAGGTCTGGTATTCGTAAACGAGTTGC
>JANNYQ010000021.1:0-2190 GCA_031410215.1 Candidatus Altimarinota bacterium | reverse complement strand
CGATCATTCTCACTTGCTCGTCTCGTCTCGATATTGGCTACTGTATGCTCGATCGTCTCATGGGTCTCGACACCTTGGCGTGTCGCATCAGCGTATATCCGATGTGCTGCTTCGATCGGAGTCACCGTCAGGAATATCTTGACACCATGGGGGATAAAGTGAAATGCAAGACGACCATCGATGATAAAGTCATCCTCCGTTTTCCCTAGATCTCGTTGTCTATTATCGAGTATAGCATCGATCACACCTTTATCTCCCTCTGCCTCTCGTCCAATATCAATGATAGAGACTCCTCGCTCCATAGCGAGTCCTCGCATGAAGTCTCCAGTCGAATACCTCTTGTATTCATAGTATTCTGCGAGACGAGCTCCGAGAGTACTCTTGCCCGCTCCGTGATGTCCGCCGAGTGTTATTATCATAATCGGATTATATGAGAAATGGAGAATTTGCAACTATTCTTGTATCTTCCACTTCTGCATCTCATCCGCTGATATCTTCCCGAAGAAATCACTGCGGAAATAGATTCATTCGCTGGGTCTACTTTTTGGACTTTTAGATTTCTGAGTATAGAGCAACTCTTGTCTCAGGCAAGCAGTATCGAGACAGATTGCGATCTGGTGGAGTCAGCTTGGGACTGGAGATATATTTGGTTGTATGTACCCAGCTGTTATCATATATTCTGCGATCCCATGCCAGATGGGCCCAGCTCAGCTCACACCTGATACATCACCCATCGAAGATCCATCAATATTACCGACCCAGACTCCGATGATTGCAGCCTGAGAATATGATATCGTCCAGTTATCTCGGAAATCTGTGCTTGTCCCAGTTTTTACTCATAGGGGTATACTCGTACTCAGGATACTCGATAAACCAAAAGTCCGAGCCCGATTCCTCGGATCAGAGAGTACCTGGGCAATCTGCCATTTATCTGGATCTCGCATATCAAGGAGTGACCTATATGAGTCTACGATATTTTCCATCGTGAGCTCGACCGTCCCGAGTGATATCCCATATCCATAGTATCCCACGTCATGATCGAGCGCGAGTCACACACTTCGCAGCGCATCATAAACCACAGGAATAGAGAGAGTATCTGTGAGTCTGACTGTTGCTGAGTTCAGTGAGTTGCCGAGTGCTTCGCGGAGTCGGGTAGGGCCGTATGATATGGGATTGTAGTTCTCTGGGATATAGTATTTACCTGCTTGGCTTGTTTCATAAGCTGTGCGATCATCGAGGAGATAGTCCTCTGTGTCGGCTCATTTTTGTAGTGCGAGCAGATAGATGAATGGCTTGAGTAGAGAACCCACAGATCTACGCCTGATGATCATATCGATCTGTTCACTTGCATTCGTGTTGCCGATATAGGCGAGGATCGTATCTGAGTGAGGATCGGTGATATAGACAGATGCATTGGTGACATTCTCTCGCTCTAGTCCTCGGATCACGCCTCTTGCGATACGCAATGACTCGTTCATCAGTCCACTATCTATTGTGAGAGAGAGATTGATTTCCCCTCACTGACAGATTTCTGGAGGTATATTTACAGTCCATTTTTTCAGACTGTTTTTATACCCTGTACAGTATTTTGATATTTCACTATCGACTCGAGTAGCGAGTATCGGATAGGTATCGATAGATGGTTTTTTGATTTTTTGTTCGAGATGTGTCTGGGTTCATTTTTTGCCTATGCGATCACTGATTCTCGCTCGATAGGCGAGTACTGTATCTCGATTGGATTGTGATATATTGGGGTACTTGAGTTTCACTATTGTGTCGAGTATCGTGTCATCATCAGGATTGCTCCCTATCACCGCCTGGATCCCATAGAGCCCATTGCCCATATAGACGGCTCCGAGATACTTGCGGAGGATCTCATCCTTGCTATATCTCTGTTCTATTATGATCGCTGCAGTCGCTTCTCGGAGTTTTTGGATGATGGTCCGAGGGGCACCGCTATAGTATGCGTTCTTCGTATATTGCTCGGTGATGGTTGACCCACCACGCACGACTCCACCAGCTCAGATATTTTGATAGAGACTCGCGAGCTTGGCCGTCAGATTGACTCCATCATGTTGCCAAAAACGAGCATCCTCAATCTCCACGATATTCTTCACGAGATCGGTATCGAGAGTTCCAGAGTAGGGGATCGAGTAGCCTCAGGTGCGTCACTTGTCAGTTATTATTTTT
>JANNYQ010000020.1:0-12705 GCA_031410215.1 Candidatus Altimarinota bacterium | reverse complement strand
CGATCAGGCAACCAATGAGAGTGTCCGTATCGCATCTATTACCGGATCTACTACTGCGAATATAGCTACGGTCAAAACCTCTACGGCTCTCACGGCTGGTGCCTCATATGTTCTCACTATCACATCAGCACTCTCAACGACTGAGATGACGATTAAGGCGGGTATCGACTCTATTCGAGAGTTCTCAGTGCCAGTCACTCTCAAGGGTGCATCACTCAATGCTCCATCCAATCCGAGTGCCGTAATCGCTGGTTCAGGTGCTACAAAGCCTACTATGACACAATCAGGATCAGCATCTGGATCTATGACAAAACCCCAAGATACTGAGGCACTCCCAGCTACAGGAACTCCGACAACAATCCTCATCATCCTCGCTGCTATATCAGCATCAGCACTTCTCTTCGTCCGGAAGAGAGCGTAGTTCTCATCACTTAATAAACCGAGAATATTCTCGGTTTTTTTGACCCAATACTTTCCAATGCAGAAAAAAAGTATCGATACCACTCTCGTATTTCTCATCCTCGCCCTCGTAATATTCGGGATGGTGATGATTAGTTCCGTGAGCGTATACTCATCGTTCAAAGTGACATCTCGTATGGTTGCACTCGGGAATCTCGGGGAGACCCAGAACTATTTTTATCTCCTGCGTACCATGTTCAATGTTGGTATGGGGATACTTATCATGGTCATTTGTTCCAAGATTCCGTATCATTTTTTCGAGAAATATGCTCGTCATATATTCGTAGCGAGTCTAATATTCCTCTCGATGGTGTTCATCATCGGTACTGAGTACAATGGGGCGAAAGGATGGATAGATATACCAGGATTGCCATCTCTCCAACCAGTCGAATTCATGAAGATAGGACTCCTTATTATGCTCGCATATTTCCTGAAAAAAAGACGAGCCATGATTGCTGATACCTATATGGGATTTATCCCATATTTTGTCTATGTTGGACTGGTATTTGTACTCCTCATATTCCAGCCTGATTTTGGATCTATATTGATTCTTGCTCCAGTGACTATTGCTCTCTATTTTGTCGGAGGAGGCAATCTGAGATATATCATAGCAGCTATCGTGATCGCGTTCATCGGTGCGACAGCCGTATATGGTATTGGTAAATTAGCACCGAGTACTGGAGTTGGCTATATTTCACAGCGAATTGATAACTTTTTTCGTACGAGTCATTCGATCGTTGAGACGAATAATAGAGATGACAAGGATTACCAGATGAAACAGGGGCTGATTGCGATCGGATCTGGCGGATTTTTTGGACTTGGATTCGGTAAATCCATACAAAAATTCGGATACCTCCCTGAGGTACAATGAGATTTTATTTTCTCGGTGATTGTCGAAGAACTCTGATTCTTCGGAGCCATCATGTTGATCGGGATATATCTGATGATCACTCATCGAGGATTCCTCATTGCTCGTTCAGTGAAAGATCCATTTGCGAGATATCTCGCACTCGGTATCACTATCTGGATACTCATCCAAGCGTCGATCAATATCGGAGTCAATCTCAATATCGTCCCACTCACTGGCGTTACTCTTCCATTCGTCAGCTATGGTGGATCATCATTATTTGCTCTGATGATTGGTGTTGGGATACTCCTCTCGATCTCCCGACATATGGAATACAAGCCTCAGAATCTATCAGAAATATTACAAGCCAAAAGACGAGTGACATACTAAAAAAAATCCCTTCCGAATTCGGAAGGGATTTTTGCTAAACATCGATATGTTCAACGACACCATTTTTGTAGGTGCCATCTGTATTGGTCTCTTGCCAGCTGATGGCATTGACAGGACAAGCAGCAATCGAGTCATCTACATCACGGTTCTCGTAGTCGGAAAGTCACTGGACACATGAGAGTCCATCATCATCGAATACGAACACATCTCCAGAGATCGCAGTGCATGCACTACATCCTATACAGGTTGAGTTGACATGTGGTTTTCGTAGTATTCATTTGAGTTTTGCAGATTGATTGTCTGATAACATAGTTGTGGTTGGTTATTGCTTGCATATTCTATAGATATCGTTATTATTCGCAAGACTTTTTTTACTATATATGTCTTTCGTGAAACATACTCTTATTACTCTCTCACAAATTTCTCTTTTTGATCTTACTGTTCGATTTTTATTGGTTTTTATTCCTTTTTCTTCATTTCTTTCCGTTTTTCTCACCTATCGTCTCGGTATATCGGGCGCTTCATTTATAAAAGAAATTGCCCTATGAGTTGCAGGACTTGCAGTCATATATAGCTATGGTCATAGCTATATGACGAACCAGAAATATAGAATCAGGTTCACGCGTATCGATTATCTCATAATCGCATATATAGTCGTATTATCGATCGTCACATTCTGGACTACTGGTGTGCGTGGACTCATATTCGGAGGACGATATGACTTCGCATTTCTGTTCACATACCTTATTGCGTATCATGGATATATATTTTTAGGTCGTCCGATTTCATATTATTTGAAAATATTTCTCCTCTCAGCTGGGTCGATGCTCCTCATTAGTGGACTTCTCAAGTGGCCCCTCCATGAGGACTTACTTCTCTATTTTGGCTATTCTGGGAACCCTTCGGCTTGGGATTTTGGTGGAGCACCTCCGATATTCCATGGGATAGATGGTGCCAATGTCCGCAGATTCCAATGACTCCTCGATGGTCCCAATACGATGGGAGCATTCCTGATTATTTTTAGTGGGATATTTGCATATTTCCTGAGATTTCGTCGGGAATGGTACTTTGTTATTTCGATCCTCCTCATGGGATTCCTTGGGTTGGTACTCTATACCTATTCTCGCAGTGCTCTCATCGGACTTATATTTGCCTATGTAATCGTACTCGTCATTACTCTCTCTTCACTCTGGCGACTGTATCGCGGGCAGCTGATCACTGTATTCATCATCCTCATACTCCTCGGTGGATCTGTGGCAATATTATTCTCAGGTAAGGCTATGGCTATCATCGGACGAGCAGGATCGACACAGGGACACTCAGAACGGATGATAACAGGAGTCTATCGTACGATGGAACATCCCCTCGGACAATGACTCGGGAGTGCAGGACCAGCATATCGATACGTCAATCGACTCACCGATAAAAGTAGTATCGAAATGGCCGAACTCGATAGATACTATATCCCAGAGAGTTGGTATATCCAACAGTTCATAGAGTGAGGCTACCTCTGAGGTATACTATTTCTCCTCATTATGCTGTCACTATTTATCTCACTCATGACCATACATCCTATTCTCTGAGCACTTTTTGCGGGGATTGGCACTATGAATTTATTTCTACATACGTTTGAGTCCAGCGTTATCTCACTCTCATTATTTCTCATTGTAGGGTTATTGATTGCTCACGCAAATTATGCTAAAAAATAAACCAATTCACATCACCTATATAGGACGAATCGAGAAAGAAAAGGGAATTGAGCTCATTATCGATTGCATCAAAAATGGACGAAAAACTGAGAAGAATATTATATGGAATATCTGTGGAGACTGATCATATATTGATAAAATTCGAGACTTACAAAAGTATGAAAAGTCAGATATACGAATTTATTGACATATTGATCGACAAAAAATTAATGAAGTTCTCAATGAGACAGATCTTGTACTTATGCCATCATTGTTTCTCGAAACATTCGGACTAGTAGCACTAGAGACACTGATGCAGTGAATACCAGTATGCGGATTTGCTCGTGGAGGACTCACTGATTTTATTCATCCATCACTCGTACTCGACTCTAGAGATCCGATCGGTTCATTTTTCCAGATTCTCGATCGATGAGGCTTCTCAGTTCTCGACGTGTCAGGATTCTCCTATAATATCTGGATAGAGAGACTAAAACATCTCACGGATGGAGTGGATCGCATACTCCTTGTGTCTGACTACACTAATATCGTCTGATGAGCGGAGCAGTATGTACATGATCTCGCTATAGCGCTCCGTAGTATCGGCAAGGAGGTCGACATATATGGGCATGAGTGAATTGTGAATAAATGGATGAGAATTTCTCTGATGCTCATGACGCCATTTGCCTTCTGGAGATGAAATCGTCTCAATAGAAAAATAAAAAAATATAAACCAGATCTTATCTGGATGCATGCAATACTCAGATATATTGGACCTCATGGTATACGCTCTGTTACACAGTCTCATAGCAAAAAATATATCACTCATCATGACCTCGGACTCATCGCTGCGTATCCATCTCGGATATATAGTGAGTCTTATATCCCTGTGAGTTCATGACTATGAGACTGGATAGTGCATAGCCCTATGAATATATTCACTATTTTTGCGGTAGTAGGTAAATGGGTGTCTAGTTTTTGGATTTGGTATTATCTCAATTTGACTGAGGTGACTCATATTCTTCCGTCATCTTGGATGACGTCACATTTTCAGAAATATAGTACTACGGCTTGTATCATATTCTCACATACCAGTCAAAATAATATTGCTGTCAAGAAATAACAGTTGACTCTCTCGATCAAAATCATATTATTTTCCTATGATCCACAATAAAAAAGGCTTCACTCTTCTCGAAATGATGATAGTACTTGCGCTGATAGGATTGTTTTTTGTCATGACAAGTTATATGACATCAGATCCTCGTATCAATCAGACTCGTACTGAGAGACTAGCTAATACTGTCTACGATCAAATACGTACAGCTCGAAACAATATGATTATCGGACGATGAGTGCTCTCAGGGACTACTACACTGGTCGTGACGACACAGAGAGATATAACAATTACTAGTACTGGAATAGTGACGAGCTATAAGTATAATAGTACGAGTACAGGCACTGAGACTCGGCTCGTGACTCCATTTTTTGACAGTGACTCACTTTACAAGATCACCAATATTGCTGTATCATCTGGTGCTCTCGTACCATGAGCTCTCAATTGGGACCGAACATTTCCTACCCTTACTGGTGCTACTATTACTATCAATCCAAACTCAGATATAAGTATCTCGTCTACTCCTACCTTTACACCAATTCGCATGCTCAAGGTCACACTCGGGTATGGTAATTTTGAACAATCTGTCATCATCGATCGCGTCTCTGGTATCGTCGAGATCCGTAAAGCCATCGAAGACTAGTCAACCTGACAGTCTCACCACGTTGCTAGGAGATTCTCTGGATTATTTCCAGAGAGTTTTTGTTTCAGGAGTGACGGATGATCTTGTCTTATTTGTTCGAGTACGGCGTATATATCCTCATTGGACTCGACTTGTACCAGAGCGCTGCGGTATTCCTTGACTCCTGGAAACCCATGAAGATATTGTACGAGGTGCTTGCGAGCCTCCATCATACCATGGCGTCACTTGACTTGCCAGAGGAGATCACCGTGTTCTCTCATAGTCGTGAGGATCTCATCGAGTGTTGGCTCATAGTTGCCCGGGAGAAATCCCCAAGGGTTACCGAAAGATGCTCGCCCGATCATAAAGCCATCAAGATTTTTGAGTCCAGCAGGATGTACCATCTTCGCAATACCATCCTCATATGAGAGGATATCACCATTGCAGATCACCGGAATATGGATATGCTGCTTGAGTTCGTATATCCCAGTGAGATCAGCTTTCCCTGTGAATGCTTGCTTGTAGGTACGACCATGTACTGAGATCAGACTTGCTCCTGCGTTCTCGAGTCATTTCACAAAGTCTACCAGGAGACCAGAATCCTCCCATCCGAGACGAGTTTTGACAGATATAGGTATCTTGACAGCTTTTGCCATCTCCGATACTATAGAGAAAGCTGTATCACGGTTGATCATTAGAGAAGATCCATGGCCGCTTTTTACGACTTTTTTTGCTGGACAGCCCATATTGATATCGATCCCCGTAATCCCATATCCCTCTATGATCCGAGCTGCTTCAGCGAACATTGCAGGATCCTTGCCGAATATCTGTATAATGAGGGGATATTCACTTGTATCATGTGTGAGGGCTCGTCTCTGGAGCTCCTTGGAGTGCACGAGACCATCCGCCGAGTAGAATTCCGAAAATACCACTGTATTTGGGGCAATTTTTTTCACGATCTGACGATACGGACTATCGCAATATCCATCCATGGGAGCGAGAGCTGCTATGGGTCCACGAGATGCGAGATCCGACCAGAAAGTATTCATGTGCCCATTTATATCCAAAAAATCCAAAAAATCCAATCTATTTTCATACTAAAAATATATAATCATTACTAGTCAATATTGTTTTTTCGCTTTTTGTCCGAGAGTATGGTAAAGTATCTGTAATACCTCTGAGACAAAAATAAATATGCCAACCAATCCTAAAAATCAAAAGGAGGAAGCTAGATCCATCCTCCTGCGTCATCTCTGACTCCCGAAAGGAACTCGAGCTACAGTACTCTCTTATATAAACAATAAGGATATCTTCTTGTTTATGCAGTCTGCATGTCAGGCCATCTGAGTTACACTAATCACGACTATCGACGATATGAGTATTGCTGGTGCAGATATATGGATCACCGATACTCTTTTTGATGATATACCAGTTTGACAACTTGCTCAACATCGCGTCGTCCCAGTAGTCCCTATCTCTAGTTCAAGCCTATTTGCCGAATTCGATCCGATGAAATTCGAGGGAAATGCATTCATATTCGAAGGTGTGAACCAATTCCATATGTTCGAGAAACTCGTCCGAGCTCTCGAGAATATGCGATATGCAGGGGACAAGAGTATGCTCCTCGCGAATATCGAGAAGATAGGATAATGGATATATAAAAAATTCTACATACGTTATGTAGAATTTTTTATTCGCTTGTTTCAAAACCTTGTTCTTTGAGCATTTCAACAAGAGCTTTTCGCTTGAGGTGTCCAGAGATAAAATGTGTATGTATATGTTCTACGCTTCTCTCATTGAGTGACTCACGAGTGAATGAGAAATAAGGTATATCACCATAAAAAGTACTAATATATAGATATGCTTCTGGTAGTTCGCAATATTCATGGGCTAGAATCTCGTGCGAAAAGTGCACATGGCGTATAGGTATAAGCATAAAATGAGTACTATCCATAATATATGGATATTGATTGTATCTAATTGCCCAATGTTCTCATCTCCAGATTATGCGCTCATCTATTTTAAGATCAATACAAAAAGGACAATCTTCTTCTCAGAACATATGTTTATCTGCGAGTTTTTTTTTGAGGTCATCGCGAGTTCAAAATTGTATATTGATATTTTTCATAAGAAAAATAGGTATTAAAGACTATACCAGAGGATTCCCTAAAGAGAGTCAAGCTATCAAATAAATAGTCCGGATACTAATTTGTATCTGTAGTGAATTGTATATTATTTGCTATATCTGTAAAAAGTACTCCATCAAGATGATCAATCTCATGTTGGACGATGCGAGCCGCTAGAGATTCGAGACGGAGTGCATACTTGCGACCCTCAGGGTCGATGAATGATACCTTCACCCACTCCCATCTCTCGACATCACCAGTTTCACCTGGTACTGATAGACATCACTCCTCTCATCTTATCTTGTGTTCCGCGTGCTCGATAATTTCAGGATTGACCATGGCGATCGTGCGATAAGATTCATCATCGTAGGTTCGCATTAGGGATACTACAATCAATCGTTTATTGATTCCGACCTGAGGAGCCGCGAGGCCGACACCACCATTGTCTGGGTTTTTGATATGTTTGATCATGCTTTCTGCAAGTGCTCTATATTGTTTGAGTTCTGCTGGCTTGATAGTATCCGATACGCTACGGAGGATCTCATTGTCCTCTCCAGTTTCTATGGTGAGTTTTGGCATATTGAGTAGAGTTAGCAACTAGAAAAGTGAAAAAGGACAAATGTAAAGATGAAATATTGGAGCACTGCCTTTTTTATTTGAATAATAGCCATTTTCTCATAAAATTCAAGGGTCTTTTTCTATTCTACACGCTATGTTCATCTATCTCCGTCGGCTCATCGCCCTTGACTCGCCAGTCCGAATTACCTATCACTATGTACGAGGAGTACTCGCATTCTGGTTATCAGGAAATCCAGCTCGTGATATGATTGTCATCGGTGTGACTGGAACCAAAGGTAAAACTACCACTACCAATCTGATTGCCCAAGGTCTCCAAAAAGCAGGAAAAAAAGTCGCAATGTTCTCGACCGTGAATATGATGATCGATGGTGAGATCGAGGAGAACAATACCAAGATGACATCCCCATCTCCGTTTTATATGTGGGATTTTCTCTCGAGAGCCAAGAAGGCTGACTGTGAATATGCAGTGATCGAGACATCATCCCATGCTCTCTATTATCATCGGGTTCATTGACTCCGCTATGATGCTGCCGTACTCACGAATATCGCCCAAGATCATCTTGATCTCCACAAGACGATGGACAACTATGTAGATACCAAGGTACAACTGTTTCGCAATCTGTACAAGAACGGTATCAAAAAAGGAACTCGTAAAGTCGGAGTCGTCAATATCGATAGTCCTTACTCTGATAGATTTCTCTCGCGAGATATCGTCGTGGACAATCTCTATACCATAGGATTCTCTCCATCCGCTCAGATCCGAGCTGAAAATGTAACCAATACAGAGATGACAACCGAGTTCGATGTCCGTATCCCATCGAATGTTTTCCATCTCTCATCTCGATTGCCTGGCAATTTCAACATATCGAACATCCTCTGTGCTGTCGCAATCCTCATGTCCCAGAAGATCGATATATCAACTATTCAATCACTCATCGCAGAGTTCGCCTGTGTACCAGGTCGACTCGAGGAGATCTCCAATACTCGATTCGCCAAGATCTATGTCGACTATGCTCATACAGAGGACTCACTCCGCAGTGTGCTCGAGACCCTACGACAGCTCACTACTACCAAGCGAATTATTACTGTATTCGGTGCAACAGGGGATAGAGACAAGACCAAGCGACCAAAAATGGGCAAAGTCGTCGATGATCTCTCAGATGTGATTATTTTGACTGATGATGATACCTATACTGAGGACTCACTGCGTATCATCCGTGATGTGAGTGAGGGTATCACTCGCCGGGAGGGGGACTGATTCTGGATCATCCCATCCCGAGAGGATGCTATCCGTACCGCTCTGATCATGCTCCAGCCTGGTGATGTACTCATCGTAGCTGGCAAGTGAGCTGAGACCGTACAGGTGACTCAGGCAGGAGCTATCAAATGGAACGATCGACAGGTGATCGATCGGATCCTTATGGAGATCGAGGCTCAGATGATGGTGTAGTGTTTATGGTTGTATGATTTTTTCTGATTAGCCGATTTTTTCGATTCTTGATGGTATTGATATTCTTTTTTTACTGGAATTCGACATATAGTGTTTGGTCTCTGAATCCGTGATGATGTGTCAAAGCCCTGTAATTCGTTTTTCGATTGCCTCCATAATTCCAGTGAGATCTCGATCTCTATTATCATTCCAGTATCCTTCTCATTGCTGTAACAGGCTTGCACAAATTGCACTGATAGTAAATATATTTGCGTTTGGTAATCATGCTAGGAGCTGCATTCTTACGTTGCCGAGAGCACCTCCCCATGTGTAAAAAGGAATCTTGTCTACTAAAAGTACGAGTACTTTATTTACTCACTCGTTTGCCTCTAATGTAGCTGAAACCTGATGCATAATTCATAATTCATGAGCAAATGGTGCTTGGTGCCAAGATGATCTTTTTGGACTATTTGCGATTTGGAGATTTTGCATAGGAATAAAATTACTAAAAATAAAAAACTCCCCCAGTTCACACTGGAGGAGAGATGGATATATTCTGAAGTTCAGACTATATAGATCTACCCTTCAGTGTTGACTGAAAAGAAGTAGAAATAGAAGAATGTAGAGTTGTAGATAGCTTGCATATATGAGAATACATATCGATAGTATATTTTTTGGATTCTTTGTCAAAAGTTTTTACTTTTTGGCGATCCTACGACGTGGAGTAGGGTTTTCTGTGGAGTCAGTTTTTCGTATAGCTATAGTACTCTGGGACTCTGCCATGTACTCTCGGTAGATCATACGCACGACTCATGCCACAGGGACTGCAAGTATGATACCGAGTATACCACCGAGTGATGCACCTGCAAGCATCACGACAAATACGAGAAAAGGAGAGAGGTCGAGCGCCTTACTCATGACGTATGGGACGAGGACGTCGTTCTCGATTCGCTGTATGATGAGATAGAGGGCTGTGATGGTGAGGGCCGCTTTCCATGAGATACCGAGTCCGATGATCACGGCGGGGATGAGGGCGATGAGTGGTCCGATATATGGTATGAACTCCATGATCCCACCGATGATGGCGAGGGTGAATGCCTGCTCTGTATCAAAGCCAAATATCCACTTCACTAAGATAAGACCAATATACGTAGTCGCGAATATACTCACAGAGAGGATGAGGGTTGCCTTGATCCAGGCAGTCGTGACGTCTTGGATAGAGCGGTAGTGTCCAGTAAGATAGTGATTGAGACTCGCTGGTGATATATCGATAAGGAATCATCCGATGCGTTTTCGCTCTAGTACCATGAGAAATGTCGTGATCGCCACGAGTCCTCAGTTTGCGACGACTCCACCGACTGCACTGACTACTGATATACCACCACTCGTGAGGGATGATATCTGTGTGGTGATAATGGACTGGATATTACCTGCATTCTGCTTGATGATATCGAGAGTGTGTTCGATATTTTTCTCACCAAATATCAGGAGGACGACTCGCTCGATGTATGGGTGAAAATTGAACCCAGTGATACCGTCTCTGAGGTAGACTGACTGAGCACTGTTGACCCAGTTGATAACGAGGGTGGCAGTCTCAGTGACGTAGTTGATGACAATCGGTATGAGCGTACCTATCATCACACTTCCGAGGAGAAAGACGATGATATAAACTCACACGAGTGTCAGCCATGATGGGGCTCCGTGGCGTTCTCCGAGGTCAATGAGGGGATTCATGACGATAGTGAGGAATCCTGCTATCAGGATGAGCGTGATTATAGATGAAAGCATCCAGAGGATATAGAGTCCAGCTGCGATTGCGAGTGTGATGAGGATTTTTTTGGTCCAGAGGATGAGTTCACTTGCCATAGTAAAGAGATTAATATGAAATGATATCTCAAAAATTATACCTGACTCGATTCAAAAGGCAAGGAAATTGATATGATATAAAAAATTCCGAGATTATTCGAGATTTTTTTTCTTTTTTTCTATATTCACTACCATATAGTCTATATAACCGATGAGGATCTCTTTACTCTCATTGCTGAGATCTGATTTTTCGAGTTTATTTTTACGGAATTCGAGAGTTTTTTGTATGCTCGTATAGATTTCTATTCTTACTTTTGGATCCGGGTTCACTCGCTCTATACTTGCTCACATATCTTTGAGTATTTTATTCCCTTGGATCTTATAGACTTCGAGTATTATTTTTTGAGCATTTTTCTCTGTCTTTTTATCTTCTACTGTTTTTTCATCATCTCTTGTATCAGTATCATCAGATGATGATTTTAGTTCATTTTGTTCCTTATCTACACTTCTTGATTTCGTATTGATACTGTTAGATAAAGATCCAGACGCTGCAAAACTCTCAGTTGCTGTGAATATGAGTAATGCAGAAATGAGAATGAATCGTAGGAGTAACATAACGTGGTTAGAATACCAAAAAATAGAGAAAAAGCAAGGTACCTATTGCGATTTTTGTGTGAAGTCTCTAGAAAATCTCTGAAAAACTTGATTTTTGAATTCAACTCTCAGCTCCTCATTCACCGTATTATCTATACGGTTTATTTTAGTGCTCGATTTACATCCAAAACTCTTCGTTTTTGATAAATTTTCTGTACTAGAATTTTCTAAAAACGTACTATACATAATTCCTGATCACCTCGATCCCTCATATTGTCCACTTCCCGAGAGAGGTTATATCGCCACAGGATATGAGTATTTCTCATCCAGACTCTCGTTCGGATAGCGTACCGACATCGACGATGAGTCCATCGATGAGTGGCTTCTGATAGGATATATCGAGCTGATATAGCGGAATATGAGCAAGGAGATCTCCGTAAGGGATCATGTTGGTTATATCGAGCGTATCGAATCCCATAGATCGACTCAGATCGATATTGCCGATCCGTTCTCGGTGTAAGTGAGTAATACACCCGCCACCAGGAACCCCAAAAAAATCACCAAGAATCGGGGCAAAAGATCTAATATATCCTCCTGCTGATATCGTGAGTCTAATAGTGATTTTTGGGAGGGAAATATTTATTATTTCCACTTCGGATACAGAGATGGAACGCTCTGGTATATTGAATTCTTTTCACTTTCTTGCAAGCTCATATGCCCGTTTTCCATCGATATGGATTGCGGAGTATTTTGGTGGTATTTGAGAAGTTTGACTGGTTAAGAACTTTAGGATTTCCTCCGTAGTACGAATTTTCATACTTTTCATACTTACGGTCTCCATGTTTCATTCCATATCGAGAGATGGACTCGATATACTTATATCTACTGTGAAGAGATATGTTTTTTCTGCCATTTCAAGTCTCGATATCAACTTGGTACTATTGTCTGTCGCGATGAGGAGTGCGCCTGTCGCGAGTGGATCGAGAGTCCCTGTGTGTCACATTTTCTTGATGCCCGTCATGCCTCGCAGCTTGCGTATCACATCAAAACTCGT
>JANNYQ010000019.1:0-2145 GCA_031410215.1 Candidatus Altimarinota bacterium | reverse complement strand
ATTCTGAACATCTCCTGTTGTTTTACAGAATCCAAGAACCTTTAATAGATTCCCAACTTGAATAGCTATTCATTTTTGGGTGATCAATGTAATATTTGTATGTACATCAATACTATAGTGATAGTTCTAGTATCGAGGAATATCATTATAGTATTGATGTACATACAAATATTACATTGATCACCCAAAAATGAATAGCTATTCAAGTTGGGAATCTATTAAAGGTTCTTGGATTCTGTAAAACAACAGGAGATGTTCAGAATGCTATAGCAGGAAAATCAATTCGTGTAAATGGACTTGTTATTGAAGACTCAAAATACCTAATTTATCGAGAATTAGAATGAACTCTCGTCGAGATGGGCAAAAAGAAGTCAAAGCGTGTATTTATTTAGTATTAATAATCCTGATATGGCAATAAAATTGACTGATTGGATAAAATAACATGATGATATGCAAGAAAACCCAGAACACCATATTATATCATGTGTAGGATGACATCACACATCTATATATGAAATGAATTTTCTGAAAACTGGCTGATTTTGCCCAAAATGTAATCTCCCAGTAACAGAAACTAGTGATGATACACATACTCGAATGTTGGAAAATTTAGGGGAAGAATCAATGAGTGCAAGAGAACGAATACTCGAAACAGGCGAGTATAATCAAACAACACAAATCCCGCTAGATTGATCAAGGTTCAGGGTAGTTCAGGTAGGAAAATCAGTAGTTCAGGTACTAGTATAATATTCATCTATGGCTTTTCTCCTTGTCTACGTGACACATCCATCCAAACCCGAGGCTCTGAGAATGACGGCTGAACTACTCAATTCTCATTTCATCGCTTGTGCCAATTTTTTCCCGATTGAGAGTATGTACTGGTGGGATGGCAGACTCTCGAGTACGAGTGAGATCGTCACGATCTACAAGACTCGGGTCGATAACTGGCAATCACTCAAATCTGCTATAGAATCATCTCACAAGTATGATGTCCCATGTATCATAAAGATGCAAACTGTCGAGGCGAATGAATCGTATGAAAACTGGATCCAGGCAGAATCTATCATTTCTTAAATTTCTATTATATGACTCCAACTATTCTCTCCTACATCTCGGGTATCCTCACACTCCTCATCCTCGATGGAGTGATGATCTGGTTTGTCATACTACCCACTTTCAAAAAATATATCCCCACATATCTGAATACAGATATGAATTTTGTGGCTGCGATTGCTTTTTATCTCCTCTATATACTCGTGCTGCTATTGCTCGTGATCCTCCCATGAGCTGAGGCGGGAGTAGGTACTCAGAAAATCCTGATCAATAGTGCTCTCTTCTGATTCGGAGCGTATATGACCTATGAACTCACCTCTATGAGTGTGATGAAGTGATGGAGTTGGAATATGGTAGCGATAGATACGATCTGGGGAACGGTTCTTACGACGATCATCGCAGTGGTTATGTATAGTGTATATCGTTATTTTGTATAAATGAGATATATTTCGCTGATCCTCATCTGTACTTTCTGTATTTTTCTTGATATCAGCTCAAAGTACTATTTTGATAATCAATTTGCAGTAGATTATTGTGAATATAAAGAGTGAAAAAATTTTTCTCATGAAACATTATTGGGATGAGTCTCTGCCTGACTCCTCTGCTCTGCTGACTACGGAGATGCTCAAACAATAAAAATATACCAAGATAATGCGAAAGTATCGATTATTGGAGAATATCTCACACTCAAGCTATCACACAATACATGAATAGCATTCTCATTTCCAATAGAGTGAATCTATCTCAAGATACTTACAATATGCCTCACTATTGTTATAGTTTTGTACTATATATCAGTAGAATATCCAAAAAATATTAGACTTCTTGATGTTGGCTATTCACTCATATTTTCTGGAGCTATTTCTAATTGATATGAGAGAGTATTCAAATGATATGTTGTAGACTTCATATCAGTACAATACTTTGCTATTTTCAATTTTGCGGATATATTTATCTCTATAGGTGCTGCTATATTATTCATTGTATACTATGTCCGAAAACAATAATACACTCTCAGATATCTCGACCTCACCTGAGGAACTCCTCGGACCTCCCCGTGTAGATCTCGTCGGTATTGCGATGATGATCCTC
>JANNYQ010000018.1:0-16340 GCA_031410215.1 Candidatus Altimarinota bacterium | reverse complement strand
GATTCTACCGTGAGGATGGTTCTGTAGTACTCGCGATTCCTGAGCGAGAGGTGGATAACGGAGGAAAGCTCGGCTAAAAATATACATATAATAAAATATATAATATAAAAGTATATATAAAAAGTCACCTGTTTAGTCTTGATAAATACTCCCACTCGTATATACTCTCTGTCGTTTCCTCTTTTGGAACTTTTATTTTTTGATTTTTTGTACATGACTCTTCGCTCACAGCTCATAGTCTGACTCATCGCAATAGCGAGTTTCCCGATTGCTTCATCTGGTACCGAAATAGTTGGTACTATTTCTTCATCTCCTCGTGTCTATACAGATACTGAGATCGCCTACATCCGCGGACTCAACTGTGATACACTCACAACTGATGCCAAGACTCGATGTCTCGATATCAAAAAAGCTGCACTCTCACAAGTAACTACAGTCACAGCAAATACACTTCCACCTCCTGTCCGTACAGAGAGCGGTAGCGAGGAACGTCATCCTCAGATGCCTCCTACAGGATCTCAGACTGGTAGTGATGATCGACATCCTCAAATCCCTACAGTATCGAACTCTGGTACACTCGCCCCAAAGCCACTAAAACCTCCAATGTGAAGTGGTACTGAGATGAATCATCCTATGGAAGGTATCGGTATGGCAATCGGCAAACTCTCTCCTGCCGATAGAGATGCACTCATCAAAATGATCCGAGAATATCTCACCGCAAAAGGCGTAAATCTCACGGAATTCGCTGATAAAAAAGATGAAGTCAAAGAAGTGAAAAATGAAACCAAAATAGAAATAAAAGAAGTGAAAAAAGAGGCTCGAACAGAAGTCAAGACTATCCGCAATACAGTACAGAATACAGCCAAAACAAAACGAGAAGAAATGAGAAAAAAGATCACAGAAATTCGAAATGGATCTGGAGCTACCAGATAGGTATCAGTATATAACGAGCTTTAACGAAATCCACTCGGTCAGGGGTGGATTTTTTGTTGTACAGAGCAGCTTCGAGAAATCGATTGATTTCAGCAAAAAATGGATATAATGTTTATCCAAATATATCTCCCTACTCCTGATCAAATAGGTTGAACAACATATGAAGTATAGTGATGTAACATCAAGAAAATAATAATCCACTTACCTTTAATCGTTTACTCTTAGTATTATGTCTAATATCACTCCTTGTCTCTGGTTCGACACTCAGGCTCTCGATGCCGCGAACTACTATGTTGCACTCTTTCCGAACTCGGGTATCCACAATATCTCATACTATGACGCCGAGCAGACAAAGGTGATGGTAGTAGACTATACACTCGATGGTAACAAATTCATGGGAATCAATGGATGACCGATGTATATCCACTCCCCTGCGATTTCTTTTGTTGTACCGTGCAAAACTCAAGCAGAAGTCGATCAATACTGGGATATACTCACCGCTGATGGTGGCAAGGAGAGTCAGTGTGGATGGCTCACGGACAAGTTCGGGATATCATGGCAGATAACCCCAGATGCGCTCATGGATCTCATGAGCAAGGACACATCTGGACGTGTCATGCAGGCGATGCTGGGTATGAAAAAAATTATCATTGCAGATCTCGAAAAAGCATACAACTGAAAATAGTTTTTATATTTTACTCATCTTAATTATGCAATCCATCAGCGTCTCTTCTCTCATCAATGCCCCGATCGAGACCGTCTGGAAGATCTGGACAACACCTACAGATATAGAGAATTGGAACTATGCAATGGATGACTGGTATTGTCCCAAAGCTATCAACGATCTCACGATCGGAGGCAAGTTTTCATATACTATGGCAGCTCGTGATGAGAGTTTTTCTTTTGATTTCGAGGGGATATATACGGGTATCTCCGAACCCAAATATATCGAATACACGATCATCGATGGAAGGCGTGTGACAATCCACTTTGCAAAGGCAGAAATCGGAACAACAGTGACTGAAACATTTGAGATCGAGGATGCACATACACCTGAGGAGCAACAAGCTGGATGGCAATCGATCCTCAATAATTTCAAACAATACACAGAGTCTAGCTAATATCGCTGTTGTATTTATTAATTTTTGTATATCATTTACTCGTTTATTTTTCACCTTATTCTCTATGGCAATCTCTATAAATTGGTAACTTGTTGCATAAACTATAAACCATTATAACTATGGTAATCTCTAGCAATTCATTTCCATATCATCTAGATTTTACAAAGATAGATTTCCGAAAAAAACCAGAACTTTATCGAATAGGAGTTGGGGAACAAGGTGTATTGTTGGTTGAGCCATACAAGTCTGAGATATTGCCAATATGGCGATTTCGAACCGTAGATATAGCTCAAGAATCCGCAGAAAAAATATGGCAATTGTTCGAAAGATACCTCTCTCAAAATGATTTCGTCGGTGCGGATATGGCAAGAAAATATCTGCAAATGTGATTCACCAGAGCTAGGCGCTATGCAAATCACAAATGAGGCAAAAAATATAAAAATGGCAATATAGATAATACCATAGAACTCGAATATCCGTATTCACAAGGGAGTCCAAATAAAGAGAATATTATTCTCCCTCAACTCGATGATGCCCTCACCAATGAGAAGGCAAAGTCTGCGGAAATATTCAAAAAATATTGGATAAAAGCTAAAGATCATCCTATCTATCTGCAATTAAAAATGAATTTTCGAGATACCTATTATGAGAAGAAAATCAAGGAAAATGTCATATAAAAAAAGTCTTCTTAAAAACACTATAATATTCTCTTCTCTATGATTCCTTTTTCCTTTTCAAGAATTCTCATTATGCTTGCTGCATTCATGGCTATAATGATAGTCTATGAGATTTGTATAATATATCACTATATACGCATTTCCACATGACTCGTCGCCAAGGCACAACCATATGTACTGACTAGTAGTACTGATTGACCGTCTATCCTCGTACTCGGGGACAGTACCGCTGTCGGCGTATGAGCCGACACTGCGTCGGATAGCACTGCGGGGAGACTCGCGAAATATATCGGTGCTAAGAGAGTCGAGCATCATGGGGTATCATGAGCCATCGTGGCAGACATAGGGGATCAACTCACAAAAATAGAGAAAAAAGAATATGACTATATCCTCCTCCAGATAGGGGCAAATGATATGGTAGCCTTCCATAATCTCGAGACAGTATCTCGAGATTATGAGGTACTCCTAGAGAATCTCCCAAAAGCGAAAAAACTCATCGTACTCAGTTGTGGCAATCTCGGTTGAGCCAAGATATTCCCGCGTATTATGGGAGTAATCTATGAACATCTCTCTCGATCCTATCATGCAAAACTTTGAGCTATCGTAGCAAAGCACTGAGGAATCTATATCAATTTATTCGAAGAGCGGTCTGTAGACCCATTCGTACTACAACCTGACGTATATCTCGCAGCCGACTACTTTCACCCTTCATCGATCTGATATGCTCATTGGTTCAGTAGTATAGTTAAGCAAATAGAATCAAGCAAGTAAGAACTCTATAAATAGAATAACTATTCACCATGAATCCTATCGAAGTCTACATCAGTGAGGCAAATCCTGCTCACCAAGAGGACCTCTCGAAACTACGTATTATGCTTCGAGATACGCCCATACCTCTTGGATATGAGGAACGTATCAGCTATGGTATACTAGGCTATGTCGTCCCCTACTCTCTCTATACTCAGGGATACCATTGCAAGCCAGAAATCCAGCTCCCCTTCATCACTCTGGCGAGTCGGAAGTCATGAATCAGTCTCTATCATATGGGCATGTGAGCCAGTCCAGAGGTGCTCGAGTGGTGGAAAAGTGAATACAAGAAGCGTAATACCTGAAAACTCGATATGGGGGTCGGTTGTATCCGGTTCAAGAAACTAGAGACTGTCCCCTATGATCTCATAACTGAACTCATGGGTAAAATATCTGCAACCGAGTGGATATCCCTCTATGAGAAAGCGTATAGAACTAAAAAAATAAGAAAAGGAAAACTAGAAAGACTCAAATAAATCGATATACTGATTTCATATTTTTTAGCATTTCTCCTCATGCAATCATACTCACACGGCCCATTCGAAGTCTCAGGATACCACATCACGATAGAGAATCCAACCGATGAGAGACGAGTCATCATGACTGCATGGAAACTCTGGTTCACGAACAATATGGCAGATCTCGTGATAGGTAAGGAATACCCATCGGTGCATGCAGTTTACTATAACTATCATTATCAGGACGATCTCGCAAAAAAGTGATACGATATGCTCATCGGATATATCACCAAGACAGGATTAATACAAAAAAAATCAACAATCATTACACTCAAAATACCGGATCAGGACTACCGATATACGACCATCACCGATATCTCTCCTGAAGCTATATTTGGTACATGGAATACTATCAATAGTACTCCAGTATCAGAGCTCGCTCGCAGCTATGGATATGATCTCGATATGTACAATGAGACTCATACCGAGCTCACGATCGCTGTGAGTGTGAGTGAATGATCTATAACTTCTTAACTTTCCTTTTATGGCTACTCGTCTCACTGTCTCTACGACAATAAACGCTCCGATCGAAACTGTCTGGAATGCCCTCTGGAATCCAGAACATATCGTGCACTGGGGATTTGCTGATGAGGCAACATGGCACTGTCCATGGGCTCGGGGCGAAGAACCTATCGTTGGAGGTATTTTTACCACTCGTATGGAGGCTCGTGATGGGAGTTTTGGTTTTGACCTCACGGCTCAATATACTGAGGTAACTCCGATGAAAAGTATGAGCTATACACTCGGTGAGATGCGGGAATATTTCCTCGATGCAGGTCGTGTCGTCGATGTCACACTCGAAGATACCCCAGAAGGAATCGTGGTAACAGAAGAGTTCGATGCGGAGGATATCCACTCAACTGAACAGCAGATCGAAGGTTGGCAGATGATACTGAAGAATCTAAAGAAACATATAGAGAATTCATAAAATTCCGCTTGCATAAGATGCACGGGTAAATATAATAAAAGAGTTTCATTTACTCTCTTATTATCTTTTTATGGCTATTGCACTCCCTTGGATGATGATAATTATTATGACAGTTGCGTGTTTTGCACTCGGTGCAGTATGGCATGGTCCACTTTTTGGCAAACTCTGGATGCGGATCCATCATGGCAAAGATAGCTTCAATGCAAAAGAAATGGAAGAATCAATGAAAGGCATGTGGAAACTCATGATAGCAGAGTTCGTAGCAACGCTCTTCATAGTGATGACTCTCGCATTCCTCATCGAGATACTACCATCATACTCTGGTATCCATCTCGCGTTCCTCGTATGGATAGGATTCGTCCTGCCGACGATGACATCGACCGTAATTTGGGGAGCGGATACCAAGGGATATATGGCAACCAAAATCACTGTATCGAGTATCTGCCGTCTCATCGGACTCCTCGCAACTGGATATATACTCTCGAGTATGTAGTCATTTTTATATCTTCATCTCTATCATATGGCAAAACTCTATATCAACCTCCCTGTCACGGATCTAGCGAAGGCAACAGCATTTTACGAAGCACTTGGATTCACCAAAAATCAAGACTTCTCAAATGAAGATGCTTCTGCGATGATCTACGATGACTCTCTCAGTGTCATGCTCCTCACACATGGATTTTGTGCGAATTTCCTCGGATCGAAGACGATCTCCGATGCTCATACCAGCACAGAGGTACTCAACGCTCTCCAGTTCGACTCACGAGAAGAAGTCGATACTTTTTTCGAGAAAGCTATCAATGCCTGAGGACAGAAGACGATCGAGACCTATGACCATGGATTCATGTATGGTCGTGACTTCGAGGATCTCGATGGACATATTTGGGAGGCATTCTGGATGGACGCATCTCAGATACCGAAGGATTAAATCTAACTGCATAAATTACATCTCATGCAAAAAACCCGCATCTACCACATGTCATTCGCGAGTGTCTATCCACTTTATATCACAAAAGTGGAAAAGAAATGACGCACAAAGCAAGAAGTCGACACGATCATATATTGGCTCACGGGATATGATGAGGCGTGACTCGCACAAGTTCTCGAAGCACAGACAGATTTCGAGAAATTCTTCCGAGAAGCACCCAGGATGCATCCGAATCGCACTCTCATCACTGGGACGATCTGCGGATACAAGATACAGGACATCGAGGATCCACTCATGCGGAATATCCGATACCTCGATAAACTCGTGGATGAACTCGCAAAGTGAAAGGCGATGGAGAAAATATTGAGGAGTTAAATTCAAAATCCAATATCCTGCTCTGTCATTGCTTCGTGCCTCGCAATGACGGGAACAACAATATTTATGAAAAATAATTTCTTTTCTCACATCCTCGCCAACACCGCAATAGCAGGATTTACCAATATGCTCCTGTGGTTTGCGATCACATTTTGGGTGTTTCTCATGACACGATCCGTATTCATGACGGGAATGCTCGGTGGAATATATCTAATACTCAATTTGTTCTGAGGTATATGGTTCGGATCACTAGTCGACCACTATAAGAAAAAATCTGTCATGCTCATCTCATCGATCATATCGCTTTTTTTCTATGGTATAGCGTTTCTCATGATCTCTACACTCCCTGAGTCGACTTGGGCAGATATGTCGAGTCTGTGGCTCTGGACATTCATCGGGGTTATCATGATCGGAGTCGTAGTAGGCAATATCCGCATGATCGCACTCTCGACACTCGTGACGATCCTCGTAAGTGAAGAGTCGAGAGACAAGGCAAATGGGCAAGTCGGCATGGTCAATGGTCTGGTCTTCACGGTCGTATCCGTATTCTCAGGATTCGTCATCGGCAGACTCGGGATGGACTGGGCAGTCGCTATAGGTATAGCCCTCACCATCATCATCATACTCCACCTCCTCACACTCACATTCCCGAGAGAGGAACACCTTGAGAGTGATGAGCCAAGAGAGAAAAATCTCGATCTCAAATGAACTATATGAATAATTGTAGGGATCTCGGGACTCTTTGCGATGATATTTTTCGCGATGTGGAATAACTTCCTCGCCTGAGTGTTCATGGCACTCATGGACGCATACGGACTCTCTATCGTCTCCGTCGAAGTGTGGGGAATCATGCTCGCAGTAACGAGTACAGGATTCATCGCATGAGGGATGATCGTCTCGCGATACGGACTTGGGGCCAATCCCGTAAAGACACTCCTTTGGGTCAATATCATTCTCTGGTCAACATGTATATTTTTTCCTATGGTCTCATCTATATATTTCATTGCGATTGGATTTTTCTCTTTTATGTTATTCTCTCCTATCGCTGAGGCGGCGGAGCAAACTATCATGCAAAAAGTGGTGCCACTCGAGAGACAGGGACGAGTATTTGGATTTGGACAATCTATGGAGAACATTGCTTCTCCATTGACCGCTTTTCTCGTCGGACCACTCACACAATTCCTCGTGATACCATGGCTTGCGAGTCCTGAAGGCGATAGCATCTTCGGTGGATGGTGGGGGACAACTCCTGATCGTGCTATGGCGATCATATTCACACTTGCTGGGATCATCTGAGTAATCGTAGCAGTATGTGCCTTCACGACGAAGAGCTATGAGGATCTATCGGCGAGATACAGAGAATAACTCTCACCTTAATTTATCGTTAATATCATTATACTATACTGTTTAAGTGCTATTATTAGTCACTTTAGCTTTTAACTTTTCTATTATGAAAAAACAGCAACTCATTGTACCTATCATATTGCTTGCAACAATCACTTTACTAGCAAGCTGCGGAAGTAGTATATCCGAGAAAAATAAAACAAATACTCCAATTGCAACAAATACTCCTGACTCTGCTATGATGCAAAAGGAGGAAAGTATGATGAAAAAAGAAGAAGGTGTCATGGTAGGAGGACAGATGATGGTCAGATCTCAGGATATCGTAGATAATGCAGCCCGAGCCAGCAATGTCACTACTCTCGTTGCTGCAGTGAAGGCTGCAGGACTGGTCGAGACACTGAAGTCTCCTGGACCATTCACAGTATTTGCTCCAACGAATGACGCATTCGCGAAACTCCCTACAGGTACGGTCGATACTCTCGTAAAGCCTGAAAATAAGGCAGCACTCACAGATATCCTCACATACCATGTAGTTGCTGGTAGATATACTGCTGCTGATCTGAAGGATGGACTCACTCTGACAACTGTAGAAGGAAAAAAACTCACATTCAAAACAATGAATGGAAAACTCATGATCAATGGATCTGCCATGGTAGAGACTGCTGATGTAATCTCATCGAATGGAGTCACTCATGTTATCGATACCGTACTGATGCCAAAATAATTCCTGAAAACATAGAAAAAATCCCTCCGAATATTCGGAGGGATTTTTTCTGTTTTATATTTTGTCGTGGAATTGTACTAGCAATATTATCGAGAATCCTATAATAGGATTTATAGTTATACTCAACTATATATTATCTATTTTATACTATAATATTTGTCTAAAAATTATGAAATACTATCTTCTTGTTGGGATCATCTTGGCTACAATATACCTGAGTGGATGTACTCGTACTACTCCTACTGATACAACTCCAATTGTTACCAATACTGGAACTATATCATCATGAACCACGAATTCTGGGACTATGAACTCAGGGATGAGCGGCATCAACTGTATGACTGGTGAGATCCTCGCTGATTGAGCTTGCGTAGCATATACCTGAACAGGCAAGAATATAGACCTCTTCAATAAAGATGTGGATCAGACCGTCACAGGAACAACTATATCAAGTGGTAGCCTGAAGTGATACTATGTTGAACCAACTGGTTCAGGTAACTTTCCAGGCATCGTGATGATCCATGAGTGGTGGGGACTCAATGATAATATCAGATATATGGCTGACCTGTTGGCTCAATCGGGGTACAAGGTATTCGCTGTAGATCTCTATGGTGAGACCACTACCGACCCTATAAAAGCTCAAGAACTCTCTACAAAAGTCCGAACAAATTCAGGTGTGGCTATAGAACAGATGCGACTCGCACTCTCATACCTCAGAGATAGGGAAAAAGTAACAAAAGTTGGTACTCTCGGTTGGTGTTTTGGATGAGGGCAATCACTCAATATCTCACTCAATACTCCAGTTGATGCTACCGTGATCTACTATGGTAACCTGTCTGAGAATACTACTCAGCTCTCCAAGTTGCGATGACCGGTACTTGGTATATTTGGAGATAAAGACACGAGTATACCACTGGACAAAATAAACCTCTTCAAAAAGAATCTCTGAGATCTCGATAAAGAAAATAATATCTACGTCTATCCGGGTCTTGGACATGCATTTGCCAATCCATCAGGTGCGAACTATGCTGCAGGTGAGACTGTCGATGCGTGGAACAAGACTATTGCCTTCCTCGAAGATAATCTAAAATAGAGAAAATCGAAAAAATACTTCCCGAGTTACTCGGGAAGTATTTTTTATCTTGCATTATCGATTTTTTGCTATTCTAGGTCTGATGATGAATGCGAGTATAGCATATACAATGAGCATAATCACGCCAACCAAGAAGAGTGATGAACTGTGGAATGAGAGGAATGTACTAGATCTGATCGAATAGATCCATAGTCCAGTTCCTATACTGAGAGATATGACATATGATACTACCAACAGGGTATAACGTGTCATCTGGAATGAGGAACTGATAGTACGGTCAGTTGAGCCGAATAACCGATACAGTCTCTGCTTGGCAGACTCAGTGCCCCTAAGTCGTGCAAAGAGTGAGATGATGGCGAGGAGAGCAAATGTACTCACAGCAATGAAAAATAGTGATATCACTGAAAGTATTTTGTAAGAGATATCACGTACAATGGTGAGGATATTCTCGATATCGATGAACGTAACATGTGGACCAGTATTTGCAAGTATGGTTTTTTTCCAGGACTCTGTATCGGGTGTATATACTGATACGAAGTACGTCTGAGGTGCGGTGCGGAATGCATCCTTCTGGAATGAAAAATAGAAAAAAGGACGAAATCCCTCACGAACAGATTTGCGAATATTCGCAATACGTAAAGTGATCTTCTTACCTGAGAGTCAGAACTCGATCGTATCTCCGATATCTACTCAGAGTTGTCGTGAGAACTCATCATCCATAGAGAGCTCATCAGCTGCGAGCTCACTGTGTCATCTGAGAATCGGGTATGTCAGTGTATTGGTCGTGATGTTGAACTCTCGGGTGTATTCCCTACTTGGACTTTTGACTCAGAGATGTTCCTCTAGAGTACGACCATTGACTCGAGAGATACGAGATCTGATCACGCTATATACCTCAGCTCCACTGAGTACTGGAGTGAGCTGTGGGAGGTCTGAGTCAAGGATATTGATGGCATATATATTGGCGGTATCTCGCGTATCGACCATCAGTCGCTCTCGGAATGCGAGTGAGAAAAGGAGGAAAAAAACCAAAAAACTGGTAATAGAGATGAGCGATAATGTGATAGGTATAGTGGGGATCAATGGTCGTACGAGTGCTCTGACTCAGTCAAATAGTGAAAAGTGTCTCTCTCGCAATCTCATACTCAGCGCATAGAGTCACTGATATGCCCGCATCAATATCATCCCCAGAACCACCAATACTACGAGTCCCGCCAATACTACCAGCGAGCTCCATATGAACTCTGAGAAGATGATATATATGATTCCCCATATTCATAGCAATGATATCACTCAGCCTGATGATAGATACTTTGAGAGTATTTCAGATATTTGTTTTGGTACTCTCTCAGATAGGGCCGACGCGATGCCGAGTCTCTCTATCCAGAGTGGAACAAATGCTGTGAATATCAGGAGTGCCATGACCTCCGCTGTGAAGACTATAGGAGAGAGTAGAAAAACAAAGTCACTCGCCGCAGGAATAGAACCGATACCGAGGATGATCCCATAAGAAAGTATTATGGCGAATACGAATGCGAGTGGAATGATCAGTCCATACAGTAAAGCAAATATAGTTGCCTGTCTACGGCGGGCAAATCCGAGTATCTCGACTGTACGGAGAGTGTTCGACAGATCTACGAAGAGATTCTCATGAGCAGATCTGAGGATGATCCCTGCGAAGATCGCAGCAACAACGAGGATGAGGAGGATATAGTTCGAGAGCTCTCGCGTCACGTCGAATGTCTGCTCAGAACGTTCTGTATAACTACGAATTTGGAACTCGGAAAGCTCTGGAGTATTTTTGAGGATTGTCATAACTCGCTCTATATCTGAGTCACCAGAAAATGACAAGAGAAGATCCTGATCAAGACGTGATCCTGAGGATATCAGCATCGAGCCCGCGAGTACTGATCTCGGGAGGATGATGAGATTGTTCTCTTGTCAGAAAGAAAACCCGAGATCGCTCGACTCTACTATCTTACCTGAAATAGGAATTTGCTTTGTGTCGAGTGTGATAGTATTTCCAGAGGAGAATCGGTCGATGAGCTCACTCGTCGCTGCGATATATCCACCCGAGAGTGATATACCCGAGAGTGACTCTGTCTTGAGGATTCATTTTTGTGGATAAGTACCCGTATATGCAATCACCGTGACGAGTCAGGTCTTACCAGATTGGTCGACGAGTGTCGTCGAGAACTCTGTCCGTTCTCCGTACGAATACTGAGTACCAGAGAGATACGGAGCAACGCTATCGATAATAGGAGTCGATATATATGAGCGAGGTGAGACACGGATATCCGCACCAAAAATCGGCTGAGTCTCTCTCGCAACGAGTCCGCCTATATTCTCCGTGAGTTCTCGCATCACGAGAAATCCTGTACTCGAGAGAAGGATCACGAGAAACAATGTCAGCACAGAGCGGAAATTGCGAATGAAGATGAGTCGAATGAGTTTGAGCATTATTGATTTTGTAGGTGAGATTCTTTTTTGGTTGCATAGAGAGAAAAACTCACACTCATAACAAGAATAGTGAGAATGATAACGAGAGAATACTGTACTGGGATCTTATAAAAATCAATAATGAGCATCTTGGTACCAACAAATGCAAGGATAAAGGCGAGGCCAATAGGGAGATATCTAAATCGATCGATGACACCTGCGAGAGCGAAATAGAGTGACCTAAGACCCATTATAGCAAATACATTGGATGTATATACAATGAACTTGTCTTGAGTGATGGCGAGGATAGCTGGAATACTATCTACAGCAAATACGAGATCTGCTGTTTCTATGAAAATCAGACACATAAATAATGGTGTCCCATAGAGTTTTGCATTGTCTCGAACAAAAAATTTATCTCCATGAAGTTCTTTTTTGAACGGGATAATCTTACCAACAAGTTTGATTACATAACTTTTTTCTGGATCAACTTTCATCTCACCTCCAGAGATCAACTTCCATGCTGTATAGATAAGGATAGCTCAGAATACATAGATAATCCAGTGAAAATTCTCGATAAGAGAGACTCCTGCAAAGATAAATATAACTCGGAAAAATATTGCTCCAAGTACTCACCAGAATAGTATCTTATGTTGATACATTTTTGGTATAGCAAAGTAGGCAAATATGATCGTGAATACAAATATATTATCTACAGAGAGAGCTTTCTCAATGACATATCCAGAAAGGAATTCGAGTGCTTTCTGCTCGCCAAACCACTGGTATATCAGTCAATTAAAAACAAGTGCAAGCGAAATCCATATCCCTGACCAAGTCAACGCCTCTCGGACACTCACCTCTGCACTCTTCCTATGAAACACTCAGAGATCGAGTGCGAGCATGAAAAGGACAAATATATTAAACCCTACCCAGAACCAGATATTGATTTCCATGAAAAAAATAATAAAAATAAATAAAATTAAAAAGCTGCTATAGTCCCTCGATGAAGACGATAGATCAGGTCCGCCCTATTTGCGATATCTCTATCATGCGTGATCATCACGATCGTATTGCCTGTTTCCTGATGGAGGATATCGATGAGATCCATGATCCTATTCGCATTGCCCTCATCCAGATTGCCGGTTGGCTCATCTGCGAGGAGATACTCCACATCAGCAACAAAAGCTCGTGCAATAGCCACTCGCTGTTGCTCGCCTCCCGAGAGCTCCGTTGGATACCTCATTCATTTACCTGCGAGTCATACCTTCTCGAGGATCACACTCGTCTCATAGCGACGAGGAGCATGGGAGATATCGAGTACAAGATCGATATTCTCACTCACCGTCAGATTGGGGATGAGTTCGAACGCCTGGAATATGAACGCGATATGTTGCCCTCGGTATTCGATCATCTCATCAGTGCTCAGTTGTACGATATCGGTATGTCCGAGCTCTATAGTACCACTATCAGGAGGGATGATCCCAGCGATGAGTGACAAGATCGATGATTTGCCAGCACCACTCGCTCCCATGAGTGATACGTAGCTCCCCGTCTCGACTTGCCAATCGAGACTCGTGAATAGTGTGACCGTTTCATTTTTACTGGTATAGGACTTCGAGATGTTCTGGAGTGAGATCATATGATGTGATATTGAGGTCAGTATTATATTGATATATAGGAGAATGCAATCATAACTCCTATAAAACTATCCACCACATCATCCCATAGAGAATCGGTACATGTAGTACATAGATCCAGAGTGAGTGTCTCCCAACATATGAAATTGGCCTGAGAATAAGATAGGATCAGGCGAATAGAGTGTCAAAATATCCACTCAGGCAAAGCCAAGATGCCACTCCGTATCCAATCAAATAATATCCAAACCATGGGAATATAGGATAGTAGTCTGCAGAGTAGTAATCCAACGATATCAGTCCGAGTGGGATGAAGAGGTCTGAGTCTATACTGATAAGACTCATGCAGTAGCCGATAATCAAGCACAATATACCTACGAGCATATTCCATGACCCGAGTCGTATAAATGGGAGACCGAGCAGCGTAGAGACAGCAAAAAAATGAATAATCCCAAACGATATCCTCTGTTCGTAGAAGAATACATAGGTAACAAATGAGATGACCAGAGCGATAGTCGTGAGTATAGTGAACCTCCTTTTTGTATTGGTGACTATCCGAGATAGAGGTCTATTCTGGACAGAGAGATAGAATGAGATCCCAGAGACTATGATGAATGTGATACCTACGACTCTGCCGAGTATATACCAGAATCGAGTGGAAAAATGAAATATCTCTATAGCAAAAACCTCCTCAATCATATAGTTTGCGTGGAACAATACCATCCCTATGATCGCGAGTCCACGGAGTATGTCGAGTGATTGATAACGCATATTTAGAAAGAATGAGTTATTCCTTTATCAACTTTTCTTTCTCGAGTATTTGCATCAGATTACCTACTACTATCGTATATCCTGCTTTGTTTGGGTGGATACGGTCTTCTTGATTGAGACTTGATTGGAGTGCCACTCACTCCAGGAGGAATGGGACAAATGGCAACTTGTACTCTTTCGCCAACTTCGAAAATAGTCCATCATACTCTGATCTATATTGCGTTCCGAGATTGTAAGGAGCAATCATCCCAGCAAAGAGAATTGGTATTTTCTTGGCCTGGATTTTCTCGATGATCGCTCGGGTATTGGTCTCGATATCTGCGACTGATTTGCCTTGAAATGCGTCATTAGCTCCGATACAGAGGATAATGAGGGATGGTAGATCTCACTCGAGCACCCAGTCAAGACGCGAGAGGAGTCCAGCGGTCGTATCTCATGAGATCCCAGCATTCTCTACTCGATATGCGTATCCGAGTGAGTCCAGTCGACCCTGGAGTTGGCTCGGATAGCTCTCTGATTCTGGGAGTCAGAGTCATATCGTGAGTGAGTCACCGAGAGCGAGAATACTCGGAACCTTTACGCTAGGTAAATTATTTGCAATAGGTTCTTGTATCTCACAGGAAGATATTAGAGCTGATATGAGGATGAGTAGGCAGAGTGTGAGTTGTTTCATGAATGCTATTATAGTGAAAATAGTGTGAAATACGAGTCTTTTTCTTTACTCGGGAGGAGAATACTATAGACTACTTCTCTAAAAAACTCTATGAAACTCCGAATCCTCGTCTCTCTGATAGCTATACTTGCACTCACAACCCAGAATATCTATGCACTATTTCCTGATATAGACTACTCATGGTATAGGGACTCGATCACGACACTCGCAGATGAGGGCGTGATATCTGGATTCGCTGACGGGACATTTGGCCCTGATGCAACTATCACGAGAGCAGAGATACTCAAGGTATTCCTCAAAGCAAAGTGAACTATACTGACAGAAACTCCCAAAATACGATGCTTCCGCGATGTTGGCGTGACGCTCTGGTATCATCAGTATATCTGTGAAGGAGTCAGACTCGGTATGGTGAAAGGGTTCGGTGATGGGACATTTGGCCCGGATCGTCCAGTCACTACCCTCGAGGCACTCGCTATGGGACTGCGTCTCTATGGTCTCGCCCCTGCTCAGGGCACTCCGTGGTATACTGCATATCAGCAGTTCGCAGATACGAACGCTATACTCGATACACATAGCTACTCTCTCGTGACACCGATGTCTCGTGGCAAGGCGAGTGAGCTGATACTCGCTATCCGAGCATATGCTACACAAAAATCCCCGATAAAAAGTCTCTCACGATGATGCACCAAGCCGTGAACTCTCGGGAGTACCAACACGATACAGATCGCAGGAAAAGTCAGGTCCTATATACTCTATGTTCCTACAGGATATTCGAGTAGCAATCCTGTCGGACTCATCGTCGCCATCCATGGACGCACCAACTCGAACGCTCAAGTCCAGTGATATATGGGACTCGAGTGATCTCGTCGTGGTGGCGGATGACAGACGGAATATATCGTCGTCTACCTTGCTGGACTCGATGCCTGAGGCGGGACTAGATCATGGAGTGCAGAGGAGAATGTGACATTCTTCGATGCTATTGTCCGTGATATCGGTGACAACTACTGTATCGAGAGATCAGATATTATGATAGTTGCTCACTCTCTTGGCGGGTCGTTCGCATCAAAACTGGCATGTGTCCGAGGTGATGTCATCCACGCTATGGGGATCGTCGGAGGTGGTGGATGGACGAGTAGTTGCAACACGACTCCGACAGCGACTCTCATCTATCAGAATCCAAACGATACCCTCTCATCGCCTGCGACCGCCAGAGCTACTGAGCGAGTAATGAAGACAGCGAATACCTGTGGTGCAACAACAGAAAATGTGATGATCGGATGACTCACCTGTCAGCGGTGGAGAGATTGCTCAACAGGCAGTCCTGTCGTATGGTGTGAGAACTATCCGACCTATGGCGGTGATCCACATAGTTGGC
>JANNYQ010000017.1:0-9586 GCA_031410215.1 Candidatus Altimarinota bacterium | reverse complement strand
AACGAGTAGGTAGATCCACTATCAGTATTGCCGATATTCCCGATATTATATGCTGTCTTGAGATGGTTCCCGAGAGTTGTCTCAGCGAGACCGATACAGATCATGAAGCTAGGATCGATGTCAGCATCTAGTGCTATGTCTACCCAGAGTTGCCACTTGTTGAAGTCAGGAGTCGCATATACCTTGAGAAGATATTTTTGTCTCTCGGTTTCATCTTTGCCCACGAGGTTGAATTTCTTTTTGTACTGAGTCGTATCTGCTCCAGTCCCAGAGAGCTCGACGATATCAGTGAGGAACTTGTCCTGATAGACTGGAAGAAGAGTGGCATAATCCATCTCTGCAATTGAGAGATAACGTAGTGGATCAACAGACTCTCGGTTGTTCCATACTTCGAAGTGGAGATGTGCTCCACTCGTCATCGGACCAGCACCAGGAGTCCCGACAGCTCCACCACTCTTGGCAATTGGTTGTCCTCTTTTGACGAATTCGTATTTGGATACAAGTACCTCTGAGAGATGTCCATAGACAGTGACGAGTCAATCAGCATGCTTGACTGCCATATAGGAATATCCACCTGGAGAAGGTGGGAGTATATAAGTCACATATCCATCTGCTGGAGCGAGTATCTCACTTCCCTGTTCCGCTGCGATATCGATAGCATCATGTTGTGATCTGAGTGCCTTATAGTAGTCTGCATCATGATAATATGATGTGATTCGTCGACTCTTGATCGGCCAGTCGAGGAGATTGGGAGTATCGATACGTTTGTCTCACTTGGCGAGCTCTTTTTCATTGATAAAGTACTGACGAATGCGGGCACACTCGACAATCTGAGTATTGGTTTTCTTCGTTTTGTTGCAACTATACTTGGCGAGGAGGAGATCAAACGACTCACTATAGCGATCACTCGCCTCTTGCCAGAGGGTCTCGACCTGAGCCTGAGCAGTCTGCTGTGATGCGATATACTGGATATAGAGAGCTTCTTGTCCCTGAGTCACCTCGAGGAGACGAGCTCGCTCTTCCTGTTGTGCTGTGAGAGCTATTCTTTGGCTAGCGAGTCCTGAGGCGAGATCCTCCAGTGCGGATTGTTCATTTTGAGTTTGTATATTCGAGAGATAGTAAGCCCTCACGAGAGATCGATACTCATCGACAAACTGCTGTCCCATCTGGGTGATAAGCGTTTTATAGGTAATATCTGAGAGAGTGAAATCACTATCTTCAGTAGTAAGGATCATATTCTTGATGAGATCGATATTGCCTCCAGCATCGAGGATCGTGTTTCATTCGGAATAGATATTTTTCAGGTAGGCGAGGATGATAGATCTATGTTCTCGGATACGCGATCTGAGGGCGAGACCATCTGCCTGGAGCTGTTGGATCTTGGTTTGTTTGATTTTGATATCCAGATTGGTTTGTATGATAGACTCAGTAGTCACGCGGATAGACTCGGCGAGGACAGCGAGTGCTTGCTCGAGTGAGACCCTGACTTCTCCGATGGCATCTTTTTTGACCTGATAGGCTGATTGTATGGATTGAAGTCGTGTCTTGAGTGACTCGAGTCCATTCATTGCATACTCATCCTCGAGGATCTTGCTCGCATCCTGTATCTCGAACGGTGCTGACTCGAAGAGTATATCTGCTTGCTGAGCCTTGAAATTATCGAGAATGCGACCAGAGGTCGTCGTGTCTATAGCACTCCCGATCGTTGGCGAGAGATAGGAGATAACGAATAGTATGCTGAATATGGTAGATAGGATCTTGTTCATATAGCTATGCTAGCACATAAAATAAAAAAATACCCACTTTCTTGGGTATTTTTACCCTCAAATTGAGTAGATTTTTTGGAAAGAATACTTTTGATATACTATTTTTCCAAACTCTTAAAAAATGTTTCTTTTTTTGCCATCCAACTCGCCGTCTGTCGTGGGAGCTTGCTCGCATCTAGGAGTTCCAAGAGAAGTGACTTAATTCCCTCTTCGATGAATATCGTATTCTGACTTCATTTTGCGTAGATGATAGCTTTGGTTTTGTTTTGAGCGAGATCATCTCGAATCGCATCTCCACTCTCTCGAGATGAGAGCGATGAGAGTGTATGAAAATGAGATGAGAGAATGGGGGCAACATAGTCGCGCATCATGGGCCCAACGAGATAAAATGACACATGACTCTCATGTGGAATAATATCACAAATCTCGTGAGCCAACTTTTCGTGCATATTCTGCGAAACCTCGCCGAGCTCACGCATATCACCGAGGAGGAATATGATACGGTGTGAATGAATAAATGATCTCATCGAGATAATCCCTTCACGGATCGAGAGATATCCACCGTTGTAACTACCATCTATAATCGTAGAATCATGGATACCTGAGAGGATAGATGATCTTCCAGTCTCAGGTGATCCATGTGAGGCATACCGAGCAATATGAGCTGGATCTATATTGAGTATATCTGCAATAGGATAGAGTGGGAGCAGATTTTCTATTTGAAAAGTTCCAATCGCCGGGAGCGTTATTGGGTATTCTTTTTTAGAATATTGTACCACTGCCCGAGTCCCGGAAACATCCATCTCTATATGTGCCGCATCGATATCTGAGAGAGCTCCGAGAGAATAATACAGGGAGTCGAGATCGACATACTGACGGAGTGATTCATGGATGATACGATATTTCGCATGTTCGAGGATCATCAATTTGTTGGCTCGGTAGACCTCAATTGAACCAAACTGTTCGAGATGATTAGGCTCGACAGGTGTGAGAATAGCAATATGTGGAGTCACAATATCCAAGAGGAACTGCATCTCACCCGGATGATCGATGCCATATTCGAGGACGAGATACTTTGGATAGGGTCGTATCAGACGAGAGATCGCTACGCAAAATATCCAGATCCAGAGAAATGGATTTTTTCACCCAGTCCTGGCTCATATTATAGTAAGTGGGAGTCCGTATTCTCCATTATAATGATGAAGAGAGTATCCAATATTTTTGTTACCGAGCTCCTGCGTGAGGAACCGAGCAATATGCGTCGTGATAGTTGTCTTGCCGACTGTACCCGTGACACCGATGATGTATGGTTGATGTCTCGAGATGATGAGTCGAGCAAAAAAAGCGAGAAGTGATAGGAGAATATATTGCATATATGAGCAAATCATAGAGAATAGAGAGAGAAAATCAAGTCAAACCAGTTTGTAGAACATATTTTTATTTGCGAAATGATAAACATTGTATACAATTCAGATCAATTATAGCACTCTCTAATCATATCCTCATGACTCAAGTCACTCGTGATAACTTCATATTCACTATACTCGATGAGATCCAACTCCAATATAGCGAACTCGTAGAGCTCGTGCTCGGAAGTGAGTCGATTGATAACAATGAAAAACAATACTGGTTCGATATCCTCCCATCGATGACAGATGAGCAAGTAGATAGACTCTTCAATATCCTCATGACAGAACGTCATCAGCTCGAGGAACTCAATCTCAAATATCAAGAAGAGATCAAAATACTCAATGAGAAGCACTTGATCGAGTGGCAATCTCTCCAATCACAAAAGGCGAAACAACAAGTACAAAATGCTGAGAAATCTGACACCTCCAAATCCGATGCTGCCGACACTCTGGGGCTCCTCGGGAATCTTTAGTATTTTTGCAATCAATATAGTATAGTATGATACAGATTAGTGGGCTCCATCACAATCATCCGACGAGTACGAGGGCAACTCGATCACATATTCTCACTCCACACGATGCGGTGAGTATTTTTTGTATTATCGATGGAGAGAGTGAGTCGACAGTATCGATACTCGAGGATCATATTCTCGAGAGTATCTCATCAACCGAGTGGAATATAAGAGAGACGAATCATGACTTCAGTTACATAACTGAGCATTATAATAGCTTTGTGACCAATTTTCCACGAGAGGATATCTCAGATATCCGTATCCTCATCGGTATGCTACAGGGTGAGGACCTGACACTCTCGACAGTCTGAGGTACACATGGGATATTTATCGAGGAGAGTGGTGAGTTCATAGATATCACTGTTCATGAAAATAGATCCCACGAGTTCCACTCTATCACAACTGGTAAAATCCCAGTCGGGGCAACCGTCTATCTTGCCAATGACGATATCGAACATACCCTCGGTCATGATGTACTGGCAGAACTCGCCAGTCTACCACCTGATATCTGGAGCGAGACGAGTAAGCGTACAATAGAAAGAGAAATCTGAGTTAATCTACATATCATCCGCCTTTCTCGTCGTATCTATACCACTCCGACCATAGTATCAACTCGATGACGAAAGCAAGCGGATATACTCCGTGATCGTGGAGTAGTGCTCGTGGAATATATCAGAAGTAAGAAAATGTGGGAAAGAACCAAATGACTCATCCAAAGAATCCCGACACTATCAAATAGTCGATACCAATTTGCATTCCTTGCTATCGGTGTGGTACTCCTTTTTGCACTCGCCTATTCTCTGGTATCGAGTATCCTCTGAGTCCTTTCGACCAATACCTCTGATACCAAAAATCTCCTCATCCAAGCAAATATCCTCATCGAGGATGGACAAAAGCTCTCTGGAAACCCTACAGCATTCAATGCCAAAATAACTCAAGCAGAGAAAATACTATTTGATCTCAGAAAGGAACAGTCCCATATGGTAGATACTCAGAAGCTCCTCGATCGTATAGCGAGTATGAAAAAAGAAGTCTATGATATCCAATCGATCGATATGACGCAATTGAGCTCTATTATACCATTCAATCCAGCAGAATTCAGCCCAGTGGGAATGATAGAAAAAGATAAAAAATTCATCCTCCTCGGGGAATGAGGAGCTATTCTCAACTATGTGACGGGGGATAAAACTATCAAAATAGTTCCTTATCCTGGATGAGAAAGAGTTAAGAGTTTTGATGCGGGAGAAGATGGATCAGTTTACCTTCTCACAACCCAGAATCATATTCTTTCTCCACTTCGTGATGAGTTCTCTTATGTGAATGTTACAGGACAGAACTCATGGGAAGATGCCCTCTCGATCAAGACATTCAATGGCAATATCTACCTCCTCGAAACTTCAAAGAATCAAATCCAAAGACACAAGCCATGACTCAATGGCTTCTCACAAAAGTCAGGACTCATGGAAAAAGTTCAACCTGGAATATTTGATATAAGTATCGATGGTGGTATATATCTCTATATGGAAGACGGAAAGATACTCAGATATCTCTGAGATAAGAATACCCTCACATCGATCATCCTCAACAAGATCCCAGGCGAATGGGGTATCGATACAAGCAAAATAAGTACATTCATCACTCGCAGCTATCTCTCTTATACCTATATACTCAATGGAAATAGGATATGGATATTTCAACCTGATTCCAAGAGGTTCCAGGATGTCAAATCATGGAACTATATAGGACAATTCGAACTCAATACTGAATCAACTATCAAAAGTATCAATGTACCACGAGATGGTCTTATCTACGTAACCACATCTAGTGGAGTCCATGGTCTCAATTTTGAATTCGTGGACGGGAAACTCATATTCAAATAAATCAATACCGTGTACAAAACGAACGCCATCATCCTTAGTATCACTAGAATTCGTGATAATCAGACACGTATTGTCATGATCTCTCAAGAATATGGCAAAATTACGGGTTGGTGGAACAAGAAAAATATCAGTGGAATAGATCTCGGTGACATCATCGAAGTCCTCATATCACGTGATGGTGGTAAAAATCAAGTCAAAAATATCGATATCAAGATTCCATGATGGAGTCGTAATTGGAACTATGTACGTATAGTAGCATTCCTCGAAACTCTCCACATAGTGAACAAGATGAGTAGAGAGTGAGCAGAGTGTAGATCACTCTACGAGGATACTGCTGGATTCATCAACTATGGCAGATCTCAAGATATGAGTCTCGGACATCACACAGTATTCCAGATGCGGATACTCAAATCTCTTGGCTCTATGGATAAATCTATCCTCGGAGATGATCCAATCCTCAGGTATATCTATGATAATATCTCTCATACTTCTCTTGAGAGAATACTCTCATCATCCAATGTGAAAACAGAGCATATAGAAAAGATACAACAAGCCAATCTCTATTCCCTCTATATGCTCGAACGCTAAATATATGTTTTTTCTCATTTTCATTTTCTGATCTCTCGGACTTATATTCGGGAGCTTTGCCACGGTACTCATCGAGAGATGGCAGAGTGGTAGATGAGGCATCATGGTGGGGCGGAGTGAGTGCCCACACTGTCAGCATATACTCGGATGGCAAGATCTCTTCCCTCTCATATCATACATCTGGAGTGGAGGCAAGTGCTCACACTGTGGTATAGCTATACCCATATTTTATCCGCTTGCTGAGATCCTCATGGGATCTATTTTTGCGATAGTCGCTTACGCTGGTATCCACATCGGCATTGATCCTATCAGTTCTGAGATGTTTCTACTCCTCGTATTTGCGTTCACAACTGGTGTCTATATCCTCTATGATATGAGATATATGGAGATCCCCGATCAGATGATGATACCAGTGATTTATCTACTTCTCGCTATACCATTTTTTTCACTTTTATTCACTTCGTACTCAGGATATACTTTTCATACTTTTCATATACCAATCATGGATCGACTTTATGGAGCATTTTTTCTCTATACCTTTTTCTACATACAGATATTGATACCAGGCGGATATCATCTAGTAAAAAATAAAGACTGGAAACATCTCTGAGAGCTCATACTGAGCTATATTACATTCCCCGTAATGATGCTAGTCGATATATGGAGAACCCCGAGGCAAGAAGAAATACTCGAGATACCAACTTGGATAGGTGGAGGTGATCTACGTATTGCAATATTTGCCTGACTCACTCTGGGAGTAGTACATGGGATAGCGAGTTTTGCATTTGCATACATCATTGGGAGTATCGTATGAGTTGCCATACTATTATATAATGCTATAAAACAGAAAAAAACAGAATCCCAAATTCCATTTTGACCATTTCTCGGGATAGGTTGGATACTGAGTATCCTATTCTATATAGATATAATAGATCTATATAATATATTATCTACAGGTCAATAAAAATATCTCGACAATACCCACAAAACCCATATACTCTCTATCAAACATATAACCTATATATATAGTATGTCACAAGATAAACAAATAAAAGCCTTACGAGACCTCGTACAGTCAGCAGAGAACTCCATCAGATCAGCTCGAAAGATCCTCGATAGCCTGCTCGGAGATACGCCTCGAGAAGAGTTTGATACTAGTGGAGCAGAACTCAATAGCTATCAGTCATGAGATGACAAGGTCGTAGAGTGAGTATTCACTGGTGACTCTATGCTTGGGCCTGATGGTGCAGTATATCCTGTACCACAAAACTATTCATCCAAGTCACTCCTCGTACAGGGAAGTAGACTCAAGGCAACTATAGAGAGTCATGGTGGTATTAAATACAAGATTATAGAAGAAATCCATTTTGAGACTAGCATAGGCATAGTAACCAAAAATGGAGATAAATATGAAATCACTACAGATACTAAAACTTATAGGGTTCTCATGGCTGCTATCACATTCCACAAGTGTAGTGTAGGAGATACTGTGAGTATCCGTACACCAAAAGGGAAAGATGCGACATATGCCGTTATAGAGAGCATCATCCCAAAGATATAAATCTACCCACTAACACATCCAAACAATGTGAAACGAATATTCTCGATCTCGATCAGCAGCAGCGAATATCCCTTGGCTCTGGATAGCAATACTCACAGGTATCATTTTGCTCATTATCATAGCGAGCTCGTTCTGAGGGAATGCAAGTGTAGATAGTAATAGAGCTCATCTGATCATAACTCCCCAGACGAGTGGAAGTACTGTGTTCATAGCGATGACTGAATCATCCAAAAATCGCATCACAGGGACATGAGGACAACCACTTTATGTTGGTGACAAATCTATAACAGTCGAGACCGGTTGAGCCAGTGCGACGAATAGCGATCTCTCTCTCGATCTCGATGAGCGAACTGAGCTCATCTATCTTTTCCATACCAGTACAGGAGATTCCATCAAGCTCACCAAATGAAGAGTATGGATCAAACAACTCTCAAATACAACCACTACAGAAGCTAAAAATCTCAGTGTCACCACAGATGCTGGCAATGTTGCCATGATCGAGCAAAATAATCAGATATATAGTAGTGTTTACTCTATAGTATGAGATACCCGTATCCGTACCTCTGTCGGAGAATATGTACTCAAAGCAGGCAACAGGATCATGGTATCTGCCTCTGATCTCGCAAATCCTGGACTGCAACTCGCGAGTCTCGTATGAGGTATCGATGAGGGTATAATGTCAAATCCTCTTTTCATCCGCAATGATGGAAAACAACTCCTCAGTAATCTTTCTGTATTAATATCGAATACTGGATCGAGTCTTGCTAATGTAGAATCTACAGGGTCAGCAACTCAGTCTATATCAATTCTCGACCCACTTGATGGATCACTTGCTACCAAGACAACTATAGTAGTACGAGGATCTATCAACTCTCCCGCTATAGTCAGAGTTACCCTCAACGATCAGGAAACAGTAGTAAGTCCCGTGAACCATACATTTACCTTTGCGGAATTCCCTCTCACCTCTGAGATCAATAATATCGTCTATAAAGCGTATACAGCAGATGGAACGCAAGTAGCAAAATGAGTTGTCACAGTACTCGGATCCAAGCAGGCACTAGACCAGAGTGTGACACGACTCCTTACCAACGCTTCACCCATCTCGAGCAAAGACTTCCGGATTATCAGTCCAGCGAGCAATCCATATGTGATGACTGATAGTGCTATCAAGGTGCAGTGAACTGTCACCAAAGATGCAGTGAGTTATATCCTTGTCAATGGATACCGTCTCCAGAAGTATATTCCTGGTTCAACTACTTGGTACTACTATGCCAATATGGCATCGAGCACTCTCAAAGAAGGTATCAATCTATACACTATAGATTTCTATGGAAACAAAGATGATATCCTCTACACGCAACTATTCACGATAATCAAAGAATCAAAAAATGCAACTCCCTCTGGTGAGGCATCTCGATAAAAACGGAGCTTCTCTAATAGAGATCATGGCCATGATAGCAGTTCTCGGACTTGCCGTGACGGCGATGTTTTCGACGGTGATCGGTGGGATCTACTTTGCTCGTGACTCTGAGAATAGGATCAAGGCGATCAATCTCGCTCGTGAGTGACTCGAGTGAGTGACTAATTTGAGAAATACGAATTGGCTCCGATTCTCGAGTGATCAGACCAACTGCTGGAAAGTGCAATGATATGCTGCAGGTTGCATCGGTGACTCAGCATCTACTACAACGAGACTTTCATCAACATGATATATCCTAACAAATACGAATGGAGCCTGGTATCTCACGGGTGCCGCCGCAACATCATCAGGCCTCTGGATAGATAGCAATGGCTACTACATGGCGAGTGGTGCTACGACGCCAAAATGTACTATTACACTCACCACGAACTGTCAGTCTCCTTTTACTCG
>JANNYQ010000016.1:0-5785 GCA_031410215.1 Candidatus Altimarinota bacterium | reverse complement strand
TAGGCTAATGTAAAGATAGTCAAATTAATTTTGTGAAAATCCTCACTTTCTCGCTTTGACTTCGGCTCATTTTTCTATACTATCTCGGTGTACGCTCGGATGGTGGAATGGTATACACGGAGGTCTCAAAATCCTCTGCCTCACGGCTTGCGGGTTCAAGTCCCGCTCTGAGCACCATACAATAAAAAATCAAATGGCTCGAACCAAAAATCCATCTATGTCCTGACTCTGGCTCGACCGAGTCAATCCGCCACTCGATGAGATCGATGCGGTGATGACGAAGTATAGTTTCCATGAGCTCGATCGAGATGCGATCCTCGAGTCCAACCAGTATGCCCGTCTCGATGCCTATGACGACTATATATTCCTCGTACTGCATTTCCCGAAATATGATCCCAGCTCTGAGAGATATATCCACAATGAGCTGAATATATTTATCTCACATGACTATCTGATATCGTTTCGCTACTACCAGTCATCGACGATGCGACGGGTCTATGATCGCTATGAGACTGATGTAAAAAGTGGAAAAAAAGAGTCTCCAGCCCTCATCCTCTACTCCATCATCGAGGCCTATCTCGACAAGACAATGAAGATGCTCGAGCGGTTTGCTCGGGATCTCAAGGCACTCGAGCGGGAGCTCTTCTCGGCTCGTGGGACCGACACGATCCGCAACATCATGACGAAAAAGCGAAACATCATCACGCTCAAACACATGATGAAACCACAGATCCTCGTACTGCGGATGATAGAGAGCCAGATGAAGAACCGATTCTCCGAAGAGGTAGAGCTCTACTTCGAGAATCTCGAGGACAAGATGAACAAGATATTCTCCGAGATCGAGCTCCTCCAAGAAAATATCGACTCCATGGAAGATACACTCAAGAGTATATTCGAACTCGAGTCAAATACTACTATCAAATATCTCACTACGTTCTCAGCATTTATGTTGCCACTCACGCTCCTGACTGGATTTTTTGGTATGAATATCGCAAGTCTCCCATTCTCAGATCATCTCGTATATTGAGCCATCATCATCACCGTGATAGTACTCGTGATGCTCACTATCATTCTCCGCAAGAAAAAAGTAATCTAAGTTTGCAGTTCTAATATTTTCTATTCTCCATGTACCTATCTCGATTTCTCGCGATTCTTTTTATCATCATAACTGCATCATCTAATCTTGTAGAGGCTATGAGTGGTGAGACGATACCTCGCTCATCCTATATTCTGAGACTCAGGTCGGCCATACGACTCCCAGTATTCTATGATGACTCGAGCTATCTCAGATTCGTCAGTCGCACTACTCCTCTATCTGATAAAAAGTATGCACCTAGAGATCTTGTATCGATATCTGGATCTATGATCAACGAGGCAGGTCGCAATAGTCAACTGAGAAAAGAAGCTCGAGATGCTCTCTGGAATATGGGTATATATTTCCAAAAGGAACACGGAGCTCCTCTCACAGTCATCAGTGGCTATCGTAGTGCTACATATCAGCAGCGCCTCTGGGATCTCGGAAGGTGTAGTAACTCTCTCTGTGCTCCACCGGGATATAGTGAACATCAGCTCGGACTCGCCGTAGATCTCTTCGATGTGAGCAATGAAAAAGAGTTCAAAAGTAACCCTATCTATCGCAAGTATCTGAAGTGGCTCGAGAACAATGCTCATTATTATGGATGGATGCAGAGCTACCAAAAGTGAGTGGAGATTGATGAGTACCAAGCAGAGCCATGGCACTATCGATATGTTGGTGTGACTCTCGCGACTCGACTCCACATACTGGGTTGGACCTACACAGAGTTCGTTAGATTCCAGGAAGCAATTGCCAGGAGATAAAAAATACATTCCGAGAACTCGGAATGTATTTTTTATCTGGATAGTCGACTACTGAACTACTCGTTGTACCTGATAGGTACCGAGATACTGTGAGAGGAGTGGTGGAGGAGACATGAGCGCACGGTTGGAATATGTAAGGATCGTACCAGTCGTGAGGATGTCATAGGCTCCTGTAGCTCTCGCGTAGAGTCGAGAGGCGAAGAGTGGAGATGCATTACCATAAAGAGTTCCCTCAATACGCAGTATTGCCTGAGTAGTGGTATTACCTGTATAGGTGATCTCACCTCCAGTAGTTGATCCAACATCTTTTACTGCTACATACACGCCTGCGAGATTCGTCACAGCTCCAATAGTGGGAGTACCAGTGCCATTGGATACCTGGATATTACCACCCTTGGCGATCCATGCCCAACTTGATGTCGAGTCAGACGATCCATAGACAATATTACACCGTATGATCAGATTGCCAGTGATGATCACTGTACGGACACCTGACATCGTGAATACTGTTGATCCTACTGGACAAACGATCGTGAGATCTCCTGTCACTGCGAGGATATTACGATTCCCATTCACTGCGTATGATTCGAGTTCTGCAATAGTCGAGACAGTTCACCCAGTCTTGCCTACGAGTGTTGGGAGAGCAACCATAGTAGTTGTACTCATATTATTCGAGTTCGTTGTCGATGTATATCCGATCGTGGTTCCGAGGAAGTCTGCAAATATATCACGAGTATTGATAAACGATTCGATTGCCCGATTCGATGCGGATCCAATAGATGAGACTACTGCACTAGAGACACGGACAGCAAACTTGACGAGATCTACACCTGTATCCGTGAAAAGTCCGATAGTACCATTATTCCCTCTTGCCTTACCGAAGAATGCACTATTGAGAGTAGGTCACACATTTGGAGCTATTAGTCCTGGTTTATATGGTGTTGCTCCTTTGAAAAGAGTAACATTGTTGGGATTATTCGCTACCATACGCTCATATGTTCCATCTGATTTGCGAGACTGGAAGTCTCCTTGTCCGATGACTACATATCTCATGCCATCGATACGCGTCCAGATCATTGAGTCGGGAGCTGCAGCACCGAATGTAGTACAAATTTCTTGTGAGTTAAGTTCTGATCATTCTGACTTGAGACAGATATTTTTGTTTGCTTCGATCATGAGTGGGATACGATACTGTGTTCTAATACCGAATCCTACACTATCAGCAAGAGTAAATACCTTGGTACCAACTCCGAGTATCATACGATTGTCTGAAAATGCTACCTTCCCTGGAATACCATCGAGCCAAGTATATCCAAGACGCTGAGTACCTGCGAGTACTGGTATAGTCATCCAGAGATCAGTAATCGGATTGGCGCCTGGAGTAGTAGTGAGATCTATCTTGCATGATACACACCATGGTGCACCGACGACATCACACTCTTCACCAGAACTCGATCCGAGTACTCCATCACCACATCGTCAACCTCAACCTCCTCCTCCACCACCTCCTCCTGGCCCACTACATGAGAGTGATTGTGTAGCACACATAGTCTGGCCAACTGCATCTGCCGGATAACAGAGAGCTGCAGATATACCATCTGCAATACATGCTGTTATAGAGTTATAGCTAGCACATGTTGCAATACCATTGACACATTTCTTACCGATATTCGACGATCAACCACCACAATTCACTGTACATACAGGAGGAGGAACCACGATACAAGCAGGATCTTTTTGACTATTTGGATTGGTTTTATCACACTGTCCTGGGGGTGGTGGAGGGGGTGGATTGATATTACCACAGATCGCTTCCCCGTTTGGACCTGTAGGATTAGCTACAACATTATCCGCACAGACATATACGACATTCTGCATATTTATATTGATCGGAGCATTGGCTGACAGTACGACAGGTACCGTGAATGTATAGACTCCAGAGTTCGCTGGCAGCGGAGTGAGTTTACTACATACGAGTGTGATACGAGTGATTGTCTCGCCTGCGAACACCTGAGAACCCTGTACACAAGTCCAGTTAGCGGTCACATCTGCACCAGCTGGATTGCGGACAGTGATAGCCCCTGAGAATGTGAGATATGATGGGAGGGTATCCTTGACGACGACACCAGTAGCGGCTATTGATCCAGTATTCTGGAGCTGATAATAATAATTGAATGCTTCTCCACGAGCTATCGAAATAGGGGCAGTCTGCGTATCTCCAACTGCGGAGATCTCTTTTGCATATTTTTTGATGGAGAGGTTCGGAGTAGGGACACCTGGAGGAGTAATGACTATCACTGCTGGATCAGTATTATCTACTGCTCGATTTGGATTATTCGGATTCTCTGCTGGATTAACTACAGTAGCAGTATTGGTAATGGTACCAGTAGTCGCTGTGACTATCACTGGAACTACGATCTCAGGGAATGATACACCACTACCAAGAGTATTCGATCGAGTACATGAGATAGACGTCGTACCAGTACATGACCATCCTGATGCCGAAATAGTACCATTTGGAGCTATACCAGCTGGGAGCGTATCTGTGACAGTAGTCGAACCTGATACATTCGCAGGACCATCGTTGGTCACACGGATAATATAGTTAAAGGTACTACCGCTATTGGCTGCTACTGGAGCATTTGGTTGTGCATCATCATTGTTGATATACTTTTTGAGATGAAGATCAAATACTGGAACTGGAACAGATGGAGTATAACTCGCAGTACAGGCAGGAGAACTTGCTCCTCCACTGATTCCGCTGCATGACCATGAATAGTTCACCGGACTTGTACCTACAGCAGAAAATCATACTGGAGAGCCTACATTACATAAACCTGCTGTAATCGGAGATGGTTGCGGTCCTGTGAGAGTAGTACTACAAACACCTGGTGTTGGTGTAGGAGGTACTACTTCTGTACAAGTAGCATTACAGCTACCGATACTACCATTGCTGGCACCAGAGTCACAAATCTCATATTCTGTATCGACGATACCATCACCACACCATGTCACATAGTATGGCTGACACTCTACATGCTGTATGTCATCAGTGGCATCTGGGTAATTGTTGGACTTATCATATCCGATCTTGTAGCCTATCATGAAATCATATCCGCTTACTACAGCTCGAGTAGATGGCTTGCGAGTCACTCCCCAATTCGGATTGGTCGTGAGTGCTACTATAGATGATGCTGGAGCTACGGTGAAATTCGCTGTTCGCAGTACATCCGTCCAAGCAAATACGCCATCTGCGGAGAGATAGTTCGCATTTTTGTATTGGATCTCAAACGTATTGAGATACGTATTCTGACTAGTAGGGTTGTTCCATGAATCATGGAATGTATAGTTGTACCAGTAGCGTACTGGAGCTGGTGCAAATGACTGGTCACATGACCATGTTGTCCCATTGTCGAATGTAACACTCTCAGCAAATGCTGAAGTAGTAGACATGTATCCTAGAGCAAGGAGAACAATAGGGAGGAGATATTTTTTCATAAAACAGAAAAAGAAGATAAAAAAAATGATGATACTAGTTGCGAAGTCCAGATACTCATACTGGTTGTATGAATTGTGTTGATCCAGATGTTATCTGATTTCATACTGCTGCTCATGATGTAGGAGGATTGATGGAATCACTACCGAGAGTACATGATGTGAGTATTGTGAACGAGATGAGAGATAGTATGAGGAGTTTCATGCTGAAAGTATTAGAGGGAATTATCTACCAGTTGGTGGCTGTACTATTGGTGTAGAGGGAGGGGTCGTTGGAGTACCTGGAATTCCTGGTCTTGCGGCCCTACCTGCCAGGAAAGGGAGGATAGAAATGCTCCAGCTTCGACCCAACTGTGAATGCTGCAATCGCGACCTGCCGGCCAGCTCCACCGACGCGCTCATCTGCTCCTACGAGTGCACTTTCTGCCGGGATTGCGTCGATGGCGTTCTC
>JANNYQ010000015.1:0-17654 GCA_031410215.1 Candidatus Altimarinota bacterium | reverse complement strand
TCCGCGAATATCTGCATATGATGAGGACAGTTCATCGGCTTGAGGAAAAAGTTCTCTTTGCTCGTCCCACCATACACGGAGAACATATCTTCGAGGTATTTACCAGCATGACCACTTGTCTGATAGAGTTCTTCCTTGGCGAGATGAGGTGTACAGACACGATCATATCCTCGATCCTTGTGCAGATCCCAGAGATAGTCCTTGATCGCTTCACGGATGATCATCCCGTTGGGCTGGATGAGTGGGAGACCAGAGCCTACCATATCTGATACGGTGAAGAGTTTGAGCTTCTTCCCGAGTATACGATGATCACGCTTCTTTGCCTCCTCCATCATATGCTCGTAGGCATCGAGCTCCTCCTTGGTGTCAAAAGCGAGACCATAGATACGAGTGAGTTGCTTGTTCTTCGCGTCTCCTCGCCAGTACGCACCTGCGAGCTTGTCGAGCTTGAACGAATCCTCTGGAATCTCGTTCGTGAACTGGACATGAGGGCCCTGACACATATCGATGAAGGTCGCAGTCGAGTATTCACCGAGATAGGAGAATCCTGCATAGACAGGATTGTGGAACTTGCCGATATTGGCATAGAATCCGATAACCGTCTCACCCCGAGCTGCGAGATCCTCGATCATCTCGAGCTTGTAGATCTCACCAAGTGCAGTCGTGAATGCCTTCGCATCAGCAACTGAGAGAGAGAACTGCTTGAATTCTTGTCCTTCGCGGACGATAGACTTCATCTTTTTCTCGATATCCTTCAGCTTCCCTTCCTCTAGGGTTGCGTCCATGAAGTCGATATCATAGTACCAACCCGTATCGATATCAGGTCATATTGCGAGGCGAGCATCTGCACCCATGACCATGCGAGTGGCTTGAGCCATGATGTGGGAGAGAGAGTGGCGACGAGTGGAGAGAGAGAGAGACATAGAATTATAGTAAGAAAATATTTGGTTTATGGAAGTTGTACAGTATGTTTGATTTCTTTTTGGATAGATTCTCAGATCGTATGAGCTGATATTTCGAGGATATTGCTATTTGTATGTATCTTTGTTATTTCTAATGGCTGAGTACTATTCGTTGGCCATTGAGTAATTTTCTTCGTAAAGTTTTTATCATACACAAAAACATACTGCAATCAGATACTCTGTCATTCTTCTACGACTATGAGGATATAATTATTTTTCACATTGATTGAACGAATCATGTAGAACGAATCATTCAGATCTTGAATATTTCAAGAAAGAGTATCATATATCCACTGATTATATCAGTCATATCAACTTTGAGATATACTATAAAATCTTGGATTTGGTGCAAGCTCAATGCTGATACTTTTAGCAAAGCTTTCTTTCATACATTCTTTCTTCTCTTTTTTTGTGAGTGCATCCCAGATTCACTGTTTACCTGTGGATTGCTCATTTGGTACTAGTTTTTCAAATCATTTCCAAACTATAGTGCAGGACTCATCCCAGATAAATGGAATATCTTTCGGAGGAGTATGAGACCAGGTTTTTACTACTTTCCCACTATAAGTAAGTTCAGTTTGGTCTTCAGTTTGAGAGAGAATAAAGCCACTTCAAAAATCTTGTGTAGCTGCTCAGGTGGATGCTTCTCATTTTGGGTTTTCAATAATTATTGTTCCAGTTTGGATGGTGTTTTCCGGAATTGATTGAGTAGCCATTTTTTTATAATTTCCATCGATCGTACACGATGATAGGAGAATCAAGGGGATGAGGAGGAGAGTGAGTTTATACATAATTTTGAGAATTAGATTTGGAATATGAAAATATTCTATTTCTTACAAAAACTCTTATTTACATATCTTTTGATCATTTTCCCAGTTCGTTTGTTTTTCACCATAGTGTAGCATCCTCACTTTGCTCATGTATAGTACTTGGTTGAAGGAGTTGTTGGAGTGGTTATATTAGTAATAACTGGTTTTTTGACAGTGATTTCACCTGATACAGTAGCGGCGAAGAGAGAAGGAGTGATGAGGAGTGAAGCGATGAGAGCGAGTGAGAGGAGTTTCATGGGAGAAGAGGATTAAAAAAAGAAAAATAAAAATAAAAACTCCCACGAATCGAGGGAGTTTGTAGTTATACAAAAAGAGCCTTACGATATCGTCGAGAGAGGATTGTATGTGCTCGTACCAAGTCATGTGACCATGTCTATAGGTGGGTTATAGATTGGGATGAGTATATCGATTTTTGTTTTTCTCGCAAATTATTTTCATCGAGTATATTCCTCTCCTCGCATCGTGATCTGTCGCCCTCGTGGGGTGCGCTCGATGAATCCGATCTGCAGGAGATATGGCTCGACGACATCCTCGATAGTTGCCACCTCTTCACCGATGACGGATGCGAGAGTCGAGAGTCCGACAGGTTTGCCATGGAATGTATCGATCAGATGCGAGAGTAGCTTGCGGTCGAGGATATCGAGTCCGTGTGCATCCACGCCGAAGCTGTCGAATATATCTTCGCATTCAGATTTTGACTCTATAGACTTACCAACGGTCGCATAGTCACGGAGGATCTTCGCATACCGATTTGCTATTCTCGGTGTACCACGAGATCGGAGTGCTATAGCCATGATAGCGTCATCGGATATCGCAGAGAATCCGAGTATCGAGAATGATCGCTTCACGATCCGAGCGAGATCTGCAGGCTCATAGAAGTCGAGCTTCATCACATTGCCGAATCGGTCTCTGAGCGGATTCGACAGACTCGACAGCTTGGTCGTCGCACCTATGAGTGTGAACCTCGGGATATCCATCCGGACACTCGTCGAACCAGTCCCAGAGCCGATCATGATATCGATCGTATAGTCCTCCATCGCGGAGTATAGTATTTCTTCTATTTGGGGACGAAGCCTGTGTATCTCATCGATAAAGAGGATCTCTCACTCAGTGAGACTCGTCAGGAGTGATACTATATCTGATTGTTTCTCGATCGCAGGACCACTCGTCGACTTGATCGCGGATGCCATCTCATGTGCGATGATGGTCGATATGGTGGTTTTTCCCAATCCAGGAGGCCCGTAGAACAATATATGTTCGAGTGTCTGCTTACGTATTTTTGCTGACTCGATTGCGACAGTCAAGTGCTGCTTCATCTGCGTTTGTCCGACATATTCGGATAGTCGCTGTGGTCTGAGTGAGATCTCGGATATGATATCTTCTTCGCGTGACTCGGGCTTGACGACTCGATTGATATCAGGAGATTTGGAGGATTGGATAGACATATGTAGAGGATTATATGCAAAAAACCACAACAGGCAAAAGGAAAATATGAATAAAAATATATATAAGTCAAATTATATACTTGATATAATATATATTATCAGTATAATGTAATTCCTATAAGCTCTGAATCGTGAATCAATCTATAGATAGATCAGAATATACGTCTGAGAATAAAACTTTTTTAGAAGAGATTTTTTGACATGAGAAGTGTGCTCATTTTTCACCAGCAGATAAAGAACAAGTAGTAGTTGCATATATCATCACACAGAAAGCTCATAAGAATGATATGCAGCTGAGTGGAACTCCATATATGAATCATATAGATGGAGTTATTTGCATGTACCTCGATATCACAAAAAAAGATAAAATCTCTCCTGCTGATCTCGCTACCACGATCCTCCATGATGTGATCGAGGATCATCCTGAGTTTTCTGAGCAAGTATTTGATATATTTTGAAAGACGATATATAGGAGAGTCTTATGAGTAACTAAGCCCAGTGCATTGGTTATAAGTGAAACCTTTTGAGTAGTTACTAAGAGTTTATTGAGTGTGAGTAGCGGTATGGATCAGTATCTGATTGGGAAACTCACAAAAAGCTGAGAAGCAATCAGAACACATCATCAACTCTATCTCAGACTCCTGTGACTATGGAGACAACAACTTCTATTCGAGGAAAAATCCCTCAAAAATTATAGATTTCTCTGGATGATCGCCGATCTCTCTGAGGATGATTTTGAGATTAAGTGTGCTGACAGGCTAGATAATCTCAACAACCTCGTTGCTGTGTATATGAACTATGTCAAAAGTAATCTCGAATCTACTGAAGTATATATTCTCAAGGCAAGAGCACTCTGACGAGAAGATCTAGCGCTACTGCTCGAACAAGGTATGCGAAATTTGCGACAAAAAAAGAAAGAGCTTGAAGCATCTATTTAAGTATAATTTTCTCTCGTTTCACTGCCTGTATCAGAGCAAAGCTTTCATTTGCATTCGCGAGCATCTGCTCAGTATACATCTTGATTTCTGCATTGGCAATCGGTCTCGTTGTCGTGATGACGATCGTGCGGTCTGAGAGCTTCACACTCTTGATATATTTGCAGAGATCGAGCCGATCCATATTGATTAGTGTCTTCTGTACAGCATTCCAGGCGAGAGCTGTTTCCATATCCCGAGACTTATCATAGTAGTCGGGATTTTTTTCACGAGACGCGAGATTGAGAGGGACGAATGACATATTATTTCTTGGGTACAATCTTGATAATCTCGCGACCGACCGTCTGATTCTCACGACGGTAGAGGAGGGAGCCTTTCATAGTATTGAGTTTCATTTCCCATGGGAGGAGTGATACCACCTCAAATCCATGTTTCTCTATGATATCGTATATCTCGATGAAGTAGGAATAGGTTCCATTCAGATTCCAGAATGGGAAGGTCATCACGATACTATTGCAAAACTTTGCTTGAGCGAGTCCAGCGAAGAATTCATCATACATACGAGCGAGTTTGCGTCGTTCTTCTTTTGCCTTGTCGAGGGTCACCTGGCTCGCATGCATTATTTCTCCGAGGTATCATTCTGATACAATAGCTAGACTTGAGAATGGTATTCCTGGGATTTCGAGTTTATTTTTTGCAGTAGATATATCACGAGCGTCGAGTTGCAATATCTTGCTCTGGAAGTTTGCAAAATCCTTGTTGGGAGTACCTCCGACCTTGAGTATCCGCTCTTGCCACATACGTTCCTCGGCGATATACTCCGCGAGACTCGACTCAGTAGATCGCGTCATTTCAAGTGAGAGATCGCTGCCATAGACTCTAGATATTCCCATATTTGCAGCCTCTATGAGTGTCGTCCCGAGACCACAGAATGGATCATATATAGATACAGGATTGGTAGTATTTGATATATTCTGACCTCCGAGAGCGATATTGATCATCATCTGGACAAGCTTGGGTGGCATCATTCCGATGATCATATCACGTGACTTGGCCGTATCACGCTTGGCATAGGAGTCGATATCCTGACACGCAAGAGTCCGCCCAATATAGCAATTATCTTGCATCTGTATGATCGAATATTCATATCCTGTTTTTGCGAGTTTTTCTTTTTTAAAACTGGCTGCATTGATATTTTCATTTTTTACATTGGCGAGGCGGATGCTCGATCCTGTATCTTGCATCGTTTTTTTGATTCTGAGTCCGATATCCGAGAGGCGGAACTCGACTCCATATGAGCCGAGGGCAAAGTCTATCTTAATAGTTCCTTTTTGAGCCGTCATGAACTCGATCACGTCCGTCGGAAATGATGCGGGTGTCGTATCTCCGAGAATAGCGATGATGCGGATCGATCCTCCGATGTTGAGGAATTTACGTTTCAGTTGCTCAGCCGAATATCCGATGATTTGGAAGATTGCGACCGTCTCGGTGTGCGACTGATATGCATCAGTGCCCCAGAGTGCAAATAGCTCAGCAAGCGAGACTTTCCATTCACGACCGAGGGTGAATGCGTAGAGATTTTTGGTAGTATTCATGCCGCAGAGTATAGGGGAAAACTCAAAAAATCCAAAAGAAAAGCCTGAGATCTATACCTCCACCCATGGAGCGATATTGAATCCACTCTGGACTTTTGCTCGCTCGCAGTATTGCTCGATAGAATCCATGAAATATGCGGGAAAAGCTCCTTGAATCCGACCAATCAGGTAATATCCCACCAGCATCATCGCCGCATAGCTCGTGGAGTCGAATATCGGAAGATTGATTTGATTTTTCCCATACTCTATACCAGTCTGATTACCAAAACAGAGAAAGAGCTCATTGTCATCTTGCACAACCGTCGTCGCGTGTTTCATTTGCTCGTATGAGAATATATCACGAGCCACTTTGCGTCCAAACAGTTCGATGAACTTGGTTTCGAACATCTCTCTGAGGAGTACAAATTCGTTGGGAATCACGATGAAAAAGCTCGAATAGTTAGCGAAGTTGATTTTCGCTATTTCATTTTCTAGAGTACCTATTATGAACTCTCTGAGTGCGGTGAGATCGAGATCCGGAGTCTCGGCGAGCATATAGCCAAAATACGTCGAGGTATTGTAGGTATAGGGTTCTCGGATCTTTGGCATCACGATTGTATGGTCTGCGATATCTCGTCCTGAGCTCTTCGCACTTGATGAGATGAGGAGTGTTTTCTTCTGATGTTGTTTCGCAGTGTTCAATATGATCGGTGCATGCTTCTCACCCGATGCAGAGATGACGACGACATCCGTGATTGATGCTATATTCGCAAGCTTGGCCTCTACCTCCGACTCAGTCGCGAAAAATGCACCAAGATTGCGAAAGAGGATCCGTCCCGTATAGTACCCATTGCCACTGCCCACTACGAGTGGTGTGTTGAATCCGCTGAGATCGAGCCCAGGGAGATCTACTTGCTGTGCGTAGAGATCGATGGTCGAGAGGACAATAGTGTCGAGAGTAGGGTAAGGCATAAAAAAAGTTTTATAGAAAGAAATTATATAAAACTTTTAGAAAAGAGCAAAGGGAAAGTCCACAAAAAAACTATCTACTTTCCTTTATTTTTTGATAATGCTGGAATTATGGAAACCTTTCATCTTAGTGATTCTATAATCGAATCAACTGTAGAGGATGACCAAAGAATGAAGTCTATTGGAAAAATTTGTCGATCAATACTTGTATCAATATATTCTATAGGAAGAATATAAGAAAAATGAGATAACTCTTTTTTTACTGCCTCTTTCACATGTTTCCTTTCTTTATTTTTTAGTGTTCAGCCTATCAGTCGTTTGAAGCCTTGTTGTAAGCGAACAGCTCTTCATTTTTTACCTTCTGACTCTAAATTTTCTACAAATTTAGCTACAACAACTTCTGATAGATTAGAAATCTTTATATGAATATCTTGCTCTTTTCATTTCAATTTTTTTACAAGCGGTTCGATGTATTCTTTAAGTGCCACTAAGGAACTCTCATCAAACATTATTTGATTATTTTTACCTGCAGTTATGCCAATGTGAAAAAATGGAGGGAGTGTTGACCGCAATTCAAGTGTATCTAGAATGAGTTTATTCATAATGATTATTATAGATTCTTTTAATAAATATTTTTCACTAACTATTTCTCTATTTCTTCAATCTTGGCTAAACTTACAATTTTCTCGAGCCCAATTCGTCCTTTTTCTCGATCGACGCCGTAGACTCTGACCTTGATGATCTCTCCGACTTTTGCGACATCATTCACATTGGCTATTCGTTCTGCAACTCCGAACTTGGATATATGTACCATACCCTCGCGGCCACGAGCGATCTCGACGATCGCACCAACAGTATCGAGGATCTTCACGATCTTGCCCTCGTAGATGTCACCGACCTCGATATCTTTGAGGATATTTTTGATGAAGTCGAGTGCCGCCTTACCGCTGATCTGATCCTTCGCAGTGATAGTACAGGTTCCGCTATCTTCGAGATTGACTTCGACACCGTATTCTTTCTCGATCCCTTGGATCGTCTCGCCACCCTTACCGATCACTTCTCGCATCTTCTCCTCAGGTACAAATACTGAGAGGAGGAATGGAGCATACGGAGAGAGCTCGGATCGTGACTCGGACATGCATTTTCTCATCTCGCCCATGATGTATCCAGTCGCATCGACTGACTTCGCGAATACCTCAGTGATCACACCCATAGAGAGTCCAGCGATCTTGCAATCCATCTGGAGTGCCGTGATCCCTTTCGCTGTACGAGCCACCTTGAAGTCCATATCTCCGAGGAAGTCCTCCTGAGCCTGGATATCTGCCAATATCTCGTATTTATTACTTACTTCATCATAGATCATGCCCATCGCGACACCGGCAACCATCGCTCGGATCGGTACACCTGCGTCCATGAGTGCCATCGTCGATCCACAGACAGACGCCATCGATGACGATCCGTTACAAGTCGTCGTCTCGGAGACCACACGCATCATATATGGAAAGTCGATTGCAGAGGGGAGTACTGGCTCAAGTGCCTTCTCAGCGAGGCGACCATGTCCGACCTCACGACGACCAACCCCACGTAGTGGCTTCACCTCACCGACCGAGAACGGAGGGAAGTTGTAGTGGTGGATATACCTCTTCGTATTCTCCTCGAACATATCGTCGACGAGCTGGATATCTCCAGGTCCACCGAGAGTGGCGACCGAGAGCACCTGAGTCACACCTCGCTCGAAGAGTGCAGATCCATGGGTTCTCGGTAATATAGGGGCAGAGGCTCGTACTGGACGCACCTCATCACACCTGCGACCATCTAGACGAGTCTGAGTGTTCAGGATAGTTGCTCTCATATGATCTTGGATCACTCACTTCACACTATCAGCGATATCTCCCATCTTCGGAGTATTGGTCTCCTTGTCGTATCCGAGTTTCTCAGCAACGGCATCGACGAGATCATGCATCGCATCATGGAACTCGAGTTTGCCGAGTCCATAGACGGCCTGGATATCTGCCTCTGTGACAGTATCACGAACTCTCGCAACAGTATCTGCATCCGTCTCTCAGACGGTGATCGTTGTGATCGGGAGTGCGTGGACTTTGCTATATTCTGCTACGAAATCGAGCTGAGCTTTACAGAGACTTTTCACGATCTCGTGAGCGTACTCGAACGCTCGAACCATGAGCTCGTTGGATACCTCTTGTCCCTGAGACTCTACCATCGTGATCGCATCGAGTGTCCCTGCAACCGTGAGATCGAGATGAGCTGATGCGATCTGAGCAAAAGTCGGATCGAAGATAAAGTTCCCAACCTCATCACTTGCGATGCGGACTCCAGCCACTGGTCCCTCGAACTCTGTCACTCCTGCGAGCATCACCGAGAGTGATGCTCCAGTGATACCATACCAACCGAAGTCTGAGAGTCCAGATGATGACATGATCGATGAGATGATCTGAGTATCAGTGCGAGTTCCTTTCGGGAACATCGGACGGATCGGACGATCGATCATACGAGAGTTCAGTATTGATGCTTCAGATGGACGACCCTCACGCTTCATGAAGCGGTTTCCACCGATCTTGCCAGTTGCATAGTACTTCTCCTGGAACTCGACAGTGAGTGGGAAAAAGTCTCCATCCTTCGGATTCCCGATCCCACAGGTCGTGAGGAGGAAGTTGCCGACCTCATCCTGGATCACGACCGATCCAGTGGCGAAGAGAGCGAGACGCCCTGATTCGAGAGTGATATTTTTGGTACCGATTTTGTAGGTTTTGGTGACTATGGCTCGGTTTAGAGCCTGTGAGTCTTTGAGTCAGACGAGCATGATGATAAAATGAGAAAATATAGAAACAGCGGGAAATATATCACTCGTCGTTCCAGAACAGATAGTTGATTGACGATCTCTTCTAGAATGGCGAGCTAGCGATATATATATGATGGTGCCCCCGACAAGAATCGAACTTGTGTCTAAGCCTTAGGAGTGCCTTGTTCTTCCACTAAACTACGGGGACGAGTTGAGTCGTGCAGATTATAGAGAAAAGTACGCAAAAGGCAAAATAATCCCTCCATTTCTGGAGGGATTATTTTTACTTCTCACTTTTCTCATCACCCTGCGTCGGTATCGGTCGCATAGTTGGAAATAGTACCACATCTCTGAGATTGCCCTGTCCAGTAAATAATGTCACGAGGCGATCGATCCCGAATCCTGAACCCGTCATCGGAGGGAATCCATGTTCCATCGCCTTGAGGAATACCTCATCCACCTCCATCGCCTCTTCATCTCATCCTGCTTTTGCACTAGACTGCACCTCGAAGAGTTGCCGTTGTACGAGTGGATCGATGAGCTCACCATAGGAGTTCACGACTTCCCATCCGTTGATGACGAGTTGGTAGCAGTAGGCTGTCCCATCACCGTTTGGTCTTGCAAGTGGCTTCAGATCCTCAGGATAGTCAAATACGAATGTCGGTTGTATCAGCTTGGCTCTAGCCGTCTTTTTGTAGATGTCATCGAGGAGATTAGCCCTGCCAACTCCTGTTATTTTCTCGACTCCGACCTCTTTTGCGATTTTTTGCAATTGTTCGATAGAGTCCGTGAACATATCGACTCCAGCGTATTCTCGGAGGAGCTCTGGGAATCTGCGAGAGGCAAAAGTAGCCCCGAGATCGACATTGATGAGCTCTCCGCTCTTGCTCATCACTTGTACTACTGGAGATGGGAGACAAGTAGCGACAATATGATGGAACATCTCCTCTGTCCATTTTTTGTTCGTGTCGAGATCCGCATACGCCGCGTACCACTCGCACATCGTGAACTCTTGGAGATGGGATGGATCAGTTCATTCGTTACGGAAATTTTTGCCTATCTCGAATACTCTCGAGAATCCTCCACCGATCGTTCTTTTCAAATCTAACTCCAATGATATCCGCAGTACGAAGTCGTGATCGAGATCGTTGTGATGCGTCGAGAATGTTCGAGCCATCGCACCGCCAGCCTGAGCCTGGAGTATCGCAGTCTCGACCTCGTCGAATCCCTTGGACTCAAAAAATCTCCGCATCTCTCGTATGATTTTCGACCTGAGTTTGAACCGAGCAAAGGTCTCGTCGTTGGTAACGAGATCGAGATTGCGTTCGCGATAGAGGGTCTCAGTGTCTGAGAGTCCATGGAACTTCTCTGGAAGGGGTCGGATCGCTTTCGTCAAAAAAGTGAACTCCGAGACAAAGAGCGTGAGCTCACCCTTGTGAGTATAGAAGAGTTCTCCTGTGACGCCGATGAAGTCACCTAGGTCTATTAGTTTCTCTGCGAATTTGTACGCTGTGACTGGTTCTGTTTCGCCTATAAGTTCTGTTTTTTTGGCTCCGTCCACCACTATACTACAATTCTCTCTCGAAAAGAGTATCTGGATGCGATCAGATCCATCCGCTATTGTAGCGAAGCAGATCTTCCCGAAGCTACGGTGGAGTACCACTCGTCCAGCAATAGAGATTGCACTTGTCGGAGTCGCGATCACATCTTCCACACTACGAAATGGAGACACTTTTCATTCTTCGAGCTTGGCGACATTTTGGCTATTGATAGCTCAGATCTGATGAGTTGTATCGTAGCGATAGGCAAACGGATTGACCCCGAGAGATCTGATGCGGTCGAGCTTTTTGATGCGTTCGATGGATTCGCCGGAGTAGTTGGGAGTAGACATAGATATATGGCAACAAAATATGAATCAGTATAGAAAAAATGAGAGAAAAGGCAAAAAATTAGTCTCTGTTCTCTATCAATCTTGCGTGAAGAACTTTGACGCCTTCTCTGAGATTCGCTGAACTCACTCCGATAGTGACTGCTCGTTGTCATCTCGATTGTGATACACACTCGATATCTATACCTGCCCGAGCAAGTGCTCCAGTGATTTTCTCGAGGAGACCTGGATGCCCACTGAGATTATCTCATATACAGTATATCATAGCGATATTATTCTTGATTTCTATACTATACTCACTTCAGAGAGTGGCATTGATTTTACTCCAGAGCTCACTTTTCTCATATTCAGAGAGTATATTGTATGTGGTGAAAGTGACCTCAGTCTCAGATGCAGAGATGCTATCTATCGATAGTGATTGTCTCGCAAATAGATCAGTGAGCCGAGCCAAGAGTCCAGATCATGACATGGCAAAACCAGACACCGTGATAGTACTCACGTGATCTCTACTATCGACAAATTGTATACCAGTTTCGGATGATCATCATTGTGATATAGTAGTTTTCGGTGCATCTATTTCAAACGGATTATATACCCATATTGGGATATTTCTCTCAGTGAGTTCCCTAGTGATCGTATGTTCGTTGAGTACCTGAGCATTCGCACCTCGTGCTCCTGTGATCTCAGCCGCAGTCCAATAAGAGATATCTCATATTGGACTTACATTGTCTATATTTCCTGGATGAGAGGAATACATGGGTACTTGTTTCTGGATGTGGAGAATAGGCGAGTGTCAGAGATTCGCGAGTCCTACTGCAGTTCGCTCTGCTGTTTTGTCAGTGTAGCCTCGACCGTATGCATCTATGATACTATTCTCGTATACTGATACATATCCTGGAACGATCACGATACCTGCGTCGAGACCACTATGTACTCTATATCCTATCTCATCTCGTAGCAATGATGAGAGACTCTGATCATCTTGTTTCACGCAGACAGAGTGATCTATGAGGCTATTGGCAACCTGATATCGAGTAGTCAATAGATGACTGAGCACGTGAGCGGACATCACTTCCCCATATCAAACAAATCGTTGTTCCTTAACTATATTCGTATTATCTATAGGGAATGCAAGATTTTTGGGAAAATATTGTTCAAATAATACTTGCATTTTATCCGCTAATTTAGTATCATACATCTCTGCATTTTGTAGAGTCTCTATGTGGACTGTATGGAGATTTTTGAGTATAGGCATTGCAGTATCCATTCATCCTACATCAAATGCGGTTTTTGCCTTCAAGAGTTCTGTAGTAGTATTGAGTGGTTTGGTTCTGAGTGCGGATATTGCTACTGCAACTTTATTTCAGTTGTTTCAGAATTTTGCGAGCCATGCTGCGGTACGGGGATCTGAGGCATTTTCACCACCTACCTTAATAACGTGAGTATTTTTCATAAAAAAGAAAAGTTAAAAATTTTAAAAAAACCTCCCCGAATTTCGGAGAGGTCTATGGTGATTGCTATATTCACGACAAAGAACCTATCCGAGTGGAGAGATCGTCTTAATCGTGATGATAGTGTTTCGCTGAGTCATATATCGAATATATGGAAAAGGCGGGAGAAGTCAAAAAAATTGTAATAGTAGGCAATAAGATTGTATCGATAATCTTTTGACAAAAAATTTTTAAAACATAAAGTTAAAAAAAAGTAAGTTACAAAAAAAATATTCTATATATAGAGATATTCTGTAAAAATAAAGATCGAAAGTTACAAAAAATTCTATATATATTAACCTCTCAAATATGAATTACTGAACTGATTCGATTATCGATATAGAGACTATATATAAATCTATTCCATTATGAACAAAAAATCATGCTCGCAGTATATACATTCATAATGGCGGAGAGACATCAATACATATCGAGAGTCTGTCAGGAATTATTGAAGATAAAACTTGCCGCCTCATAGAGACATATCTGGTTTCTAAACAACACAAGAGGCACATCTCATGGATTCTCGATGGTGAGATACTTCATATCAATCTTCTTGAATTTCCTAAATAATAAAAACCTCAGATTACTCTGAAGTTTTTATAAATGACCATTATTAAGCTCGTTGTCTTAGTGTATAAAAGAAGAAGTCAAATTTTTTTTCTTGGACTTATAGCATCATCGGACTTTCATATCGAGTAGATGGATCTGATTCAATTACTATTCTATGTGAAATATCTCATTTTGAGAACCTCTTATCTATTAGTTGCAAAAGTTGGTCCCCATATTTGATTACAGCCCCAGTTGCACCTGATGTACCCAGTACAACTAGTGTACTTAATCCATAATTATATATGTCTAATGAATGCATAACGTTTTTATAAAAATATAATGGATTAATATTATATATTCCAATGAATTTGTCAAAAAAGAAAGCCTCTCTTGCGAGAGGCTTTCAGACAAATGATTTGAACGACATTGGTCGAAGGGAGTATAGAGAGAATATATGAGAAGTCAAAATATTTTTATATTCTTGTTATTTTTCCCCCATTGAGTCTATATGTATTGCCTTCTTTCATGAGTCCTGTTGCAACCCCATCCCATATTAGTGTTTCTGTTTTTATTGTAGGAATTGGGGTTTCGATTTTTTTCAGATTGTCGATCTGTATAACTTGCCTTGGTTGCACGACACAATTTTGTCGGAGCTTATCTCTATCGAGATTGGCACATACTTGACTCCCCAGCGAGTAGAGCTCACGACGAGTGTATGATATCCCATTCTTTTTTGCGATTGCTACGATCGCGTCGAGGACTCATTGCCCCTTTTTGATCACGAGTGTAGAGATGTTGCTAGAGATATATTCCATAATATATTATCTGACGAATATCGCCTGCAGCATCCAGAATATAGTACCAGCGAGGAAAGTCGAGACGGGGAGCGTGAGCACCCAGGCGAGGAGGATAGACTTGATTGTTCCACCTTGGAGTCAGTTTTTGCCATGTTCATGTGCCATAGTACCAGCCACGCCAGATGACATGATATGAGTCGTCGAGACAGGCAGATGGAGATATGACGCCGCCTGGATCGTCGCTGCAGTCATGAGAGATGCGACCGTCGCCTGAGCGTATGTGAGCTTGTCTTTGCCGATCTTCTCGCCGATCGTGATCACTATTCGTTTCCATCCGACCATCGTACCGAGACCGAGAGAGATAGAGATCATGATGATGACCCAATATGGGATCGCCTCAGTACCTCCGATGATACCAGGGATATCATACATCGTCGGGAAGAACGCGATCAAAATCAACATAGCGAGACCAACTCACTTCTGTCCGTCATTGGATCCATGAGCAAAGCTCACGAGTACGCTCGATCCGATGAGGGTTGTCTTGATCCAGGTCTTCGGATACTTGTTCCAGAATCTACCAGGATGAGAGAAAAAGTCCTTGTTTCGGACATACAGATGGAGTATATGCATCGCACCAAAAGCCAGCATAAATCCAAATACAGGAGAAAAGAGGAGTGACTCAAATGTAGAGATCACTTTCGCCATCGGGAGGACGACCGAGGAGTCCATATAGTGCATCACGAGTGATACGCCGAGGATCGATCCGATGAGCGTATGCGAGCTCGATGCTGGGAGTCCCAGATACCAAGTACCAAAATTCCAGATAATAGCTGCGATCAGGAGGGCCAGCACTGCTGACACACCGAACGCCATACCAGAACTTGCAATTTTATCGAGGGGGAGGAGCTTCATGATACCGATAGCGACCCCTGTACCACCGACGACCACGCCGAGGAAATTAAAAAATGCTGCGAGCATGACAGCCTTTTTCGCTGAGAGTGAGTTCGAGTAGATCACTGGAGCTACAGCGTTCGCTGTATCATGGAATCCATTGATGAACTCAAAAGCACATACGAGAAATAAACAAAGTCAGGCGAATAGGAGAGTATAGTCCATGGGGAGAGGTTAGAGATATGTAGATCACTCATCCTATCTTGTCACAATAAATGAGAAAAAGCAAAAATAGAGCAAAATTTCTTGTCCTTTGATTTTCTTTGCTTTTTCTCATTTATTTTTTATAATCCGCTCAGTCATATGAGGTACAATTTCACTGATTTTGTATCTTGTATCTTTTTTCCCTCAAGGGGTGTATATTTTTTAGCTTATCGCCTATGTGTTGAGTCTTTGGCTATATTGGCCGTCCAGGATCAGCGGCTCGTGAAGTACTCGCAGGACTCCAGAGACTTGAGTATCGAGGCTACGATAGTGCTGGACTCTGCGTCATAGATAGCTCATCGAATACTCGAGTCATCCGAGCCGTAGGTAAAGTGAGCAATCTCAAGGTTAAAACAGACTCGATGGATTTTAGCTCATATCATGCTGGGATCGGTCATACTCGCTGGGCGACTCATGGGGGTGTCACGGAGGCAAATTGTCATCCACATACCTCTCAGTCAGGCAGATTCATCGTCATTCACAACGGGATAATCGAGAACTATGCAGAGCTGCGAACCGAGCTGATGGCAAAATGATACACGTTCAAATCTGAGACCGATACCGAGGTAACGGTACAACTATTTGAGGATATGTTCGACGGAGACTATCTCTCCACGATGAGCAAACTCGTGCAGCGGATGCATGGAGCATATGGACTCGTATTCCTCGATCGTGACAACGGTAATACGATGTTCGGTACCAAGAAGTGAAGCCCGATGGTACTCGGATTCGGAAAAAAAGAACGCTATATATCATCAGACTATCGCTCACTCATAGGACTCATCGATGACTATATCATCCTTGAGGATGGAGATATATTCCTACTTACTCTCGATAATTACACGATTCTCTCGAAGTGACAAGCCGCTGATCGTACTCGCCAGATTGTTGATGAGAGTGAAAAGATTGCCGAACTCGGAGACTTCCCGAATTTTATGTTGAAGGAAGTCTTTGAACAACCACGAGTTCTCGAGGATGTATTTCGTGGTCGTATAGATTTTGCTAATTACTCTCTCCACTCCGATACTCTCGCTCATATCGCAACACTCGGTATCAAGCGGATCACGGTGGTAGCATCAGGAACGAGTTATCACTCGGGTCTCCTCGGCAAGTATTATCTCGAAGAACTCGCAAACATACCCGTTGATGTCGTGGTTTCGACTGAATTCAAGTATAAGAAAAAATTCGTCTCTCCAGATGAGCTCTATATATTCGTCTCGCAATCAGGGGAGACGATCGATACGCTCGACTCACTCAAGATCGTGAAGGAACAAGGTGGTCATGTATTCGGTATAGTGAATGTGCCAGGATCAGCGATTGCGAGAGCGGCCGGACAGGGACTCTTCACACGAGCAGGTACAGAAGTCTGAGTAGCCTCGACCAAGGCATTCGTCACTCAGGTAGCATGTTTTCTATTTCTCGCACTCTATCTCGGTCAGAAAAATGGACTCGACTACCGCAAATATCGAGAGATCATCGACTCTATCGAAAGTCTCCCGGAGGCAATCTCAACACTATTGTTGCAAAATGAAGCAATCAAACAGGTTGCCGAGAAATATGCTCTCTCCCAAAATTTCTTTTATCTCGGGCGTGCCCATGAGCTCGTCATTGCGATGGAGTGATCACTCAAGCTGAAGGAGTTGGCCTATATCCACTCTGAGGCATATTCATCAGGAGAACTCAAGCATGGATCAATCGCCCTCATCGATGCAGAGTTCCCATCACTGATGGTCAACTGAGGTGGCATCCTCTCCCCGAAGAACGCCTCCTCTGCGGAGGAGATACGAGCTCGTTGAGGCAAGGTTGTCGGCATCATAGCACGAGGTGATACGAACAAGCACATCTATGCAGATACGATCGAGTTCGATCCACTCATCTCCGAGCTCAACCCATTCCTCGAAGTGGTTATCCTCCAGCTCTGGGCATATCATATCGCGAGCTCCCTAGGTCGAGATGTCGACAAGCCACGCAATCTCGCAAAATCCGTAACCGTAGAATAATATGCGTATCATCACCTGGAATGTGAACGGACTCAGGGCCGTCGAGAAAAAATGAGAGATCCAGAATCTGATCTCATACTATGATCCAGATATCATCGTTATGCAAGAGATCAAGGGAACTCCAGACAAGTTTTCGGTGTTTCTGAACTCTCCAGAGCCGTATGTCGCCTACTACAATCCAGCCGAGAAGCCTGGATATGCAGGGACAGGAGCCTGGGTACATTCGCGAGTTTTCGAGAATTTTGATGTCTCGTTCG
>JANNYQ010000014.1:0-14807 GCA_031410215.1 Candidatus Altimarinota bacterium | reverse complement strand
CGGTCACGTGTACTGGTTCTGGAGTCAACATCGGATCCAATCCAACGATCACTATTACAGATCCAGCAGGGAACTCAGCAACGGGTACGGTTATACTCATTGTAGATACCATCGCACCAGATACTTTACTCGTTGCAACTGGTACAAATATCTCCTCAGGTGGCACTATCACCAGTTCAACTGCGAGTATTGCATTTACTTCCACCGAAACTGGTTCAACTTTTCAATGCAGTCTCGATGCCTGAGTCTATATATCTTGTGTATCAGTGAATTCACATACTACTCTCATTAATGGGGTACACACTATCATGGTGCGGTCTATTGATATAGCGTGAAATATTGACCTGACACCGATTAGTATTACATTTATTGTCAATGTTGCTTCAGTTGTTGCTCCACCATCTGGTTGATCTTCATCCTTCTTATCAGTGACACCGATCATCCCAACAAAAACAAAAACAGAAACCCCACCATTTATTACATTTTCAGAAAAAATTCTCTCTACGCAAATGTTCGTCACGCCATCAGAGAAAACCCCAGAATGACAACCAGTATTTAATCTTAGTAATCGTACTACCGACTATATCTGTCCAAAACTGGTACAGGTATATGATGAAAAATCTCTCATCACTCTCGATATACCAACGACAGAATTCACTGATGATATCAAGGCAGTAATTATGTTCCGAGGATTAGAACTCAATGAGCCAAAATGAGCTCAAACATTCGAAGAATATAAAAAATATGGTATTGCTCTTAATGCAATCAAATTTGAACCCTACCGTAATGTGACCCGAGCAGAATTCATCAAGATGTTGGTACGATCACTCTCATGTCGATATGAGTATATTGGTGTAGACTCTAACTTCCCAGATGTTGGTACAGATCGATGGTATGCTGAATATATCACATTCGCAGTGAAAAATGGTTGGATCAACGGATATGCTGATGGAGCCTTCCGCCCGGATGCTCCGATTACTCGTGCTGAGGCAGCAAAAATACTCGCAAATGCCATCAAACTTAAGAGTTCAACCAAATTTGCTTCTTCTTTCAAGGATGTGCCAAAGGATAGTAACTTTGTGCCATACATCGAACTCCTAAAAAATAAAAAAATTATCTCAGGAAAAACTAAAAATACATATGAGCCTAATGCAAATATATCTCGTACCGAAGTTTCAAGACTCATATATAAGACATTCCTTGGATGACAGCCATAAGTATATATATTCCTTTATCAAAAAAATCTTTATCGAATCAATCGATAAAGAGTTTTTTATAATGAAAAACTAATTCTTCTTTCCTGTACAGACAAAATATTCCTCAAAACTCCTCTCTCGACAGGCCTTTGGTTTGAATCGGTTTACTTTGATAAAATGCTCTTTTAGTGGTCATATGAGGTCATTAACATCTTCACCGACAAATACTTTGAGCACGAGATTTCCTCATTTTTTTAGGAATACCTTTGCGACATCGAGGATTGCGAGATTGAGCTCTACAGATCGATACTGGTCTACTCCACTCATACCCGTTGTAGATGGAGCGATATCTGAGGTTATCAGGTCAAATTGGCCGATAGAGAGTGAGTCGAGATAGACTCGTATTTTCTCATATTCGAATATACTCTCCTGAAGGAGATAGATATTGGGACGTCCGAAGTTGGGATCGATCTTCGTGATATCGATGCCCACGGCCTTGTGATCGAGATCGATGATCTTGGATATCACTTGAAGGAAGCTCCCCGGTGCCGCTGCTACATCCAGCACATTCATATTTGGCTTTATGATATTGTACTTCTCTTGGATTTCAAGAAGTTTGAATGCGCTTCTTGCTCTGTACCCGAGTTTTTTTGCTTTTTCGAAATAGGGATCCTGGACGATGAATTGCTTGGTCATAGGTGGTTGACAGATGAATAAATCTAGATACACTGCGTGTTATAATGCCTTACTTTCCTATCCTAGTCTTTTTATATGGAAAATCAACCAAAAAAATGAACCTATCTCCTCATGGATCTAGAGATGACAGGTCTCAATCCGTTCCAACATGGAGTCATTGAGATCGGTATGATAGTACTAGATGCTCAGTTCGAGATCTTGGGTGAGCTCATGATGGATCTCTGTCCTCCAGAGGATGTTGCCATAGATAGATCAGCACTTGAGTACAATGGCTTCACTCTAGATCGTATTGCAGCAGGGAGATCATATGAGGAGTTCTGTGATATATTTACAGGATTTTTTGAGACGTATTTCTCCGCAGAGCACAAGCCAGTCATCGTATGACAGTATATCACGGCAGATATAGTATTTCTCTCCAGTGTATTCGACCGATCTCGTCGAAGTATTCTTATGGATTCACTTGGCAATGATATCATCGATACCAAGTCGATAGCCAATCAGGCTAATGCAATAGCAAGATATAACAATATACCACTTCCATTCAAGAGTACGAGCCTCTCGAAGCCAGGATGACTTGCTGATGTATTCCACGTTTCTGGATATGAGGCACATACAGCCAAGGGAGATATGCTTGCAACTCGTGAGGTACTCCTCAAGTTCTTACATTTCAAAAAATAAAATATTATGATCTATCCAACCAAGTGGAATCTTTCCCGCTACTTTTATACTGGGCTCGATGATCCAAAATTGGCTGCAGATATCGCCAATATCCTCCCAACAATCCAAAAATTCTCTAAACGGTATGAGCATACTTTTCATACTTTTACTACTCCAGAGCATATACTTGGATTTTACTCGGATTATACCACTATATCACATGATATGGCGACACCGAGTTATTATCTATTTTATCGGTCGTCTCTCGATACTCAGGATCTTGCTGTGACCAAGCGTATGGGAGAAGTAGACTATATCTATACTGAAGCATCGAACCAGATGCTATGGGTGGCTCAATGATGGAAAACTATCGGCTATGATAAGATCATGGCCTGGGCACATGACCCACAGATGATCAGATATAAAAATGATCTCATCTCGACAGCAGATGGGATCAAGTATATCCTTGGAGAAGCTGAGGAAAAAGTCCTCAATCTCAAATCTCGACCTCTCGGTCTCGCGAACTCCCTCCATGATGAACTCACGGGATCCTATGAGTATATGATGATGATCGATGGTGAAGAAAAAAAACTCACCGAAGAAGAAGTCAGGAGCTATCGTCAGCATACCGATCGCAATCTTAGACGAGAGTCCTATGCATCGCTACGTCGAGTCTACAACTCCAAGCAAACTCAAATCTCTCTCGGAAATATCTATACGAGCATCGTGAAGGACTGGAGCTCAGAGATCACGATGCGTTGATATCCAGATAGTGTCATGGCACAACGTAATATTTCCGAAGAGATGGATGATATCGTGGTAGATATGTTGCTCTCTGAGGTAGAGTGAGCCTATCCACTCTACCAGAGATTTCTCAGAGCAAAGGCTGGTATGCTTGAGCTCGAGAGTGATTTTGCAGTCTATGATATCGGTGCACCACTTGGAACCGTTGATCGCGACTTTACTTTTGATGAGGCGTATGATCTCCATCTCTCGGTGATGCAAGATTTTGACACTGAGTTCTATGATTATTCTCTTCGTATGATCGAGGAAGAGCGTATCGATGCACTCCCGCGAGCAGGCAAGCGATGATGAGCCTATGCGTCATATCGCAAGGGAGAAGAGTCGTTTGTTCTCCTGAATTTCACAGGCAAGCTCCGAGATGTCTCCACCATCTCTCACGAGCTCGGACATGCGATCCATGGTCATCTCTCACAGTGACAAGAGGCTCCTGTTTATGATTCGGCTCTCTCGATGGCGGAGACAGCTTCGATTTTCTCTGAGATGCTCCTGGGTGAAAAAGTAAAATCACTCGTTACACCAGAAGAATATAAAGAATATCTCAACGAGCGACTCGGAGATATATTCTCGACAATATGGCGTCAGGTACAGTATGTCGCATTCGAGCGAGAGGTGCATACCCAGATCCACAAATGAGAAGAGCTCTCCTACAAGGATCTCAATATCCTCTGGAGATCACATCAAGATAAGCTCTATGGAGGAGTTGTTGCCTATGATATCGATGCAGAGAGTGAGAGTGGATGGTCGATGATACCACACATTTATCATACACCGTTCTACTGCTATGCCTATGCATTTGGCAATCTGCTCACATTTGCCCTCTATAACAAGGTGCAAGATGGCTCTCTGTCAAAAGAAGACTACAAAGATATCCTCAGATCAGGTGGATCTGAGCGACCACGAGATATCCTTGGTCGCTACGGTATCGATATTGCATCCCCTGAGTTCTATAGAGCAGGACTCAGAGAGGTAGAGAAGATGGTGGAGGAGTTTGAGGGAATGATATAATTGATGATTTTATGAAAACTATCTCTCGCTCTCTCATCCCCACCGATTTTACCTACTACCGTACCGGATCGAGAGTTTTTTTTGACTACTACGCAAAGTATACAAATAATATCGTGAAGCGGATAGGGAAGTGATATGAATTCTGGACAGCATTCCAGATATTCCCAGGACTTTGGACCGTCAGCATAGAGAAACATGATACTGAACTCACTCGAACAGAACTCCAGAAATCCTGAATATCTCATGGGATCATCTGGTGGACGCCGCTGCTCAGAATCGACAAACCTGCAGGATGGTTGAGACTCCCGACTTGGTTTACTCGTAAAAATATTCATTCATCCCGCTCCGCATTTTCTATCCTTGATCGAGGAGACTATTGGAACAAGTGGATGCCTTCAGCAAGAGCACATAGACGCAAGACACTCACGAGTATAGAAAATGGGATAATAGAGATCCATACTGACTGCTCGCTCGATGATTTTCTCCAGCTGTACCGCGATACTCCTGTATCTGACAGTGACAAGTGATCTCGAATCCGTATGACTCGCAAGCTCCTTGAGGATCAGGAATCATGATATCGCATCTATACGGCAAGTGTAGATGGACGAGTCCTCGCAGGAGCGATATTCATCGATGAGGGAGTGACGAGTGAGTATTGGGTTTCTTTTTATCATCCTGACTCTCATCCCTACCATCTTGGGATCGCTCTCATGGATCGATGGATGCTTGACTCTTATGCGAATTGAATACAATACTGTGACCTCGATCACATGCGAGATAGTGGACAATCAGCAAAATATGCTGGATATTCTCAGTTCAAGTCTTCTATTGCTGATTACGATGTCTATTTCCATGATATGTGGATCCGATTTTTCTAAATTTTTTAATAGTTTAACTTAACTAACTTTTCATACTTATGAAATCACTCATCATATTCGATCTTGACGATACTCTCGCTGAGAGTAAATCCGCTATCTTGCCTGATATGGCAATAGCACTGAAAAAACTTCTTGACATCAAAAAAGTTGCCATCATCACAGGAGGTAAGTACGAACAGATCATAAAGCAAGTTGTCTTGAATCTCCCAACAGATGCTAATCTCTCAAACCTGTATCTTTTTCCTACTTGCGGAGCCTCATATTATCACTATATAGACTGAAAGTGGGTCAATGTTTATGAGGAGAAACTCGCTCCAGAGGATGTGAAAAAGATATTCCAGGCACTCCACGATGCACAAATATCCGCAGCAGTAATTACTGAATGACCTCTCTACGGAGATCAGATCGAGGATCGTGGCACACAAGTATCATGGTCAGCACTCGGGCAACAGTGCCCATCAGCTATCAAGGTCACATGGGATCCAGATCAAAAAAAGAGACTTTCTATGCTCCCATTTCTTAACTCGAGTATCCCAGAATATGAGTCTCGTGTCGGAGGAGCTACTACGATCGATATCACTCGCAAGTGAGTCGATAAGAAATATGGGATATATCAGATGGAGAAATATCTCGAAGTCCCACTCGCAGATATGCTCTTCATCGGAGATGCGATATTCCCAGGAGGCAATGACTATGCAGCTGTCGAGGTCGGTATCGACTATGAGAAAACTACCTGACCAGAGATGACTCATGAGCTCATCGAAGAGATAATTCGAGTAGGATAGTCTGATTTGCCCCCGTTGCATATATATGATATACTCCTCCTATGCAAGATCGAAAAGACCTCATCCGTGAGAATACTGAACTCAAGGCGAGACTTGATCTGGCTGAGAAGTGGATGCGTCGTGAGGTCGCGACATCGATCGATCGAATACAGAAAGAAAAATCTACCAAAATAACCCGAAAATCCCTTGCAAATATGTTCGAATCTGAGTGACTCGATATATTGACGAAGCGTATCCTGGATCAGTTCGATGACTCACTGACAAAAGCCCCAAAATATACAACAGAACGTCTCATCGATGCGGAGATATACTGGCAGACTCTACAACGATATCCTCAGATGGACGCCTTACCTATCATTCTCGCCTATCAGAAGATTCTCGATGCATGGATCGAGGAAAAACTGATTGCAGAATTCCGTACCAAGATGCAAAACACCAAAATTGGTCACGCTATCCACAGTACTGATACTGATATCGCTAATATCCTCACCAAGTGATATACGCTCTCTATCGGCCGACTCTACCAGCTCCTCTCTCTCGTTCGTGATGGTGTAGATCTATCCCCTATGACAGACTCACTGATATCCTATTGGCAAAAAGAAATCCCGAGTATACTTGTATTGCTTACCTCTGATGACTGTTTTATCCCTTTTAGAGACCTCATAGATCTTGAGGTGTTCTCACGCAAGCGACACGAAGGCAAGGTCAACTATAGTGATGCACAGAGTACCCGTGAAGCCATGGTGGACGCAACGAGTACAAAAAGTTTCCTCGAAATGATTTTTTCCATATAATCATCCCATGATAATCCTCGGAATAGATCCATGAACCGCTACCACCTGATTCGCTGTCCTCGAGAAGGAGTGAAAACGGGTGACAATACTCGAGTATGGAGTGATCACCACTCGCCCTGGTATAGCATTCTCTGATCGACTCGTGCAGATCGGGACTGATCTCAGTGAAATACTCGATACATATCGTCCGACGATTTGCGGGATTGAGCGTTTGTTTTTTCTTCGCAATGTCACGAACGGTATCGATGTCGCTCAGGCTCGTGGGGTGATCGTCTATACGCTCGCCATTCGTGGGATATCACTCGTCGAGTATACTCCACTCCAGGTGAAGGCAGGAATAGCAGGGAATTGATTTGCTAAAAAGCCCCAAGTCCAGAAAGCTCTCAAAATGGTACTCGGACTCACTGAAATTCCAAAGCCTGATGATGCTGCTGACGCACTTGCAATCGCATACCTCACGAGCCTCAAGGTAAAATAAAAATCGATACAAAAATTCCTTGCTTTTGGCTCTCTCTTCTATACAATTCATATCAGTTATAGTTCTTAGTGAATAGCATATGGGTCTCGTTGCGGCATTTGCACAGACATTTCAGGTTTCAGAATTTGATATCATATTTTTTGGTCTCAGTTTTTTCATGACACTCATCATGTACTACTACTGGACACTCCATACCCTCTATGAGATAGCGTTTGGGGCGATCGTCGGACTTGGGATTTATATCCTCCTCTCGGTACTTCTCCTCGGGAATGGTCCTATGGGGACTACTGGGGGACTCTTTCCTTTTTCTTTTGCTGTACTGATTATCTCGATCGCCGTATATGCAGTGTTCATCCTAGCCGTCCTATTTCCCCTCCAGGGTGGGCTCGTGATCGCTGAGACCACCAATCAGGGGCTCTATATTCTTCAGTATATATTTGTTGGGATGCTCCTGGTATTTTCATTTGCCTCAGTAGTCATTTATATGACAGAGCAGACCTATATATTCCAGGTGGGGACATTCTTCGTATGGTTCCGCGATAGTCTCTACTATCAGGAAACTATTCGTACATCGTCAGTATGGGGATATATAATCGCACACAAGGATACTATCATCCCACTTGGGATTCTGCTGATGCTCTACAAGCTCCTCCTCTCCAATATTGTCAGTGCTGTAGTACTCTCGATCTGGTACAATCTCTCACATATAGGATTTTATAAAGCTAAGGAGGATACTGCCTATCGAGTAGAGTTCCATGAAGTTGGAGGGGGAGATGATCATGGGCATTCTCCAGATTCACACGGTGTTGGGGTAGCATCTCATGCTGCTCCAGATCCACATGGACATCACTAAATTTACCGATAGACTATGACTACTCCCAAGGCTACATTCGAAGAGAAAATCCTCTACAAGACCCATCAACACTGGATCATCCCAGTCATCAATTCACTCAAACTCATCATCATAGTCTCGATCCCAGTTGCCATAGTGACCTATTTTCTCTCTGGGTACTCGTGGGGGCTCACGAGTATTGTTTTCCTCATCATTTCTGGCGTACTTGTCCTCTATGATCACTATCTCTGGCATCACTCATGGCTCATGATTGGTAATCAGAAGGTGACACTCCTCATTCGAAACGGTCTCTGGTCACAGTATGCGATGAATATCCGCTACCGCAATATCCGAGACTCGGCCGTTAGCAAAAACAGTATGTGGGGGTATCTATTCAAATATGGTTCACTCTTTATCCGATCCTCTGCGGCGGAGGGTGATTTTCGAGCTCACTATGTACCAAAAGTAGGCAAAGTCTATGCTCTTGTCAATGCTCTCTCTCGCTATAGTGATGATGAGCGAGCCCGTATCGATAGTATCGAGGCACTCCATGATCACCATCAGCAATCAGAATTTCGTAGTAAAGAGCAATACAAAGAGTAATATGTTACAGAGACTCTCTCTTTTCATCTTGATTCTTCTCATGTTCTCTGGCTGTACGAGCCCGTATCATGAGCATTTTTGGCGAGAAAATGTCGAACTCACATCTCCGAAATCTGTCGTATCAGGAGAAATATTCGTCTCTGATGGCAAAGTGGAGTCACTCCCAAATACATATAGCCAGAGGGACCTCATCACTCGTATCGATAGGGCAGAAGATAGGGTCTGGATCGAGATATATACCTGGACGGATGCTGCGAAGCTGACAGATGCTATTATCTGAGCTAAAAAACGATGACTCGATGTGCGAGTAGTCCTTGAGGGTAATGTCTTCGGTACCCCAAAAATTAATCTCCCAATCGTTAAAAAACTCAAAGAAGCGAATATTCTAGTGGCCTATGCAGATAACCATCGATATTCGTTCACGCATGCGAAGTTCTGGATCATCGATGATACCTACTCGATTTCTACAGGGAACTGGACGGCGTCATTTTTTACCAAAAATCGGGAATATATCTATACGGCTACTGATAGTGTGACACTCAGATTCCTGGAAAGCATATTCACCGCTGACTCGACGCATATGGGATACAAGGATATTTCCATGATACCGAGTCATATGGTGATGTCACCACTCAATACTAGGTCACAACTCGAACAGCTCATTCTCTCGCCTGAGAATAGTATAGTTTTCTATGTACAGACGCTCGACGATGAGTATATTCTCTGACTGATCGCGAGTCTCGTATCCGCAGGCAAAAAAGTCGAAATATGCACCGCAGACAATGAGTCCAATAGGGCTCGTCAAGCAGAGTTCCCATCCTGGCAATGGCGAGTTATCAAGAAGCCATATCTCCATGCTAAGGTAATCATCATCGATAATACGAGGGTATTCATCGGGAGCCATAATCTCACGACCAATGCGATCGAAAATAATAGGGAGATGGGCATCATTCTCGATAATAGAGATGACATCGTAGAGCAGATTCAGAGTGATTTTGCACGAGATGGTTGTAGATAGAGTGATTTTTTGCTTTTTTGTTCGAGATGTGTTAATATCATGATATGAATATTTTGAAAAATAGCCTCATCACTCTCTTTGCCGTTGGACTCGCTGCATTTTTTGTATATGGATCGTTTGTTTTTGGTATGCCGAAGGACCAAAATAGAGAAACGGAATGAAATCATCAAATACAAAAATCCGTAGTAAATATCATTACTGATAGCAAATGACTCCAGAGCATCAAATATAGTCCCTATCAAACTGGAACTACTACTTCTGGGATATTATCGCTCGACCTCGGTCGTCTATCGACAGTATTTGTCATGAATAATCCAGCGCTCAATATCACATTTTCGGGTACACATGATATCATACTTCAGGGTTTCCAAGGAATTGTATCTCTTTATGATCCATTTATATCATATGCGATCCATCCGAGTGACGCGAGCTATAGCGTGAATCAGATTACCAATGGGAGCTACTATCTCTCAGCGGAGCCAGATGGTACTGTTTCGATCTACTCGATTGATGTAGTAGCTGAGCTTGCGTTCTATGACAGTGGGGAACAGATGACTAATATGATATTGTTTCCGGGTATGTATATTAGATTTGATCCGAGTGCCAACCGCGACCTCAAATGAGCTGATTTATTTCGTATTATGCTCGTACTCGGTGATGAACACAGTGACAAGCGTACTGGACTCGAGTTCGTCAATCCAAGAGTCGACGGAGGCAAAGATGAGGATATATTCTTCATGTATCAACTCCCGACACCAACCCGACCACTTTTTCAGATGCTACATCTCCTATTCCGCGATCGTATAAGGCAAGTAGAAAATCTCAAAAGCTATGCGAGTAATCGGGGATATGTCACCGAAGATATCAGTACTCTCATATATAACCCAAGCAAAAAAAATCACTACCTCCTTGATGATCTCAGATCAGTACTCTCTCGAGCAGTCCAGTCTCAAATGGAAACTGTAGACTATCGTAGCAAGATTGATAAGATACATATTGCTTCATCAGAACTCGTAGAGGGAAATAGTGTCCAAAAAATGCTCGAAGAATTTCTCACTGATGCGAGATTCGCCATATATGGAAATGTGAATAACACCAAATTTGATGCCATATATACAGAAACTGCCAATATTCTTGGGATTGTTCCTGGTACTGGCAAGGGCAAATTTTTCCAGTACCTCTCTGATATATATTCTCGCAATGTTGTCCTCCAGCGCAAAGACCCGACATTCTCAGGTATCGATACCTATACACCAACAGCTGACGGACTCAAGGAAACTCTCGATAATAATAATATAGAATCCAATGATTATTTCGATATTGCACTCTACACGTACCAACTCCTCCAAAAAACGCAAGATAAACAGATGTTTACCTATGAGTCAATTACCTCACGGGCTACCTATGAACTCATAGATACCCTATTCGGAGCGACGGCTAAGTATATCGATTGACTCACTAGTCCAGAGCTCCAAAAGGCTGCATACCAAACTCTTGTTATACAGTTCTACGCACCAATCGCAGCCACACTCAATAGATCTCTCTACGGTACCTATGGATCATACTCTGATGGTAAGATCTATATTGACCGTCAATATCTCGATGGTGACTTCGTCAAGTTCGATGTGAAGATGCTAGACAATCTCGCATCTACGTATACCACGATGCTCACAGCATATAATCAAGTAGCTCCTCTCTATGATGCAGGAGAACAACGATATACGCTCATAGCACTACGTGATTCTATCATCCGTATATGAGGATTCCTCGAGATGGTCCGAGAGGGGCAGTATAGGGAGTACCAACTTACTCCATATGCAGGTATAGATATCGGAGGTATACCAACTCCATCTATAGGCGTAGACGGCAAACTCGAGATATATGGCGTCGCTCCAATCGTTCCAGTCGAGTCATGATCTCTCATTCCAGTCTTATCTGAGACTATCCTTGCTCCAATTACATCAGAAATACAATAGATTCTTACATAAAAAATATCACTCTGAATTCAGAGTGATATTTTTTATGTAAGGTGTGCCATTTTCCACTCTTGTATCTTGCGTAGATCTCATGAGAGGAGTACACTCGGGACACTGAGCGACTCGAATACCTCTGGTCTCGAATACTGTGGATATTCTCTCTGTCCGCCCAGTCCACCCGAGAAGCTCTCTTCGGCGAGTGACTCTACTGAGAGTATTCCTGGAATGAGTCTCACGATACTATCGATGATGACGAGAGAGGCAAGTTCACCACTCGAGAGGACATAGTCCCCGATCGATAGCTCTCGGATATCAAATAGATCAAATATCCTTGCATCAACACCTTCATAGTGTCAACATATTATGATATACTTATTAGATTCTTCTGAGAGTTCCTGAGAGAGTGACTGTGAGAGAGTGAGTCCTCGTGGGCTCGTCAGGAGTATAGGTATCTTACCATGTTCTGACTCTATTGCTCGTAGGCAATTCGTGAGTGGCTCAATTGTGATGAGTGTACCAGCTCATCCTCCATATGGACGATCATCGACTCGTCTGGTATTGCGGACACTATAGTCAGCGAGATTATGGAGTATATAGCGAAAGAGCCCCTTGTCTTGGGCTCTTTGCATGATACTCGTATTGAGATACGGCCGGACACTCTCGGGGAAGAGTGATATGACATGAATCTCGATCATGTTATTGGATATCTACAATCTCAACATCGAAGTAGAGGTCTTTTGCCATGAATGGATGATCTGCAAGAATAGTGACTGTTGTATCTCCAATTTCTTTGATAGTGATCTTGTTTCCATTGGTTGGAGTAGCTGACTCACCTACGGCGAATGACTTACCATAAAATGGGCTTTCCTTATTTATAATTTGGAGAGTTACACCAGTTCCTTCGATGGAGAGAATCTTGAAGTCTGCTCCAGTACTTGTTGCTACTGCACCTACCTTAATTTCTTTTTTGTAAAATGGATTGCCAACATTCTGTATGGCGAGAGTGATAGATCCAGATGATACTGCAGATACTTTTGCTGTAGCATTGTTTGCTCCAGTGAGTGTATCTCATACTTTAGCATTCATTACTTTGTCTTGCATATCAGCAGGGAACTGAGACTTTTCGATTGTCTGAGAGAGGACATCATCGAGCATCTTCTTGTCGCGAGTGAGGGTGAACTCTGGGGCAATTTGCTCCTTGGCAATGACGACCGGACGACCGTATCCCTCTGATGGGACTACTTTGATAGTTTTTTTCTCTCCTTTGGCTACACCCATGAGTCCAGCCTCGAATCCGACGATCACCTGACCCTGACCGAGTGCTACTTGGAATGGCTGGTACGTAGACCCAGTTTTATAGAGTCCGTTTGCCTGTGCTACTGATTGAAGAGTAGTCTCCTCAATCTGTCCATCTGGAGCTCCACTACGGAGTGTATAGTTGAGAGTAATGACTGATCCAGTAATCGCAACACTAGTCGTTGTACCAGTAGTAGTCTGAACAGGAGGAGTCATAGATTTATCATTGGAGTCATTTTTCATACCTGGGAGGGTACAACTCGCCATAGAGAGGAGGAGTGCAGATATCAGGAGGATACGCATAGGATATAGTAATAAAAAATAGAAATAGGAAGGAAATCGCAATATGCAACTTCCTATTGAGAACTATTTTATAGATTTTTGGATTTTTGCAAGTCGAGTAGGGCTAGCTCTATTGCTAATATTCGTCATAATTCACTATCTTGGAGTCATTTTCCCCTCTTGTCTGCGACGCTCATCTTGACGAGTTTTGTATAGAGTTTTTTGAGTTGTGCATATGATATAGGAGTCTTGTATCATTTGTAGACATCTTTTTGGAGCAATTTGGAGGTGTTGGACTCACTTGTACCGAGATGTTGGAGATATTTGATGTAGAGGTGATTGCGGAGCGTACCGATGAATCCTGGTATCCAGGCATCCACCTTAGATGTTTCTTTGAGGCGATGGAGAATATCTAGTGCAAGTGGCATATTCATCGCTACGATCGCATCAGCGAGAGCAAACATCGTACCTCAACCATATCCATGACAGAGTTCTATAATCTCAGATTTGTCGAGTTTGTCCCCACTATGTTCCATCAATGCGATCATCTCGATTGTATGAGCGATATCATGACCGATGAGAGGATTCATTGATTCATCTTTGCTCCGAGAGGACTCGGCTGATCTATAGGTCGAGAGAACAATCTGCAGTGTAGTATCATCTATATGTGATCTTGATTTCCATACTGCCGTATCCCATATGGTATCGATTGTCCTGGTATCAGCATTTTTGCGGAGCCAACTCGTGAGTCATGCTTCTTTATTTGAGATATTATGAAATAGGAGATAGTGATCGTCAGGAATATCTGCGATCTTGTCACTTAGTATCTTTTCGAGTCATTCAGTCTTGCTACTCCGATCTCGTCAACCACGGAATATGAATAGTCGACTCGAGGCAAATAATCCACTCATCAGGATTATATTGCTCACTCACTTGAGTCCATCTTTGTCTCCGAGATCGTAGCGATCGATATTGATATCCCCGAACTTGCCACGAAATGCTCCGAGCCATCTCGTGACTTCGAGCTCTACTCAGTAGCTATCATTGCCGGTGATGTGGATGATATTCTTGTACATATTGCTATCCTAGGAGTATCTCTCCAAAATTCAACTTTTCTTTTCATCTTTTTTCTCTACTATGCTCATATATGCGGCATATAGTCATACTCATCTCGATGATATATCTCCTCACATCCTGTACGACTCAGAGATATGAGACTATCGAGATCATAGGAAAAGATAGCCAAAATGGGTGAATAGTCGTACTGGGAATGGGAGTCAAGATATCAGATGACTCTATCCTCACGAGTGCACATGTCGTGCGAGATGATAGATTCGTATATGAGATATCTGGTATCAGATATCAGGTATCAGAGAGAGATATTATGACCGATAGGGCAATCCTCATGAGAGATACCAGTAGCAAAAACCAAACTAAAATTCCTAAACTACAACTAGTAAATCTGTGAGACCCGATATACACTGAGGTGAGTAGATCTGGATCTATC
>JANNYQ010000013.1:0-7393 GCA_031410215.1 Candidatus Altimarinota bacterium | reverse complement strand
TAAATCTTACAAAAATTGATCCAAAAGTTGCCTTTAGGGGATTAAAAGGCATTAGTGCAAGTAAGTTAAGTAGTCTTACTCCTATTGATCCAATTATTAAAATAGATACTAATGATAGGCGATTTATTGAATGATATAATGTTACTGACTGAATCAATTCTCAAACAAATCTTGCCGCTATGGATTGGCAAGATTTTGAGAATCTAATAAGAGAACTTTTTGGGAAAGAGTTTTGAAACAACGGAGGAGAAGTGAAAATTACTCAAGCAAGTAGAGATGGTGGGGTTGATGCTATAGGCTTTGATCCTGATCCAATCAGATGAGGAAAAATTGTAATACAAGCCAAGAAATATACTAGTACTGTTGATGTAAGTGCAGTAAGAGACCTGTATTGAACTGTTATGAATGAAGGTGCAAATAAGTGAATACTCATTACTACTGCAACATTTTGACCTGATGCTTATAGTTTCAGTAGAAATAAGCCAATTAAATTGATTAATTGAGGGGAATTACTTTTTTTACTAGAAAAGCATGGTTATTCTGCGAAAATTGATTTAAGAGAAGCGAGAAAAATATTAAATTTAAAGCAAAAGTAATTTTATTTATGGTAAAAATAATTAAAGGCATTTCAGGAAAAGTCGATTTTAATAATGATTGAATTATCAATACTATTGATTTTCCCATGCCACCTGATTTATTTTTAGATGAAGAATATTTACGATCTTATGTTGAAAACAATATCAAACATGTATCCCCTTTTAACCAAGCAATTATTCAAGATTGATCTCTTTTCTACAATTACACTCAAATGAGTCCTTATAGCTTATATTATACAATAATTGAAGTAAATATACCGTATGTTCTACATGTTCCAAATTATTCCGAGATAAATATTACCCATCCAAAAAAATCAAAAATTATTCTACAAAAAATATGGACTTGAAAAGCTATAGAATCTGATAATTTTGAAGCCGTAAGTGATATAATACTATATTATCGTGACTGATATTCCATATCTCCAAGAATACCACACGATGCGTTAGAAGACTGGAAATGGAATATTCCTGAATCAAAAAATATAGAAGAAATCTATCCAACATGAAGTTTAAGGTATACGAAAATGCAAATTCACTTCGAGAATGATTTTACTATTGATGAAGCTAAGTGAATAGACTTTGATACAAAATATTTACCTAAATTATACAGTGATACCCTGGATATAGTGAATAAATTTCTTTCTGTATATAGAAATTGCATGCAAGCATACTCAATAAACTTATTGGATCACGCTGAAGTAATGAATATATATTTCCCAAAATTTGGATTTTGATACTACCCAATTCACTTAAATTTTTGAAGTGCCATAATAAATAGAGAGAAACAGAAAATAGAATCCTATATAAAGCAATTAGAAGAAGACAACAGTATACCATTATACGATATAAGTATTGATAATGCCAAGAGTGCTCTTTTGGTACACGATTATAAATCAGTTGTTATAGAAAGTTTCCTCGCTACGGATTTATTTATAGAAAGTTATATTTTAACAAAGCTGAGTAATCTATGAAAAACGCTTCTTGATATCGGAGTAAACGAAGCAGAGTATAAGTATTGGAGTACAAAACTTGGATTAAGAGAGGGTTATAAAGTAATTCATTGAAAGACTTTCAAAGCAGAGGAGAAAGATCTATGTGAACTTTGGGAGAAAAAATATAAAGATATTCGCAATAAAACTATTCACAATGGACATTTACCTACAGAAGAAGAGGCACAAAAAGTACTAGAAATAAATGACACCCTTATACTTAAGATAAAATCTAGATAATATATCTGTATTTACAAATTCCACTTTTCAAATATACTCTTCCATGTTGATTTACTCTCTTATTTTTCGACTTATGAAATCCATGATTTCTGAGTCTAGTAAAAATTTGATAGATTCGTTTTTACTACCATGTGAAAAACAAAAAATCCCATTATATTAAGTATAATGGGATTTTTTAGTAGGTTTTACTGCTCGAGTTTTGGTAACAACAATAGAAGACCATGCTCATTACGAGCAAATACTGGTACTATTCCATTCTCAGTCATTCGTATAGCATTGCAACCTATGTATTTATCGGTTGGGGAAGCCCAAAAATAAACTGCCTCGTTAAACTCTCGGAGTAGCCTTGTCCCTCAATCAATAACACCATATAAATCTATCATAAATATTTTTTGAAAATTTTTTACTTTTTCTTGTGAATTTCATGGTAGCCTTTGGTATATGTCCATCCATTGTGTGGTACTCAGATATGCTTCTGATTGTTCATTTTTTTTTCTATCAATAGACCCCAGATAGTGTTGTATCTCCATATCTTTCCATGATCCATTATAGAATACGACTTTTGGTATTTCTGGATGACTATATATTCGTGGAGGTAATTCTGTAGGCAATGCTTTTTTATTAGAGTCACTTGTAATATAAGAATGTGGCATACCATATGGTGCCATCATGGTATAGTGAGGGATTGTTTCTAATAATCTTGCTACCGTATCGGGTACATCATTCTGAGGTCACATATTTCAATTCATATCTGTAGGAATCCTTGTATCAGGAAGTGGCTCTAAAGGTTCCCAAAAACGACTGATTGGAAAACCGTTGTTACCACTATTATTGTCTCATTTATTTCACATAGGCATAATGGATTAATTAATAAATTCATCTCTAAATATTTACATAAAAAATATGCTTTAGCATTATACTAGGATCGTATTTCTTTACAAAATTTTTTATTTTTCTCTTATACAATGCCCTATTGTGATTTTCGTGTGGTGATTTTTGCATCAATAGCATTCATGGGACTCATTCATGCGAACATATTTTGTACAAAATTATGGGACTGTACCTAACTAAATATATTTTTTGCATTTTTCCCTCTTTTCCATACAATTCTCTCGAAAAATCTATTATATCAGTTATAACCAAAAATATATATGACAAAAGGAGATGTAGTTATCCGGTTCGATGAGGTCACCTACGGGTATGTTGCACCCAAATGGCTCCTCGATGAGACGAGCTTCTCAGTGCGTGAGGGATCCAAGATCACTCTCATGGGACAAAATGGAGCTGGTAAATCGACCATATTCAAGATGATCACTGGAGAATACAAGGTGAACGACGGACGTATCCTCATCAGTGCTGGGCAGCATATTGCGATAGCTCGCCAGGTCATGCATCCCGAGGACAAGGAGTCGACTCTCGCGGATTATTTCCGCAAGTACTCTCGCAGTGACTCGCACAATATCGATCGAGATATCCAGGAAGCACTTTCTGCGGTCAATTTTATGCCAGCCAAGGAGGTCGTTTTTGCTGACTTCTTGAACCGTGTCGTGAAGTCGTTCTCTGGAGGACAACAGGCTCGACTCCTGCTCGCTGGAGCCCTGATCCAGGATCCAGATATCCTCCTCCTCGATGAGCCGACTAACAACCTCGATACCGATGGAGTCTATCATCTGACTGAGTTCCTCCGCAACTATCCGAAGACTGTTCTCGTGATCTCGCATGATGCTGAGTTCCTGAACGCATTCACTGATGGGATTCTCTATCTCGATGTCTGGACAAAAAAAGTCGAACAATTCATGGGAAACTATGATGATGCAGTTGAGCAAGTAGAACGCAGTATCGAGTCACAGAACCGAGCGAACTCACGACTCGACAAAGAGATCCAAGCCAACAAAGACCAAGCCAATGTGTTCGCCCACAAGTGAGGAAAACTCCGACTCGTTGCGAAAAAAATGGTCGAAAAGGCCGAAGAACTCCAAGGGATGAAGGGAGAGGCAAGACGAGAAGATAAGACAATCAGGGAATTCAAGATAGAGAACCAAGCAGGTATCGGTGGACAGATCATAGGGATCACCTCTCTGCAGGTCATCCGCAACCATGAAGCAGAAGAGATGAAAGTCGATATCTCTCTCGGGAAAAATCGTCATCTCCTGCTCTCATGACCCAACGGTATCGGTAAATCTACACTCCTAGAATCGATCGCCAAGGGTACTGCCCAGGGTGTCGTCATCGGACCCAATGTGAAGATCGGATACTACCGGCAGGATTTCTCTACGCTTGACTTCAGTCAGCGAGTCTATGATTGTCTCTTCGAGGCTTCAGGACGAACCGCTCTCGACAAGGATCTCAGATCATTTGCCTCTGGGTTCCTCATCACGGGTGAGCTCATGGCGACTCCGATCGGAGCTCTCTCTGAGTGACAAAAGTGACTCGTGATGTTCGCGAAGCTCGCACTGGAGAAGCCAGGACTCCTCATCCTCGATGAGCCGACGAATCATATCAACTTCCGTCACCTTCCAGTCATTGCTAAGGCTCTCGATGAATATGAGGGAACGATGATCATGGTCTCACATATCGATGAATTCGTTTGGCAAGTGCGGATCGATGAGTACTTGGAGTTGGAGTAAAAGAAAAATTCCCATTTTGGGAATTTTTTATTATAATGTACTTATGTGATACTCCACCTACATACTCTATTGTGCTGACTCTACACTCTACACTGGAATAACGACTGACATCGATAGGCGAGTCCAGGAGCATAATATGGATGACAAAAAGTGAGCTAAATACACTCGAGCTCGCCGACCAGTAGCACTTGCCTATTCTGAAAATTTCAAAAACCGAAGTGAGGCATCCAAGCGGGAATATGAGATAAAAAAAATGACAAGAATAGAGAAGATACAACTTATTAAACCATAAATCTATCATACTATGCATACATCAATCTACGACATCAGTGTCCGAAAAGCTAACGGCGAAGAGATATCTCTTTCTACATACCGAGGCAAAGTCATCCTCATCGTCAATACTGCCACCAAGTGCGGGCTAGCTCCACAGTTCGAGGAACTCGAGACCCTCTGGAATACATATTCGCATGATGAATTCGTAGTACTCGGCTTCCCTTGTAACCAATTCTTGGGTCAAGAACCCGAAACCAACGAAACTATGGCGAGCGTCTGTCAGATGAACTTCTGAGTGACTTTCCCACTTTTTGCGAAGATCGATGTGAACGGGACTAACACACATCCACTCTACTGATACCTCAAGTCCAAAAAAGGCTGGTTCTGGAACCGGAGTATCAAATGGAACTTCACGAAATTCATCATCGATCGCGAGTGAACGGTGATAGAGAGATATGCTCCGACGGTCAGCCCCCTATCGATCCAGGGAGATATAGAACAACTAATAAAAATCTCCAAATAGTCGGACAATCTGCATCAACTATTGTATCCCCACCATGATCTCATTCCTCCGAAGTAGGGGGAAACTCGCTGGCGGATTATACTGGGCAGATATCATCTCTCACTTCACCTGGTATCCATCACGAGCGAGTGCATCACTGAGGAGTTTTTTGTTCGCTTCGACCCTGGACTCAGTCGCGTACCAACTATAGCGGAGTACCGCTCTCCTGGACTTGTCTATTGTTCTGAAGTGGATATTGGTATTATCTGGTTTTGGGAGTGTGGCGAGCGTATACTCACTCGGCATGGTGAAGGCGATGATACGTTTCCCCGAGTTGGTAACTGTATCCATGACGGGTGACGTCATCGCTATATTCTCAGAGGCTTTCGTCGTATCCATCACGGGTACAGTCATAGAGATAGATGTATTCGCAGTATTACCACCGAATATATATCCAGCCAACTGGCGAAATCCTGAGTTCAGAGCATCTCGCATATCTCAGTCCACCTCGACCTCGGCCACTATGTAGCTCGCATAATCTCGTATCTCGTATCTCTCTCGCTCTGAGACCACAGTATATCTCGGTTCCTCTATTCCCCGTATAGCGAGTATCGTCCCGATTATCCAGACCATTATGGCAACTACGAGTATGATGAGGATAGTATTCATCATACTATGCTATCCAGATATGAGTGAATAGCAAAGAAAAATAGCATACAGAGAGATCAACAATCAGGTCACTATCGATGAAAGGAGATATAGGACAGCTGACATAAAGAATCCCCCGACTTACTCGGGGATTCTTTTACACTATGCTAGCTCTGGAATAATCCATCCAGCCAAGATTGCATACGTAACTTGAGCTTTTTCTGCAATGAGAGCAGTTACACGATCTGCCACCTCTGCTACTTCACTACCTGACAAAGCATTGAGTGCATTCGTAAGTGTATCATGATTACCTTGGTCTTGTACTGCGATATGTATTTCTGCCTGGATCATGTCACGAGCATCTGCAATATCTAGTAGATTCATAAATAAAAAGTTAATAGAAAAATGATTCTATATCCAAATGATGGAAAAGCAAAGAAAAATATCGTGAACAGTACATTGTAATGATAAATCTATCTATCGATCCAAAAAGAATTCCCTACACCACCTTCCCGATAGCCGATACATCGAGTCCACCGATTCCCTGCTCGACTCACCTGGCATAGAGGTCATCTGCGAGCGTGAGCATAGGGAGAGTTTTTCAGGACTTCTCCATCTCATCGTGTGCGAGTGAGATATCTTTCGCCATATTCGCGAGGGAGAACATCATCGGATAGTCATCTCGGACCCAGTTATCGACCTTCATAGCGGTATACGGAGAGCTCACTGGTAGAGTCTTGATCACAGTTGCGAGTGTATCGGTCGAGAGACCCATAGCGTCCCCCAGCTTCATCGCCTCAGAGAGACCGATCATCGAGTACGCCACGAGAGCATTATTCACGAGCTTCATCGCCTGACCATTCCCAGTTTTTCCCATATATTGGAGATTGCTTCCCATCATGGCGAGAACTGGTTTCACTTTTTCAAAAGTCTCTACTTCTCATCCGATGAATATCGTGAGTTCCCCAGTGATCGCCTTGGGCGTACTACCTGTGACGGGTGCATCGATGAAGTGGATCCCTCGCTCCATGAGTCTAGATCCGATACGCTCGGCCCACTCGACTCCGATCGTCGACATATCGATGACGATCGTCCCAGGTTTCATAGAGTCCGCGATACTATCATGGCCAAAAAGAATACCCGACACATCTTCTCCTGCTGTCACCATCATGATGATGATATCTGACTCTCTGGCAAGCTCAATAGCACTATTACATATCTTTGCTCCAAGAGATATGAGCTCATTTGCTCGCTCTGGTGTACGATTCCACACAGTGAGATCACCTCACTTGGCGAGGATATTGCGAGCCATAGGGATACCCATGAGACCGAGACCGATGAATCAGATACGCATAGAAAAAAGAATCAAAAATAATACTGATTCTAGTGAGAATATGGGAAAAGTAAATAAAAATCCATAATCCTCTCTGCACTACTCTATATCTACCATCACCTCATTCCTGCGAAGTGGTGGGAAGCTCAGTGGTGGATTGTACTGAGCAGATACCATCTCTCATC
>JANNYQ010000012.1:0-5764 GCA_031410215.1 Candidatus Altimarinota bacterium | reverse complement strand
TTTTTTCATCATTTTGCGTCGATACAAGATCGGTGAGACCATCGGGATTGGTGATACGCAAGGACAGATCATATCGATCCGTATGTTCACTATCGGAATGCTTGGTAAGGACAATGATGGAGACAATACAGGGAGATATTTCTCAATACCGAGTCATAGATTCCTCACCGAGACTATACGTCGAGAGGAACTCGGGATCGAGAGTATACGCAAAGAAATGATCCGTATCCCATATGATCACGAGACGTATTCGCTCCCATTTACAGAATTCATGACTGGACTCAAGAAAGAACTCGATATAATATGCTCAACAATGACGAAAAAAAATTGTGGTAATTTTCAAACCTACATCGGATATAAATACAAAATGGATATCGACTATCTCGAGGACAAATGCATCATCATCACCGTCGGACTAGTAGGGAAGTGGCGACGCAATGTAGAACGCAAAGAGCAGATCATCACTTGGGCTGAGCAATATAGAGTCAAAAAAAACCGATACGAAGAGTAGAAAAACTTGCTTTTTTGCATATTTTCGTACTATGTACGCACTTTATTATTTTTCATTTTTCCTATGGCAGAACGATCACTCCTCCTCCTCAAGCCTGATGTCATCCACCGTTCACTCGTCGGTACTATCATAGCTCGTATCGAGGCCCGCAACTTCAAGATTGTAGCACTCAAGATGTTCGACCTCACTCGTGAGACTCTCGATGAACACTATGCTCATATTGTTTCAAAACCTTTTTATCCAGAGATCGTCTCATATATGACTATGGGTCCAGTCGTCGGTATCATCGTCGAAGGTCGTGATGTTGTAGCTGGTATGCGACAACTCTGTGGTGCTACCAATCCTGCAGCAGCAGAGATGGGTACTCTCCGAGCAGATTATTCGAACAATATCGGATTCAACATTATCCACGGTTCTGATACTCCGGAGAATGCTGAGATCGAGATTCTCAGGTTCTTTGACGCTGATGAGGTATGTTCATACGAGAGAAAAATAATTGCTTAAGTGTACTTTTGGCATATAATACCTCCATGGCTACACTCAAAAAAATATCTGATACATCAATACAAGAGATCAAATTAATAGAGATCATTCATCTTGTTTCTAATTTTCTTTCTGGTGGCTTTCTCGGGGTAATATGCATATGAGGATATCTATTGCTCAACAAGGATGTGACTGCAGAAATACGCGACGTCTGTTATGATATAATCAATTTCAATTTGAGTTTTATTATATATACTATTCTTGGTTTCATATCTTTGTTTTTATTGATTGGCATTATTCTCCTTCCTATTATCTATGCTGTTTGGATAATACTCCTTGTACTCGGAGCAGTGAAGCACTTTGCATGAGAATGATATATATATCCATTCACTATCACTTTTATCAAATAGTGCGCTCATCCAATTACTATTCCATTTCCACCTTTTGTGTCCTCGCAGACCCTAGAGAAACAAGAAGAGTCGACACTTACCTGTCGGCTCTTTTTCCAGAGAAGTCTCGTAGCTATCTCCAGAAGATGATAGAAGAAGGGAAAATCTCATGCAATTGAGCACAGTTCAATAAAAATAAAAAAATATACCGAGGAGATGTAATCGAGATCAGTTGGCGAGTCGATCAGATGGCACTCATAGCTGAAGATATGCCACTAGATATCATCTTCGAGAATGACGACTTCGCGATCATATCAAAGGACGCAGGCATCAATACGCACCCAACACCAGGCGAGTGAGGACGTATGGGTACACTCGTGAATGCTCTGTTGTATCATTTTAAGAATCTGGGTATCCGTCATGAGAATCCAGAGTTCAATCCATCGATCATCAATGGGGTTGAGCGACCTGGTATCGTCCATCGACTCGACAAGGATACATCGGGACTCATCATCATCGCAAAGAACGATAAGTCGATGCATGCACTCCAGCTCAAGATAGCCAAACGAACAATACACAAGACCTACCTCGCACTCGTCATCGGTATCGTGAAGGATAATGAGGGTTATATCGAGTCATTTATCGGACGTGATCCCTATGATCGCAAAAAGATGACTACCATAGATCCATCGAACCCAAAACTCGCTAAAACAAAATTTCTCAATAGGGGGATTATAGCTGACAAATATACGCTCCTCGAAGTCGATCTCCTCACGGGTCGTACTCACCAGATACGGGTACATCTCTCTTCGATCGGATATCCCATCGTCGGTGACAAGGTTTATGGCAACGAGAAAACAAATACTGAAGTATCACAAAAATACGGACTTACGAGACAATGGCTCCATGCGTTCAAGCTCAATTTCAATCTCTTCGATCACGAATATAGCTTTGAGGCTCCACTCAAGAGCGACCTGAGTAAATTCCTGGATTAGATTTCCTTTTTCTCTATTTTTCCCTATAATCAGCTCCTGACTCTAGCTATCCTGATATCCTACCAATACCATACTACACACCATGACTATCAAAAGTGATCGACTTTCCGAATGTATCCGCACACTCGCTATCGAGGAGATCCTCGCGTTCTCACGTGACTATGAGCATACCCACGGGATCATATCTGTACTCGAGATCGTAGTCTCGAGTGACAAGAGCTATGCCGATATCATGGTGCATGGACAGTGAGATGATAAAGAGCTCACAGCTTTCATCGCACCCATCGCAGGAGTCATCCATGCTCGTATATCTCGCGAACTCGGACTCCGTCGGACTCCTCGGATCCGATTTAGAGTAGCCAAAAATATCGATAAAAAAGGTGATATTCTCTCTCTCATACAAGAACTCGACAAGCAATATGGACTTTCGAAATAGACTCAAATCCTACATCTCTGGGCTCACCAAGTGAGGTCAAAAACGATGGAAAAAAGAGGTACAAAATGAAAAAAAACAAAAGTACCTTTTTGGTGCGGCGACCGACGATAATAGATTCCAGAGATCTCGCAATACGAGCAAAATCCATTCCGGCATGGTATCATATCGAGCCTTTTCTACATTTTTCCAAGAGAAAATCATCACGAGAGATCTCATGAAAAACTATGGCTATATAATGAGTATGATAGGATTGATGCTGATACTACTATCTGTGTATATTGTCGCCTTTTCTCCCTATTTCAAAATCAGCCCTAATCAAGTCATGGTGGAGGCGATGACGCCATGAGTTGATATCGGTATTGCCTATCGGGCATTAGAATGAGTATATGGGCAGAGTATATTCCTCTTGGATGAGGCGGATATCGCTAATAGACTCAAGCTGAGTATGCATAATCTTGCCTGAGTTAGTATCGATCGGTTTTATCCAAATGGTGTCAAAATACTCATTACCGGAGCCCAGATACTATTTGATACTATTATAATAGGTATAGGTGAGAGGAAGTGGTGACTCTCGAGCAACGGTGTCCTCATTCCTGAGAGGGATCTCGGAGAAACTCAACCCAAATATCATCTCGATATCATGGCACCTAGTTTGATTGGTGATCTTTTTTTGAACTATAAACAAGCAATACAGGAAACTGATATGAATATTGTATCCCAAATATTCCAAATATTTTCGACAGAGTGGCCGTCACTCATACTCGGCAGATCTACTTATTATGTGCCAGAAAATGAGCTCCACATCATACTCGATTCTGGTACTCGTATCATATTCGCACTCCAAGATGATGGTGAGTCCAAAAATGGAACCATACCTAAAAATATTCTCGATCAACTCGTCACGCTCCGTACATATATATCGAATAATCCTGCGAAGCTAACTGATGGATATCTCGTCTATATCGATGCTCGTATTCCTGGTAAGCTCTTCGCCTGCTCAGACAAAACAGTATGCCAAAAGAATCTAGTCCTCATTTATGGGGAGATCTCAAAGTAAAATATGAAAAAAAACTGGTGAAACATCCTCGAACCCATCATATTAGAATATGGCTGAAATAAAATCGAACTAGACTATGAAACACCATTTCAGTTGCTCTGTGCAGTTATTCTCTCTGCCCAGACAACTGACAAGCAAGTGAATAGGATCACGCCAGCATTTTTTCAGATGGTGAAAGAATCAAAGGATATAATCTCTATTTCAATCGAAAATATCGAGGAACACTTGCGATATGTGAACTTCTTCAGGAATAAATCCCGATTCATCAAAGAAACTGGAACTATACTCACAAAAGAATACGATGGAATCATCCCAAATGATTTAAAACTAATGCAAACATTCCCAGGAATTGGTATCAAAACGGCCAAGGTCGTCCTTGCAGTGCTCTATGATATGCCATATGTTGGTGTCGATACACATATTCACCGTGTGATGAATCGTCTCGGAGTCGTGACAACGAAAACCCCAGAACAGACAGATAGGGAATTGGATCAGTTATTCGATATACCTACGAAGCGTATTATTCATCATCCACTCGTCCTCTTCGGGAGATATCATTGTATCGCTCGCAAGCCGAAATGCGAGACCTGTAAATTACAAAGGGAGTGTAGATTCTATAAGGAAAAATATCAGAAAAAATCCTAAATTAGAGATTTAAATCTTTTCCAAAAGAAGAAGTTCACCATTTTCGAAAAATTTATTTATACCATATCTGTACTCTCTTTGGTTCTCAGTGCATAAAGCACATAATCAGCGTGAGTAAGTGTATTTGGATCGAGTCACACCTTCTGGCAAGCCAGAGCAAAATACCTCTCAGAAGTCGGATCTAGATGGATCATATGGGGGAGGACAACTGACATGACACCGAGATTCTGTGAGAGGAGGATGAGTCACTCATCGCGAACAGACATCTCAGTTGCACTCTGGATCATACGACGATCTTCAGGAGTGAAAGTATCAACTCGGATATGTATATTCAATAGATTCTCGGGACTCTGCAGACTCGATACAAACCGACTATCCTTGAGACAGAGCATCGTCACATCAATAGTCTCATATATAGTATTTTCTTTTTGACACTGGATACGACCAGATGAGGCGATCACGCGTCCATCCATATAGAGTGTGACGAATACTGATTGTCGGGTCGACATCATAGAGAGGAGGTCTGTTGGGATATCTGATTGTGTGATGATACGTTTCTCGTTGATATACGTTTCGAGGGTTTTGCGAACGAGTTTATACATAGATGGGTATGATTATTTTGTGAAGAGTCGTTTTTCGACTTCTTTTTCTATAGCCTTGGCCTCATTCTCGACTCGGGCAAATACATCACCGATAGGATCAGATCCTGAGGCAACATAGATACGGTAATAACAAAATCTGATAAAAAAAGTAGTGAAAATCGCAATCACAAACGTGAGCATAGAGAGACCCAAGAGGACAAATAGCGTATTGCTCGAACTCGTGTATGTCTGAGCATAGATAAGGAATAATATAGTACCTGTGAGTATCAGGCTCACTATACTGGAATATATAGAGAGAAGTGAGTAGCGATAGTTCGAGAGTATGCTCACGATGATCTCCACACCGAATATGTTCAGGAGGACATGTGCGATATATGCGATCAATATACTAGATCCATCCACTACTATAGAGCTGACAATCAGATAAAGTGGGGCGATCGCAACATAGAGAATGATAGAGAATACCGATGCATGGAGGAATGTTGTGCGAGCTCCAGTATAGATATGGGGGAAAATTCCTTTAGCACTCCAGAGATATATCATGTTACTCACAGTGAGAGAGAAGAACGTGATCATAGCAAGTAGTATCGGTGATACGCCACTCCCGAGTGAGAACGTCCCGAGTGAGAGAAATGCGAATATCACG
>JANNYQ010000011.1:0-12880 GCA_031410215.1 Candidatus Altimarinota bacterium | reverse complement strand
TTCGAGTTTTGGTAAATCCCAAAACGGATTGACAGCATCAATAAGAGGCTGGTACTGTTCTGGATCGGTGAATACCATCATGAGTTGACTTCATTTTTTTTGAACTTGCTCGATGAGTGGCTTTGACTGGTTGAATTGCCAAAAATCACTTCCTAAATTGTTTCCTGATGTACTCGCTCCACCATGCGTATCTATGAGCATACTCCCGAATTCAGGAGCTACGATGATGTTACCAGGAACTGTCACGAGGAGGAGTGATCCGATACGACGATTCATCGAGATAGTACCGCTGTTACTCGAGTCAGGACTATTGAAAAATATGGCACCATAATGGCCACCAGGAATAGCATTTGCTGGCGTCTGAATAATATAGTTGATGGTTCTTTTTCACTTGGGTGCTATCTGAAAAAGTCCAGTAGTATCGAATGTGATCCAGCTGGCCAGTGAACTAATACTCAATGTACCAGTACCCACGGCCGTACAAATAGGAGCCTTGTAGTCGGTGGTAGTAGTACAGTCCTCAGCACTCATCACGAATGAATAGGGCTGATCTGAGTTGTTATAGAGAGTAACACTTCCACTTGTACCTTGTCCAGCTATAGCAGTGATATCTACTCGAATCGGAGTGATGGCAAGATCGAGTCGATCACCAGTTCCGAGAGCCAGAGCGGTAGATATACTCGCCATGAATATGAGAGCGATTGAGAGTATTTTGTGCATATGATTTTTGATTATCATAAATATATCTATCTGACTATAAAAAGCAAAAAGTCCACACGAGATCGTGAGGACTTTTTGCTTTTTGCTTGTATATTAGAAGTTACCAGTAACAGTGAGTACTACAACATCGGTGTAGTTACCTGCTGGAGACTGAGCATTTGGCTGAGCAGATACTGTGAATGAAAAATCATCCGTAGGACCTGAGAGTGCCTGAGGCTTATTCGAAGTATAGAGTACATGAGATGTTGTTGTATCAGACACCTCTGCATTGAGAGTGGCTGCCTGAGTGAACCCTGGGGCTGTAGAATCTGTAGCGGCTACCACAGCAGATGCGAACTTGTAGCTATCTGCAGCACCATCAGCTGAGAGTGAGTTGAGGAAGTATGATGGATCTGTGACATTCTTGAGTCCACCGTTGGTTGACTTCGCAGTCACTGATGCTCCGAGTACTGCATTGGTCCCGATCTCGATATTGACTGATCCACTTGCATATGCTGCAGATGAGAGGGTCCCGAGATCAATAGTTCCACTACCAGTGACGACCATAGAGAGTGTTGGCTGGATTTTTGCCTTGATAATGAGACCATTGATCGTACCAGTTGCAGTACCTGGGAATGTATCATTCCACACTACAGAACTTGTGAGTGCACCACTACCAACGACTGATCCAGTACCGATATTGGTTGCTGCTGAGACACCCGAAATGAGAGTCATAGTAGCCAAGAGAGCTCATGCAATGAGCTTATTTGTATTTGTTCGCATAAAAAAAGGGTTAAAAAATAATATGCCCCATTACAGTAGCATATTATTTTTTTTTTGTCAAAAATAATCGTATAAATTATTAAATAATCATTTCGAGGACTTGATTTTTGAGAATGAGAGCAATATCTTCGGTTTTTTGATTTCCATCTATCTCGAGTGCTTTCGATTTTTCACTGTGAAATACTCCAGTATAGCTATCGATAATTTGTGATTGAGTTTTTCTGATGAATGTTTTCTTATCTTGGCGAGTCATTTTTTTGCCATCTGGAGCATAGACAAGAGTATTGATAAAGTGGAGAGTGAGAAGCGTTCCATCCATATCTTGTTTTTCTCATTTTTTGAGGAGCTTTTGTCGCTCTTTGTGGGCTCGCTTGGTGAGGCGAGCGAGTGATGTCTCAGAGTCTACGGTGATATGTATCGTATGAGCCCTATCGAATAACTCTTTATAGATACTATTCCTCCACCAAAGGAGTCCAGTACGTAACTGATCCTCAGTCATACCTATCATCAATCCACGTACTATGAGCGTCTGGAGTCCACGGTCGAGGATGACGATATGTCATCGCTTCATCGCTGGGATCACCTCTCGCTCGATACGATAGAGTAGATCTGCTGATTGCATAAAGAGACTCGTCTCAGGAAGTACACGCTCATCGAATTTTTTGAGTCCCTCATTAGTTTTGAGAAAGTCTCCAAGAATAGGTGCAGTCTTCCATGAACTCACAGTGACAGTGTGTCCTGCTTTTTCGAGCATTTTTTTGAGAGTACCTACTTGAGTGGTCTTGCCTGATCCGTCAGCTCCCTCGAATACAAGGAGTGTACCAGGGAGGGCATGACAGTTACTGATATTTGGACGCATAGTATTAGATTGTTTGAGTATTAGATTGTTTGAGTATTAGATTCCAAAAGATCTCAAGATCTCAAGGTTCTAATGTCATGAAATTCTATGGTGCTATTCTTTGGCTGAGTGGACTCCCATAAGTCTGACATCGTACTTCCGCTCGAAGTACTCGGCGATCTCAGCGATGAATATCGGGGTCGTCTTGTATACTGGAGCAGTACCATCGATGACGTGCATACCGTTTTGCTCGGCGAGGATGTCATATCCTTCGATGACTTTTGTTTGGAATTTTTTGAAACTATCGATGATATTCTCCGAATATCTCACGTCCATACCAGCCTCATAGTGCTTGAGTGGATTGCGGCCGATCGCTCGCTCAGCAGCTGTCTCGACTGCTATACGGAAGTAGAATGCCAGATCAGGAACAGGGAAGTAGAGATCATAAAACGGCTTCAAATGCTCCATACGGATACCACGAGCATAGCCTCGAGCGAGTGCCGTGTACATATAGCGATCACAGAGGACTACCATACCAGCCTTGAGCGCTCATCGCATCTCGGTGAGGTATCTCTCGATAAAGTCAGAAGCATAAATCGTATCAAATACCGCAGCAGGCATACTTGTATCGAATTTTTTGAATTTTTTCTGCATCTCGTGCATCTTGAGTGATGAGTTCCAGATACTGTGAACACAGAAGAATCCGTTTGATTCGAGAAGGTTCTTGGCAATCAGGAGTTGTGTAGACTTGCCAGATCCATCAGATCCCTCCACGATGATGAGAGTACCCGGACGCTCCTCGGTCGAGAAAAATATATCATTCTTTGTACTCTTTGGGGTATCTTTTTGTGCTGGTGCAACGGGATTATTTTTTGTTTTTGGCTGTTCTAGAGTAGGCATAGGGTGTATAAGAATATTATCCAATATACTCTATATGTGCATTCTAGTCAAAAGAATTCATTATTTTGACTTGCTGTTTGTTGTATATACTGGATCAGTATAATGATATTTTTGTAAAAAATAAATAGTATTTGTTTTCTATACTCTACTATAAAGTATACAGCTATATGTATATACTATAGGAAAAATACATCTAGAATTGATCTTGGATTCTCATGGGTCGCAGCGAGCGACTCGATTGCCTCATCACATCTCATGGTATCGACATCACTCAGATAAGGATACACTCATCGGAGTATCAATATAGCTTCATCACTCATCGGACGCATACTATAGAGAAGGCTAGCGAGCTCAGTATATTTGCCTTCTCTATAGTACCTCACGATATCTTGTCCTGCTGGGCTCAGTAGAGTGGTAAGTCGACTATTGCTGAGGTCGATTACTCGTGATCTGATAGTATCGATGACACTATTCGGGTTATCTACCTCGAGAAGGATCACTGCATATGATGGACACTCTTCGAGTATCTTGAGAAGAGCATTCTGAGCCGAGAGAGTCGCTGTAGAAAAGTGCCTGAGTATGTATATATTTTTTCATTCATAGGGCATCAGGTCTATATCTCTGATGCACTCTCGTACTGTTATGATACTGAATTCTTTTTTATCCTCAGGGATATCGTAGATGAATACGTTCATCACATTGGCATCTACGAGCTCCTCATACGACATGATATGTTGCCCAGTGAATCATGAAATGAGCTGGAGTATACTCATCTCATCCAGCATCGCAGGCGTCGATGGAGTTTCTGATTTCACAATTTTGATATAAATCTGTAGCGGAGTTGAGTTCATTCTTGAATTTTGTATAGGTTTATATATACTTTCTATATAATCATTTTTAGATTTTTCACAAGTTTCATATATGCGTGCTCGGCTCCTCGCGTTCATCATCCTCATAATGCTCTTGGCTATTCCAGTGTTTGGCTATTATTATTTCACGAGTCGTACTATCGCAAGTATCGATATATTTGCTGGTTCTGGTATCATTTTCACAGCTCATCTCACGGGATCGTTCGGTCTCGATGGGCTCCCACTCGCAGATCAGGCACTCATCTATAACCAAGAGTGCATCTCTGGTTGTACTATCACTCCTATTCTCCCAGCTCGATATACTCTCACTCTCACGAGCTCAGGCAAGATAGATATCACAGATACTCTCATCGTGGCGACGGCGGATCAGCTCACGCGAGCATACGTATTCACTCGTGATATCATACTCAAGTCAGTTGGTAATATCTCGGATATCCGTGACATCTCCTCAGGGTCTACTTGGCATATACGGACTGAGACCGGTAGCCTGATACGAGATGGAGAAAACGAAACTGAAGATATCAGATTCACAGATGCGATCGATCTCACACCAGAGATCAGGCTGGGATATATAGATAAAAATGATACTGCAAAACTCTCGATCGGGAATTTTGTACCTAATCAGTCCGTGCTCGTGAGGCTCGATCGGACAACGGGGGAGAGTGTCATTGTTCGTAAAGGGATCGATATCCAGACATTGCTACTCTATCGTGGACTACCAGCCTATGTGGACTCAGTGGGAGGAGTATATTCTATCACATACTAATATGATATTCGATACACATTCACATTGCTACTGGGACTCGATGCTGCCTCGCATCGAGGAGATCGTAGAGAATATGGCTATAGAGTGAGTTACCAAAGCGGTGCAAATCGGTTGCGATATAGGCTCATCGACGCAGGCGATTGTATTGGCTCATAGATTTCCAGGGATTTTTTATGCTACCGTCGGGCACCATCCGGAGACCGCACAGGATCAGGAGATTGGAGATGCGCAAAAGGAGATAGAGGAATTCGAAAAACTGGTTGCCGAGAATCGAAATTTTGTCGTAGCGATAGGAGAGACAGGATTTGACCATCACTATCTCGACGGGACGGATGGTGGTAATATATCTATTGATATGGATGTACTCTCTCTACATGCTCTAGGACAAATCAAAAACCAGAAGCGATGGTGGATCGCACAGTGGGAACTCGCGAAGCGATATGATCTCCCACTCGTGATCCATACACGAGATGCGAGGCATGCGACTGCGGACTTCATGATCGAGAATGGTATCAATCGAGCTGTGATACATTGCTACTCTGAGGATCCTACATTTGCTCAGCGACTCATGGATTTCTCGAGTGAGATATATTTTGCATTCGGAGGGATACTCACTTACAAAAAATCTGAACAAGTACAGGCAACCGCCCAAATGCTCCCACTCAACCGTATCCTCCTCGAGACCGATGCTCCGTTCCTCTCACCACAGGCTGTCCGTGGTAGCATCAATGAACCTGCTAATACTCGATATGTTCTCGAGAAACTGATTGAGCTCAGAACTGAGTCAGCGGAGGAAATCGAGCGAGTTGTATATGAGAATTCACTGAGGTTCTATGGGATCAAAATATAAAAAAAATCCATCCAAATTCGGATGGATTTTTTTAATGATGTCAGCTATCATGTCCACCACCTCAACCAGAATCGAATAGCCCCATAAATACAGTACTACATATACCTGTCATGATCCCTGCAGCAGCTCATACTTCTTTGTGATGACCGAATAGATATTCTCACATAGCATTGCTACCTCCACCTCATCCACCATGTCATCCATGCTCCTCGGGTCCGTGTCATGCTGACATATGTGTAATATTAAAAATTATATTCGTATAATATATTAATATAAATATATTGTCAAGTAAAATATCAAATTACACCCGTACTAACACTCGCTGTAACTCCTCGAATTGCTCGATCTGTCTATCGAGTCTCGTTTTCTGGAGTTCTGATACTGCGAGTAGGTCTAGAGTTCCCGTGATATTCTTCTCGACTTCAGACTTGGCTGATTCAAGGATCTGTTGTTGCTCGGTGAGACGAGTGGCCAGATCGGAGCGGAGGTCGGTGAGATATTCAAGTAGAGTAGATAATAGTATATTCAATATGTTGCTATAATTATATCGTACAAAAAAGATCTTATCTAAGAACTTTAAAGTTTGAATTTCTAGGACTATCTTTCTAATTTCTAAGTTTTTACTAATAATAATTTGTATCGTATCAAGATCATCAATCTTATTATCTAGTATGGTAAGAAAAGTTTTCCATCTTTGAAAAAAAGATCGTCTTTTATGATAATAGAAAATTCCAATAAAAAATAGAAATACTAATATAAATCCCAGGTAATCTAATCTTGAAAATATATTTTCAAGTGTTACAGATTTATGATCTCTTATCGTCATCCACATGACACGAAGTAAAGAGAGGATCATTAGTATACACATTGGTATTATAGTAATTCTTTCCCAAATTATTCTTCAATGATTAATTCAGTAAAATTCTTTTCTGAAACCTTCCTTTGTTTTTAATGAAATCATATTCTGTTACTTTATTTTCTCGAGCCAACTGGTATATATACTCATATCGACCATCTTCAGGCTTGATGGAGTTTCGAGTATGGTAGATCGAAGTGATTCCATCGTAATAGTATGACCATCGAGATCTTTTTCTGAGAGCTCTCCACTTTCGGCTTCATCGATAAATGATAGGAGTCCGCGACTTGCATCACGAGCGACTTCATCACAGATTGCCTCGATATCCGATGATACATATCATTCTGTTAGTTTTGAGAGCTCGTCATAATCGAGATAACTACTTGGGCGTCATTTTTTCTCGATATACATTTCAAATAGAGCACGACGGGCAGCCGTATCAGGAGGCCCGAGATAGATCTTTTTGTCCAGACGACCAGAGCGGAGGATAGCAGAATCGAGATGATCGGGACGATTGGTTGCTGCGATGACGATCAGATTGGGTGCTGACTCGAGCCCGTTGAACTCCTGGAGGAACTGAGAGACTTCTTCCGCCTTGTTGGCATCTACATTGGTCGTACGAGCAGACACAAGAGAGTCGATCTCATCGAGAAATAGTATGATCGGTTCGTTCTCGGCAGCTTTTTTCGCTCAGTCAAAAAAATCCTTGATATTTTTGGTCGTCTGATGGAGATATGAGGATCCGAACTCTCCCATATTCTTCGAGATGAATCCGCACCCGAGTTCTTCGGCGAGCTTCTTGGTGATGAATGTCTTACCAGTTCCAGGAGGACCATAAAATAACATACCAGTAGGGATCGATATTTTGAATTTCTCGTATTCGGTGTAGAGCTTTAGTGTCATTTCGTGTTTCTTTTTTTCTTCTTCTGTTTTTGGATTTTCTGCATCTTCTCTCTTGAGTTTTTCAACCAGGAACTTGAACCGGAGTGGCTTGATGAAACTATCCTTTAGTTCTTCTTTGAGTGTGTCCATACCCGCCACAGCATCAAATCCAAATGGTTTTCACTCCAATCGAGTGAAGCGTTGTACCTCGAGGGCAGGTTTTGCTTCTTCGTCTTTGACGTTGCCAGTTTTAGGTGCTACAGCAACACTATCCTTGCTCGGTGAAGAGGGAAGTGGTGTGAACTTCGTATCAAAATCCTTCATCATGTTTGCAGCTTTCTCAGCTCCAGACTGCATATCTGTGAGTGATCGCTCGAGATCTGCGAGACTCGATATATCGGTTCCAGAGTTTTTGAGATCCTTGAATTCTTTTGACTCTGTGATCTCTGAGAAGAAGGCGTCGAAGCCGAGGGGAGATGTTGGTGGATTAGTTGTCATAGACTTATTTTTTAGGATTTAACTTCTGCCTGTACTCCTCCAGCATCTCGATCATCGGAGTGATGCTCTCTATCTGCATCTCGAATCGTTCCTTTTGCAAGATGAGTGGCTTCTGATGAGATGGATCAATCATGAGTGTGATCTGTGTATCGAGTGATGCGATCGTACGAGTTATGGTATCACGATTCTTCGTGAGAAGCAAAAGAATCTCCTCAATCGGGGAGAGTATCTGTCATTGGATCCAGTTGCCATACTTCACGAAGTTGAATATATCTGCGTATTTGGAATTCTCTAGAGTTTTGCGGAGCTCTACACTCTGATCAGTCGCCGTACCTGCCATCTGAGATATCACCTCGAATGAGTCTCTGATCCTGGATGATAGGTTGTCCGTCCACTCGCCACGACCAGCATCCGTGAGGAGAGAGATTGACTGCTTCTGTCCGCTCTTCAGAGCAATAGATGCTCTGGTGATACCCTGGAATAGTGTCTGTATCCTGTGCTCAGTGTTGTTGAGTGCGAGGAGGGCTCGGTGAGCGATCCATGAGAATACGCGAGCCATGATCGCGACAAAAAATACTCCAAGGAAGTATACGAGTGCCATCATGCTACCATAGAGGACTCAGGCTATCATGAGTACCATTATGATCCCTGCAGCATCACGAGACCTGCCTAGATTCTGTACGAGCCTGCCTCATCCTGAGGCGATGTTTTTCATCTGTTCCATGAGATTGTCTTTCTCCATGGCGACATGCTCGGCGAGTCCTGATGGCTCGAGGAGTGGCTCACGGAAAGTCCGTTCGAGTTCTCTGAACGCTTCTTTTTGCATAGCGATATCATCCTTCTCGACCACTCTACCGTTCGATACATAGTGATTATCCGTGATGACAACATTACCCCCACGGGTATATAGATATGACTTGCGGAGCATCTTCGCTATGAGGATCGCGAGGACGATAGTGTAGAAAATCCCGAGGACACCGAGTACTGCGAGTATCACACCTGGTATGCCTGCAGAGAATCCGATGAATCCAGCGATCAACGTCACGATAGCGAGTGGCATACTGGCCGATCTGATGATGGAGAGATAGTCCAACTGGACACTCATGCGGAGTTCGTCAGGAGATATCCACTCATAGAGATAAAATCCACGCTCATCGACTTGCTGTTCGATGAATTCTGGAGATTCGGTGTTTTCGGTTTCTGGTTCTGGAGAGGGGAGTGTGCGAGTGAGCATCTTGGGGGGGATTTAGGATAATTGAGTAATAGTATAGAGAAAAATCGAGAAAAGTACAAAAAAACTCCCGAATATTCGGGAGTTTTTGCAAGTATTGGATTACTTATTGAGTTCTTCTGCGAACTCTTCTTGATCCTTGGCACCGAGGACTTTGATCGCCTTGAGTTGTGCACTCGCATCATCGAACGACTTTTTCTCTGCGTCTGCCTCGATCTTGATCTGAGCTCGGTATGACTCGATAGTGTCGAAGTGATTCTTGAGTTTTGTCACATTTTCTACGAATACTGACGCCGAGAGCACAGGCTTGGATGCGAGTTCCTCTGACTTGCGAGATGACTCGATCGCCTTGTCTGTGAGCTCTGACGACATCTTGTCGATAGTAGATCCCATCACGGTGATTGCTGCCATAGATGCGTCGATCGCCTTTTGGCTACTGGTCTCGATGAGAGCAGTGGAGAGGAGTGTCTTGAATATCGGACGAGACGAGCTCATCGCGAGAGACAGCTTCGATGCTGAGTCGAGACGCATGAGGAGACGCTTACGAGCCATATCCAGATTGCCGATCAGTACCACCAGATTGGACTGGAAATACTCGACATGACGAACAAACATATCATACTTCATCTTCTCAGTTTCATCTTTACTCCCTACTCCTTTCTCACGGAACTCTTCGATCTTCTTCGCGAGAAATTCTTTGTACGCAACTACTTTTCCGAGATTGGCGTCGATCCCATCGAGGAACTTCTTCTGCATATCGACACTCGTATCGAGGGAGGTGTGTGCCTGATCGAATCCTGAGAATATCATCTGGATTTTTCACTCGAGTGACTTCACATCGAACGCTGCCTCATCCCACTTGGAGTCGAGTGACTTCATGAGTCCACCGAGGATCGGGATCGACTTCGCGAGTCGCATCACGGTACCATCGTTGTTGATGATCTCCTTGTAGACTGATTGGACATTGTTATTCATCTCGGTGAGGGTGTCTGATACTTTCATGATCGGGTCTGAGTCGATGATCGTGGCAGTCTCGGAGATGATAGAGTCGATTGGTGCTGTGATTTTTTCACCGAGAGATCTGAAATCCTTGGCCTCAGCAAAGGTCTGTTCTACTTCTTCTGATTCTGTTGCGGAGAGAGGTTTTGCTTTGATATCAGCGATGATGATGGCAGCCTGTTTGTTATCTGTAGTTGGATCTTGGGTCTTTACTTGTGCATCTGCCATATTTTTGGTTATTAAAAAATAATAAATCCATTGTATATAAAGATTCATTATTTTGCAAAAGAATATTTTTATCAAAAATGTATAGTAAAAACTTGCAAAATCGTATAGCTCGAATATACTATACTGATGAGCAATACTGAGAATACAGTTTCTGACATTTTCGTGAAAAAGGTATGTGAAAAAATGTGAGAAATCCTCACAAAAAAAGAGATCATAGATCTCTGGTTGCGGTCTGGTGGGTCAAATACTAGGGTCGCCTATGCTATGAGTATATTGCTCGGTAGGGGAGTAGTAGAGCGGGTTGCGAGTGGTATATATCTCGTCCAAAATGAAATAGGGAGTATCGAAATCTGAAAACAATATTGGCAGATCATCGCCAAGGTGATCGATTTCCATAGTCCGAGCGGGGGGGTGATCTGATGAGAAAAATCACTCGAACTCCATCTGTCGAACTACTCGATCCCAGATATCCTTATCGTCTATACGCGAGATACAGCTCTCCGTATCAAGATGGTCAGCGGCAGAGAATTGCACTTTCGAACACTCGTCTCGGGTCCAAAAACAGGTAAAAAAAATCTTTGGCGTACGATTGTAGATAATGCTGTGACTATCGAGATAGGAGTAAAAATCCAGATATGTGGTTGTGAACTTGCTCTCCTTGAGGCTCTCTCGCTCCGCCTGCATGACACTGGAGTCGAAGAGGCCAATATCGCTCGTTTTTTTCGGTCTTTTGCTGCGCAACTGGATCGTGATGTCCTCGGGAATCTGACTCGTATTCGATATATCCGTCCGCTGAACCGTCTCCGTATACTCGCTCGTGATCTGGGGTATACTAATCTCTATGTTATGACTCTAGAGATCATACGGGATGAGGGAGGGGGGTGTTATTTGAATCTATAGTTTTCTCATATATTCCTCTTTTCCACATATCGTGTTGGAGAGTTATCTGTACTCTACCCTTTACTAGTTTGGTAACGGGATGCTCATTTGCTGAAACTACCCCTCCATTTAGCCTGAGCCTTACTTGCCCGTTTTTGTCAGTGTAGTGTCTCTTCCAATTATGATCTATATATCAGCCTTTCCATGGTTTTCAGGCGTTGTTGAGTAGAGTGATAGTGGTTTCTAGGTGTCATCATTCTGGTTCAGCTGGTGTATTCATTTTTGATAGAGAGAAAATGATAATAAAAGTAGAGTGTAGAAAAAGTTACTCATCTGTCAAAAGTTTTTTGCTTTTTTATCATTTTTGCCTATTATGCGGACTCATAATCAACTACACATATCCTATTAGGATCATAAGGATTATGAGGACTACGTCCTCTTAGATCTGCATTCCGTTCAAAAATTTGAGCAAGCTCCATTTCTTCACTCCATTTGATCTATGAAACTCCAAAAATATCTCGCACATGCCTGAGTCTGTTCCCGCCGCAAAGCCGAGGAATATATCGAGGCTGGTCTTGTCACAGTAAATGGAATAGTAGCACATATCGGGCAAGTCGTCGATCCAGGCACAGACAAGATCGAGTTCTCCAATCAAGTTATTAAGGATCAAGAGAACCTCGTATATTATGTATTCAATAAGCCTCGGGATGTTGTCACGACATGTCTCTCGGGTAAGGATGACGAACAGGGTATCATGGATATCATCAATATTTCGGAGCGAGTATTCCCGATTGGACGACTAGATAAAGAGACTACAGGACTCATCATTCTCACCAATGATGGACGTCTCTCAAACTACTTGATGCATCCTCGCTATGAGCATGAGAAAGAGTATGTTGTCGAGGTCTATGGTAAGATCGAGGATGAGGCAATCGAGAGGATGAGTAAATGAGTCAGGATAGAACTCAAGGACAATGGATCTCGTACTCGCATCGTCCGACGAGTTGAGGGCAAGGATACGGTCATCACCCGCAAGTATACGACTCGTCCCTGTGAGATCACTCGTCTCTCTTCATCCAAGTTCTCAATCATACTCAAGGAAGGCAAAAATAGACAGATCCGTCGTATGGTGGCCGCTGTCGAATATGATGTAAAAAAACTCAAACGAATTCGAGTCGAGAATATCATGCTCGGAGATCTCGAAGAGGGGCAGTGGAGACGATTCACGGACAGTGAGAAGGCGGGAGTGCTAGAGAGGATTTGAGTGGAGGAGGTGAAATAAAAATAAAAAAACAGGAAATTTCCTGTTTTTTTATTGTAGAGTTGCTGATGCATCTAGAGTTAGGCCTAGTAATTCTAGGCTTCGCAACTTTTCCAACACTTTCATTCGTTCGTTAGTATGGATTATTAGGTCTACTGCCTCCATTTTCTTTTTTTCTATTTGTCGTATTTTGGCAGTGATTTTTATCCTGATAAATTGTTCCAATTCTACGATATCAGGTAATGTTTCCTGATCTGCTCCTGGTCAGTATTTTGGATTATTTCTTTCTATTGCTAACTGTCTCTGGACTTCATTTTCGAGAAATGCATCTCGATCTTTTC
>JANNYQ010000010.1:0-4523 GCA_031410215.1 Candidatus Altimarinota bacterium | reverse complement strand
TAGAGTTTGCAGAGTCTGATTTTGGAGAGGTCGCATAGTGGCCTAGTGCACACCCTTGGAAAGGGTGCGTGGGGTAATTCACCGGGAGTTCGAATCTCCCTCTCTCCGCCAGTAGATCAAATCACAAAACTTCCCAGGGGGATGAGAAGTTTATGCCCGTAGGGGTAAATCTCCCTCTCTCCGCCATTTCCATATTTTCAACCTTTTATCATCATGATGAATCTCGTCTCCAAGCTCGCTCAAAAACCAACAGATAAGAGCATTCGTATCGTTCGTGTTATTTTCGCTCTTCTAGTCCTTGCGACGATCCTCGTCGGATGGACCGTGACTCGTACAGAGTTTGGCCTCCCAGAGTGGATTCGCTATATCCTCTTCATATTCCCTGCGATCGGAATCATCCGAGGGATCCTAGATCCAGGGATATTTCGCAAAAAGATCTGGAAGTGGACAGTATTCGGTCTTGGTATCACTATGATCATGATCTCACTATTTGTCATCGAGGATCAGAAGATCGTGTCTCCTGCTATAGTCCCAGTCGTCAATACTGGGAGTATCGATATCGCAGATATAGGTACGACTCCATCTATCTCAACTCCATTCACTATTTCGACAGACAACTTCTTCGGATTCTATGGATTCATCCTCGCCATCATGGGAATACTGCTCAATAGCAAGAATATAACCACGAAAAATGAGCGATACGGTGAGATCGTGAAAAAGATACGAGTCTAATATCAATGATACAAAATATCGCACTGAAATAGTGCGATATTTTTGACAAAAAAAGAAGTACGTGGTAAAGTTCTCTTATCTACTTCATGAGACGGTATACTTCACATACCAAACAAACAAATACACATACTCTTTGTACATTTTCTTATACAAATCGTGCACACCATATAGGTGGCACACCCCAATCAATACACGAGCTGGTCATACTCACGCAAACAGACCAAAATGCAGTAGATCGCAGATGATGTCAAAAGTGAAGAGAAGACATCATAAATCCCCAATCTCGGCTACAAAATCACTTTTAACAGCCAATTATGAGAAAGGGGATTTTTTTAGTATTTTATGCCCCGAACTTGAATAACATCACATCTCCATCTTGTACAATGTACTCCTTCCCTTCCATTTTGACCCGTCATTTCTCTCTCGCACCTGCCCAGCCCCCGAACTCGATGATATCCTTGTAGTTGACGGTTTCCGCTTTGATGAATTTTTTCTGGAAATCGGTATGGATGACTCCTGCTGCCTGAGGTGCTGTATCTCCGCGATGGATCGTCCAGGCCCTGACCTCGATCTCACCCGCTGTGAAGTAGTATTGGAGACCGAGGAGATCGTAGCACTTCCGGATAATTGCGTCCATAGGATTGAACTCGACTCCCATATCCACGAGGAACATCTTCTTATCTTCATCAGAGAATTCGAGCATATCCATCTCGATTTTTGCTGATACTGGTAATACTGGGATCTGAGGATCCGTGATACCTGTCATGGATCGGAGCTCTGACTCTGGGGTATTTATTGCATCTTCAGCGACATTCACTGCATAGATGAACGGTTTGTTCGTAAGGAGGTGGAGATCTGAGATCATGAGTTTTTCTTCGTCATCCATCTCCATGAGAGATACGATCTTGCCATCTTCGAGTTGAGTCTTGACTCGTGCATAGATCTCTTCTCGAGCCTTTGCTTCTTTATCTCCGGATCTGACTTTTTTCTGATTGTCACCGATGCGGCGATCGATCGTGTCGATATCGGCGAAGATGAGCTCGAGATTGATGATTTCGATGTCTCTTTTTGGATCTAGTGATCCTGACACATGATGTACATTGGAGTCGTCGAATGCTCGAACTACCTGCAGTATTGCATCTACAGAGCGGATATGAGAGAGGAATTTGTTTCCGAGTCACTCCCCTTTTGACGCTCACTCGACGAGTCCTGCGATATCGACAAACTCGACCGTTGCTGGGATGACTTTCGCACCATTTACTACTTTTCGGATCTGCTCGAGGCGCTCGTCATTTACATTTACGATACCAGTATTGGGCTCTATAGTACAAAATGGGAAATTCGCAGCCTCAGCAGCATATGACCGAGTGAGAGCATTGAACAGAGTAGACTTACCGACATTTGGGAGACCGACGATACCGACTTGCATTTTGTGAGAATTTAGGAATTAGAGTTGAGCACTGAGATATGAAAATAGGATAGATCCTGGCCTATAACTAACATCCAGATAACGAATACTAGAGATTGACTCGCTGTACAGGTCGCTCTGTCTGTGGGAATATACTCCCCGTCAGGATATAATATCCTCCGAATATGGCTATACATATCATGAGCAGAAGATATATACGAGTTATCATCGTGATATAGCGTGAGTACTGTCGGTAGTCACGGATATGCATCAAGAAAATAGCCAGAAAACCAAAGATCCCTAGGAGTAAAAACAAGTATAGACCGAAGAAAATATAGTTGGACATAAAAAAAGTATATAGGAATCTCTATTTTTCGCAAGTGAGAAACAGAAGAAGCTATTTGATATATTGTTGTATCTTCATATTCATCACTGCGAGTGAGAAATCCAGAGATCGACTCCGACAAGCTCACTCCATATTTTTAAATGTTTCTTTGCTCGTATTTGTTACTGTATCCATAAGGCTCTTCTCGAGATCGGTTGAGTCGATCATATATCCTGTCTTGCCTGCTACTACAGTCTCCCTATATCATCACTCATCGACAGCGATCACGGGTACTCCACATGCCATCGACTCGATAGCTACCATACCAAAATCTTCATTGGCACTGATGCATATACTCGCGATAGCACCAGAGACGATATAGGGGAGATGATTATTGTCTGATAATTCGTGAAAAATAATATTGGGGTATCATTTGCCTCGACGAATTAATTCATCTTTTTGACTATCATTTTTCCCATAGAATATGACTATTTTTTTATCTGGAATTTGCTGAAAAACCCGAATAATTGTATCGATTCGTTTGGCGTGAGTGAGTCGTGAGAATGATACGTAATAGTTTTTATATGATTGATTTATTCACTCTATTGCGAGTATTTGCGATATTGATTTTTGATCAAAAGTATCGAATTTCTCTATATCAACACTCGGATATATCACGATCGCATCATCTCGATTACACCACTCACACATTCTCTTTCTATTGACCTCGGAGTTCACGAATATAGTATCAACTTTGCTCAGTTCTCGTAGATATAGTCACCTCAGAAACACTGAGAATATGAGGAAAAATGGACGAGCGAGAAGTGGTACCTTTGCGAGGTACTCGGCTCTCTGATCAAAGAGGTGACGAGAGATCGAGTGAGCGTAATAATAGGTTCGCGTTTCTGGTTTTGTATTCCAGATTCCTGTGATAGCTTCATTCGAGAAGAGGATGCTATCATAGTTTGCAGTGATACTGGCAGACCTGAAAAATCTCCATTTCATTTTCAAAAATCCGAGCATTCATTTTTGGAATCCTGTATCAACTTCGAATATCTCTCACTGGAATCCCATAGATCGTGCATCATAGCAATCGGAACTCCATATGGCAGTCGCGATATCAGTATCCAGTCACTTGGCGATCTCGATATTCATCCGCTCAGCACCTCATCGCATCAGGTATGTATCGTGAAAAATGAGTATTTTGGACATGGACGGATTATATGAATATTTGTTTGAATTCCAAAGGAAAATAGATATAGTAACAAAAGTTAGTATCTCTAAATCCAAAAATATGTCCAAGAAACCAGTCACATCAAAACTCAAAAGAAAACCAATATCCGACTTCCTCATCCCTACAATTATAGATAAAATCGGAGGACAAGAACGAGCCTATGATATCTACTCTCGACTCCTCGAGGATCGTATCATATTTCTCTGAGATGCTATAGACTCTATGGTTGCTAACACGGTCATCGCTCAGCTACTATTTCTCGAAAAACAGGATCCGAAAGCCCCGATCACCCTCTATGTGAACTCTCCAGGAGGTCACGTGACAGCGGGTCTCGCGATCTATGATACGATGCAGTCGATCAAGCCTGATGTCATCACGGTCGCAGTCGGCCTCGCTGCCTCTATGGGATCGATTATCCTTGCTGGTGGTGCAAAAGGAAAGCGATATGCTCTCGCTCATGCTGAGGTCATGATCCATCAGCCTCTCGGAGGTATGGAGGGGCAAGCCACAGAGATCCGTATCGCAGCGGAACATATCATCCGAACAGGAGAAGTTCTCTACAAGATCCTCGCAAAGCACTCAGGACAAGATATCGATACTATTCGTCGTGACTGTGATCGCGACAATTTCATGACAGCGGAGCAAGCCGTGAAATATGGGTTGATTGATAAGGTAATATAAAATATGAACTCTCAAATCCACAATCTCCTCAACAAATGAGTCTCTCAGCTCATCGATCGGGATCATCTCGCGAAGCGACTCGAGTCATGAGATAAGATCGTCGTGAAGTTCGGGATCGATCCATCAGGAACTATTGTCCATCT
>JANNYQ010000009.1:0-21020 GCA_031410215.1 Candidatus Altimarinota bacterium | reverse complement strand
CAAATTACAATATAATCGTGCAGTTATAGAACCATTTCTGTATACATATTGTATCTGTGTATATCTATTGTGCACAATGTATCCGCATCTGGATCTACATATCACGTGAATTGTAGCAATCAATAGCAATCCTAGTATCATCGCAGCACCAAAAATAGAAAAACACCACTATATATAGTGGTGTTAACATAATTTACCGTATGATACTACATTTCTATAGTATACAGCAGCGATTTATCAGTTCAGTAAGCCAAAACTTATCACAATACCTGCAGTTTCTGTCCTAAGTACTCTTTCTCAGAAACGAGCAAATATGAAACTATTATCTTTCATTTTTATTCGTTCATCATTTGACCAACCACCCTCAGGTCCGACCCAGAGTCCTATATTCTGAAAGTTGTCATACTGCGATATTCGTGTACTTTCTCAGATGGTATCGAGTACGATATGTATCCTCTCCACTGAGTCCGTAGTAGTTCTCTCAGGGAACCTCTCGACAAAGAGTATCTCAGGCATGACGGTACCACCACACTGCTCGAGTGCTTCGCGAGCTATCACTGAGAACCTCTCTATCTTATTCGGGGATAAGAGTAGTCGCTGTGAGCGATCTGAACGGAAGAATACAAATCTCCCAATCCCTATCTCTAGACCTTTCTGCAGAATATACTCGATTTTCTCATGCTTGTTTGGGAGCGCCTGATAGAGTGTGACTTGTTTTTTGGGTTCTGTACTCGGGACTCTACTTGCTCGTCATCTTAGTCAGATACTCTTTTTATCCATTTCTATGATTTCATATTCTATCTCGGTACCATCACCTGAGAAGAGTACAATATGCTCTCATATAGCGACTCTGAGCACCCTCGTGAGCTGGTGTACCATATCGACCTCAGTGATGGTCATGTCGATCGACAATGGGAATTTGACAAAAAATCGTTGCATTTAGAGCGGTCTTAGATGTTAGAATTGAGAGATTTAACCTCTCGATAGATATCCCGAGGGAGCAAGAGGAAATCTGTGAGGATCTTCCAGGCAATGATGATGAGTATCGCACTTCCCTGGACGATGAATCAGTACAAAAATCAAACCATATCAGATCATATATTATCACCGAGGGGCTGATTTTCGAGATATTTGGCGAGATTGTTCTGGGAAAATGGGAGTCGAGCAGGATCGATTATTCATATATCTTGCTGCCTAGGCTGCGTATCGAGAGAGGCGATCACACTATCGTAGGTATCTCGCGATATCGTACCATCAGTGAGTGCTGCTCTGATATCAGACTTGAGGCTATCGAGTGAGTGTCCTGTCTCGATCTTTTGACGCAGTCCGTGGACATCGAGTCATTTTTTCTTTCGCATCTTCTCCCTTGATTTCTCGAATTCCTCAGTTTTTACCTCCAGTAATACAGCTTCTCGTTCTTTTTTCTCACGGATGCGATCACGAGCCTCACTGTAGGCTCCTGGATTTTCATTTGGCATAAGCAAAAATTACATTCCTTCCATCTCCATGGCAATAAGTACATTCATCTCTGCTGCATATTCGAGTGGCAACTCTTTGAGAAGTGGCGAGACAAATCCTCTGACGATCATCGTCTTTGCCTCTGTCTCAAGTATGCCCCGAGACATGAGATAGAATAGAGTATCCTCATTGATCTTACCGACACTCGCCTCATGGGCGATCAGAGCATCATCTGTGGCGATACGGATATCCGGGATTGTATTCGATACTGATCGAGAATCGAGGATGAGTCCATCACAGTCGATCTTTGAGGTAGCATTTTTGGCAGATTTTTTGATGTCGACGAGTCCTCGATATGTCGATATACCTCCATTCTTCGACAGAGACTTCGACACTATCTCACTCGCCGTATTGCGACCGATATGGATAACCTTGGCACCTGTATCAGTCTCTTGTCACTCATTGGCGAATGCGATACCAAAATGCATTGCCCGAGAATCATCACCCTTGAGAATCGAGCATGGATAGAGCATCGTGACTCCTGAGCCAAGATTGCCACCGACCCACTCTATCGATCATCATTTCTCGACTATGGCTCGCTTGGTATTGAGATTGTACGTGTCGACCGACCAGTTCTCGACTGATGAGTATCTCATCTTGGCTCACTCACCGACATAGATCTCGACACAACCTGCATGGAGGGACGCAGTTCCATATTTCGGAGCACTACACCCCTCGATATAGTGTGCTGATGATCACTCCTCGAGGACGATCAGCGTATGCTCGAATTGTCCCCCTGACTGCATATTCATACGAAAATATGCTTGCAATGGTGCGTCGATCTGGACTCCGGCGGGGATATAGAGAAATGTACCCCCTGACCACACTGCCCCGTGGAGTGCGGCGAACCGATGGTCACTCGCTGGTACTGCTCGCATAAAATGAGACCGAACGATATCCTCATGGGTACGGATAGCGACTGACATATCCTCAAATATGACTCATTGATCCTGCAGCTCCTGACGGAGACTATGATATACTACCTCACTATCATACTGAGCTCCGACTCCTGCGAGCATCGCCCGCTCTGCCTCAGGGATGCCCAATCGGTCAAATGTCGACTTGATTGCATCAGGCACATCGTCCCATGACTTATTGTCTCCTGATCATTCTGGCTTCCCAAAATAGTATATCGAATCGAGATCTAGTTTTGCGAGTGACGGGCCCCAAGTAGGGGTCTTCATCTCTTGGAATAATTTGAGTGATTTGAGACGGATATCAAGCATCCACTCTGGCTCATCGTTGGATTCCCAGATTTGTCTGACCACCCGATCGGATATCCCTGCCTCTAGGATATTGGAGTAGATCACTGTATCACTACGATCCAGTGTCTCACGAGATATATCGCCAAATGGTTGTATAGTCATAATTTTTGATTTCTAGAGTCTGTTTTATTTGAATCCCTCTGCTCTGATGGTCGTAACCAGTGATCTATCTCCATGTCGCTCTATATGTCCATCTCGCATCACGATGATACGATCGACATCGATACTGTCAAGGAGGTGGAAGTTATGGGTGATTAGGATGATCGTTTTACCAATCGATCGCCATGTATCGATCTGTTGGCGAAGTATGTCGATGGCATCAATATCAAGTCCTGAGTCTATCTCATCGAGAATGATCACTTTGGGTTCGAGGAGATCTATTTGGAGGAGCTCGATACGTCGCTTCTCTCCACCAGAGAACCCGACGAAGAGATCACGATCGAGGATGGTAGAATCGAGTCCGAGTCCTGGGAGGAGCTTCTCGATCATCCGACGAAATACGAACGGAGATGGCGACTTGATGTCGATATGTTGGCGAGCAAAGTAAGTATTATAAATCGTACGAAGATACTCAGATACTCGTATACCTGGGATCTCTGGTATATTCTGGAAGGAGAGAAAGAGTCCAGCGATATGGCGATCTGTTGGTGATACTCCTGATATATCCTGACCATCAAGGATGATATTCCCTGCCATCTGATATCTCGGATGTCCCATGATGGAGAGTGCGAGTGATGACTTGCCTGATCCATTGTGTCCGAGTATGGCTATCGTCTCACCGGCTGCGAATGTATAGTTGAAGTCATGGACGATCTCCTTGTCGTGTATGGATACGGATACCTGGCTAAGTGTGAGCATAGGAGAAGTATAGGGAAAAAGTACGAAAAATCAATACAAAAATCCCCCCTCCACCGAAGTGGAAAGGGGATCAATGTTAGCGGGATAATCTATCTTCCGAAGAAGAGTGGATTATTTAGTGAACGTAGCACTAGCACCTGCAGTACCGACGTATGTTTCAAGGTCAGCAGCGAGAGCAGCACCTACACCGTAGTTAAGCTGAGTGAGTGCAACCTGGAGCTGTCCACCTGTAGGAAGGAGGTTAGCAGAAGTCACATAGATCTCAAACTCGACATATCCACCATTCTTATCAGCTGTCATGTTAGTCGTAAGACCAGTCACGGCAAGAGTCTGAGCAAGAGCTGGGATATTTGAACTAGCTGTAGAAGTACCAGAACCACCACAAGAGTTCGTATTTCCGAGATCTCGAAGACATCCACTTGCAGAGTATGCAGTGTTACCTGGGAGAGCCGTCTTAAAGTCGAACTTCGCAGAAGTAAGAGTTACACCAGTATTTGTATCAGGATTAGTGACACGAACCTTGAATGTATTCTCATTGATTGCTGTTACCATAACAGTTGGAGATACAGTACCGACAGTATATGTCTTAGTAGTAGCAGATCCAGTTGGAACGATAGCAGTAGAGTTTGAATCTCGAACCACAGAGAATGATCCAGAGCCAACAGTACCAAGAGTTACTGTCATACCGTAGAATGAGTCAACAGAGCTCACTCCAAGCATAACCTTATAATTCTTAGTAACATCCTTAGCAATAGTATCGTTCATGCTAGAGAATGTGATAACATTTCCAGCAATAGTAACGGTTGCAGACACCTCAAGACCAGTAGCAACATCTACGAGCTTAGCGCTTGATGTAGAGTTAGCAATCTTTTGGATAGAAGAACCAGCTACAGAACCAGTAGAACCAGTGAGAGCAATAGACTGGAGACGAGCAACCTCATTACGAGCAGTCACTGCGAATCGTCCGATCTCCTGCTCAGCAGATGAGTAGAGACGAGATGTAGATGGAGCAGCTACAGTAGCCGTCTTGATCTCTACCTCAGAAGTATTTACAGTAACCTTGTCACCAGTGAGTGATGATCCAGCTCCAAGACTAGTGATAGAATTGTTTGAAGAATCACGAACCTCAGTAAGTGTAACAGTAAACTGATTTGCAGAAGGAGCAATATTAACATTGTTCTTTGTAGATCCATCGATAGTGAGGACTGCAGGATTTGCAGAATCAACTACGAATGAAACTGTAAGAGTCTGAGCACCAGAAAGAGATGTAAGAGTACCGATCTCAGAACCGTTAAGTTTTACAGAGAGTTGGTCGTTTACAAATGCTGTGATACCAGTACCAGTATTATTAGTAGATATAACAATCTTTCGTACAGAAACTGGAGTCGTAGACTGAAGTTTACCATCAAAAAGTTTAACATTGTTTGTACCTGGAGCGATAGTTACATTACCAGTACTTGTCTTAGTAAATGTAAATTCTACTGAACCAAATGTAACTGCAATAGATGCAGTACCAACAGATACCTGAGTAGAATAGCCAGTAGCCATTTCTACTACATTGATATCAGTACTAGCATCGATCTTGAGACCGAGGACTGTACTGTTAGCATCAACGAGGATATCACCACGGAGCTCATATGTCTGAGTATTTCCAGCAGCGAGGATATCAGCGAGTCCACTTACTGAGAGTTTCTCAGAAGTCATAGAGACTGTACCGACAGCAACACCATTTTTGAATACCTTAACATTTGTGAGTCTCTTTGTGAAGTCTGTAGCTCCAGAACGAGTGAGAGTAAATCCAGTTACCTTAGATTCACGTCCACCTGCAGAGATATCAATCTTACCAAAGAGCTGATTAGCCTTACCAGTAGTAATAGTACCACCAGCTACAGCGAGACTCGCAGTAGTAGTAGCAGTTACATACGAAGTAGTGTTGAGAAGACCAAGAGTCACAGGAGTTCCAGTAACGGTAGTATTGCTAGCGTTAACTGAATCAAGAGTAAACTGGTGTTGGCTATTCTCAGCACCAGAGAGGTTGACGAGGACATCTACAGAAGCAGATGAACCAGCCTTAACCACAAGGGCAGGAGAGAAGTAGACAGTAGCCTTCTGAGAAGTAGGGTTGTAGTAATCAGCAGAACTAGAGATAACAACACCACTCTGAGCGGCACGAACACCGTTTGAAGAAGAGATATCGTTAGCATTTCCGAGTCCTGAACGAGAAACTACGAGTGACTGTACAGTTACATCCTTAGCTCCAGCAGTGAGCTTGATAGCTCCTACCTTAACTGAAGATGCGTTCTTAGGAACGTATTGAGCAGTAGCAGCACCATCGAGAGCGACAGTGAGAGCTCCAGCAGCAACTACACCAGTACTAGTAGTACCTGTAGATACAGGAGGAACAGTTACCTCTGACTCAAGACCAGCTATACATGCTGCGAGCTTGAATGACTCACCACGAGTAGCAGTAGAGTTTGGGCGGAAGAATGTAGCGTCAGCTGCACATCCCATCTCGTTTGCACGATTGATGTACATAGCAAGATCGCCGAGATTGGCAACATCTGTATATCCAGCATCAGTCGAGCTACCAGTCTCACCAACTGCTCCGATGAGCATCTTAGTGGCCTCAGCACGAGTGACAGGAGCAGATGGGCGGAAGTTGGCGTTGGCAGTAGAAACTACACCAGCCTCAGCAAGAGCCTCGATAGCACCACAGAGATCACCGAGGATAGCACCTACGTCACCGTAAGTAGTACCTGTACATGATGTAGGGGTATATCCACCGAGATTAGCAGTGACTTTTGCAAGTTCTGCACGAGTGACAGTATCACCAAGGCGATATCCTGACTCTTTAGTTTGTGTACCGATAACAGCGTTATCAGCGAGGAGTTCTGCGTAAGGGAGGAACTCTGAAGCAGCAGATACGAGTGATGCACTCATAGCTGTAGCGACGAGAGCTACTACACTTACTGTAGAAGCAATCTTCGTAGAGAAGTTACTCATAATAATATATGGGTAAAAAAATAAAGGAAACCAGCGGGAACTATTTTTTGATACTCATGGTCAGTGAATATCGGATTTTGCTCTCTATGGTCAGTAGAGAGACAACCATCCATCGTTGACCGATGGGGAGGTTAAAGCTTTAACCTCAAGTTATTTGCATAACGAGAGGACCTGATCGAGTATATAATATACCAAAACAAGTCCTCTCCTTATGTAGTGAATACAAGAGGTGGAACCAAGCTATTTGAGAAAGAGATGTTAATGAGCTCTTCCAAGGATCACATTAGAGACCAAGATCCGAAGATTACACGCAAATATTATGAAATAGCAGCCCAATGTCAAATGAAAGTAAGGCCTCTTCACACTCTATTCACACCTAAAAAATATAAAAACATAAAAAATATAATATTCAACATACTCATTTCGGCTTGTAGGAGAGGATAGGAGCCAAAAAATACAAAAAAACTCGCAATTTTTATTTTTTGTCATATAGTGAGTAAGAACTAGGTACTGAGAGCCAAAAAATCGGACTTAAGTTACCATAATACAGTTCTAAAATCCAAAAAACCAAGTTCGAGACCATATTATCCATTCTAAACTCCTAAATTATATGAATATTTTTATATTCCTCTCACTCCTCGTTGGGGTGATTTGAGGTGGTGTCAGCTCATTTTTGTACCTCCAGGCAAAACAAAAGAAATCAGGAAACTCAATAATTACTGAAGCAGAAACAAAATCCAAAGATGTCATCTCTCGTGCCGAGGCTATCGCTGTCACTCTACGAAAGGAGATAGATGATGCTCGGGCTGATATCCGAGAACGCAAGCAGTGAGCGGTCGATCAAGAGAATCGACTCGAAGAAAAAGAACAAAAAATCGACCGCAAATACGAAGAACTCGAGTGAAAGCAGACGAACCTCAGAGAAAAAGAATCCATCATCGATGAGCGTATTGCGAGTCTCGATCGCAAAAACTCAGAACTCTCCGGAAAACTCGAGTCTATAGCCAAGCTCTCACAAGCAGATGCCAAGGCACTCCTCATGCAGTCTACTGAGGATATATATGAGAGAGATATAGTGTCTCTCATAGAAAAGAAGAAAAAAGAACTCAAAAGTCGTGAGTCTGATATGGCTCGTGAGATCCTCATCAAGTCGATCCAGCAATATGCAGGTGAGGTAACTGGAGAGACCACTCAGACCATGGTACAACTCGAGAGTGATGATCTGAAAGGCAAAATCATAGGAAAAGAATGACGCAATATCATCGCATTCGAGAAAGCAACAGGCGTGTCACTCATCATCGATGATGCTCCTGATACCGTTTTTCTCTCGAGTTTTGACCTATTTCGTCGATATATCGCCAAGAAGTCCCTCGAAGACCTCATCGCCGACAAGCGTATCCAGCCGGCTCGTATCGAGGAGATCGTTGAGAAAAATCAAGCCGATGCCGACAAACTCATCTATGACCTTGGTCGCAAGACCATCGATGAGATGGGAATAGTAGGGATACCCGAAGAAATCATACCTCTAATAGGAAAATTCCGTTTCCGTACCAGCTACGGGCAAAATATCCTCATGCATAGCAAGGAGGTGGCCTATATTGCTGAGGCGATCGCCAAGCTCATCGGGGCTGATCCAGTTCTCGCACTCAAAGGAGGACTCCTCCATGACCTCGGTAAGGCGATGGATCACGATATCGAGGGAACACATCCAGAGATCGGCGGGCGTATCGCTCGCAAGTATGGACTCGATGAGAAGACGATCAATATCATCGAGGGTCATCACGATGACGTACCGCAGATCTGTATCGAAACCAAGATCGTCCAGATCGCTGATGCGATATCTGCAGTCAGACCAGGGGCAAGACGGATGAATGTCGAGGACTTTGTAAAGAGAAACCAAGAGATGGAGAGTATAGCTATGAGTTTTCCGGGTATCAATAAGGCCTATGCACTATCCGCTGGGCGTGAGATCCGAGTCTTCGTGGATGCGGACACGATATCAGATCTCGATGCAGAGAAGCGAGCACGAGCCATCGCAGAGCAGATCGAGGCGAACTGTAGCTATCCAGGTGAGGTAAAGATAAACCTTATTAGAGAAAAAAGAGTAGTCGAATACGCCAAATAATCCTGTCCTCAAGAGGATACACTTCGATAAATTTTTAATTAGTAATTCTCAATTACTGTATGTACCCTGTCATAAATCTTTGAAACTGGATCACTATCTATACTTTCTGACTCTCGATTATCATAGCTTGGGCTGTATTTTTTATGTTGCTTCATTATTTCTCACTCATGAGATGACTGCCTCGGCATATATTTGACTCGATTATTGACTTCACCCTTTCGATTTTCTTTTTTGGTCGGCTTTTTTATATTCTATCTGATTGGAGAACGGAGAAGTTCCTTTTTGTAGACCTCTTCTCGACGGGTGATATTTTCGCATTTTTGAAACAATTTTTTATTACTGATAACTATGGCCTGTCTTTTGCTGGTTGAGTAGTAGGCTTTCTCGTCATATTCCTATATAAGACGTGGACTAAGGAGCGAGAGCGACCGAAATATTGGGATAGCATTGTACCATCGTTTCTCATAGCAGCGAGTATCGGATATATTGGGGCACTCCTCGGTGGGCAGATCTATGGGATCGTCCTTGATACATGGTTCTCTATACAATACACGAGCCCTGATAGCATTGTGCCATTCCAGAATCCAACATTTCCACTCCCGATCCTCTATTCACTCTTTGCGCTCCTTACAGCATATTTTCTCTACCGTGTTGATCGCCATATACAACTCCCTGAGGGCCTCATCGGATATATGGGGATGGGAATATTCTCGATAGTACTTTTTCTTTGAGAATTTTTGAATGGTGCTAGTGACCTATTTAGTTCACGGATATATCTTGACCTGACACAGATCATTGCCCTTGGCCTTATTTCTTATGCTCTGATATGAATATTGCGTATCATCAAACCGTAGAGCATCCTCGGATTCTCTTTTTTCTCTGATTTATACTCTACGCGATCGGTATAGGCTGTGGTATGGTATCGACTTATGCTCTCAGCATCGAGCTCGCCCTGCTCTTCCCCCTTATATTCACCCTACTCGGTGGCTGGCGAAAGTGGTATATTGTCGTTATGCTCGTATCTATATCTCTGGGTGGTTGGTATCTGGGACAGTGGGACTATAATAGTAGGATGATAGCATGGGAGCAATTACAAAAAGAAACGAGTAATTTCTCAGGATCATATATCGTCACAGGTCGAGTCGATCAGATCATGTATACGAATGATCTCTCTACGACATATCGACTACAGATCGCCAATATCGCCAATAGATCGACAGGGCATAGTGGAATTATTTCAGGGGGTGATATTGGTATTTTTCTCGAAATTCCGAGCAATCTCCATATAGGTATCGATGATACTATCGAATACACTGGTAAAATAATGAAAATAATCGATCGTCCTCTTAAGTGATTCTCGGGCTATGCCTGGTACCATAGGATATATGGCAAGAGTACGGTACCGATATTCAAACGAATCACTCGGGGCGAAGTTAGCACTCTCGGGGCAGTACAAAAATGGGCAAAATGAGTCATTTTCAAATGATTTCCTGAAAATATCGCAGGTATCGTTCTCGGTATGACGATCGGCAATATCGAACTTCTCTCAAGTGAGACTAAAAAATCATTCACAAACGCTGGTATCACACATATCCTTGTCGTAAGTGGATCGAATATCGCATTCGTCATCGTGATCCTGACGGGGATACTCAAATATATCCCAATGGGAAGCCGGATACGTGCCAGTATAGTTATCACATTTGTCCTCATATATGGGAGTCTCGTTGGGTGGGATATGCCAGTAGTACGAGCTGTCGCCATGGGACTTATCACTTATATGGCGATCGAGTGAGGCAAACGCATATCATCACTCGCAGTACTGTTTTTGGTCGGTTGGAGTATCCTTCTCTATTCTCCCCTTGCTCTGGTCTATGATGCTGGTTTTGGACTCTCTTTTGCTGGTACACTCGGGATACTCCTCTTGCATTCACCACTTGGACGAATTCTCGCCAATGGATATACGCCGCGATTCCTCATCGATATAGTCAGTGTGACCCTAGCAGCCAGTGCAGGAAGTATCATCGCAATTATATATCACTTTAGTGTTATTCCGCTCTTCACAATCGTATCCAACATCCTCATCAGTGGTGTTCTCGGCTGGATACTATTTGCGAGTGTACTCTATCTTTTATTTGCTCTCATCGGTGGGTGGATACTCTATCTCTGGGGCTGGACGATATATCTTCCGACAGCATATATCATGTGGGTAGGACAGTTTTTCGGAAATGAATATACTCATACGCTCGATACAAAATGGGGTGAACCTCTTGCTATGTTTCTTATAGGAATCATGATATCGATTGTACTCTATGTAGAAAAAAGGAGTCTCTTAGAGTCCAAATAGATTCATATCATCCAGTGGCTTATCAGTTGTCATATCGACATCTGGATGACTCAAGATTGATCTTTGTAGAGTATTATGAATATTTTTCAATATGAAACGGCTATACGACTCGGTCGTCGATAGAGAGATGGTGATATTGCGAGACTGGAAAAAAAATAGAACGAATGTAGTGATACCAGTGAGTATTGTTGATCCTGGATGTTCTATCATGGTGAAAAACTTTTTTTGCATAATCAGTGATGATCCCTCGGTGATCATATATCGATCAAAACTATCAATCCAAATACTGATCCACTCACGAAGTGTCGCATGGAGGTCTCGTTCATGAAATATCCATGGACCCTCATAGCGATGGAGTGACTGCATCAAATGAATGCGATCTCACTCACCAATGGTACGGAATACATGATTGGCCGCATCAGGATAAATGAGAGCCAGCATACCAATGATGGGCCGCGATGGAAGAGCGATAGAGAGGAGATCTGTAACTTGCGGGACAAGTGTCTCATAATACGGATTCTGGATAAACCTGGTAAGAATATGGAAGAGTTCGTCATTGTCTCATTTGGCTTTTTTTTCATCTTTTTGAGCCCTTTGTATCTGAGCCTGGGCTTTTTTATAGGACTCTTTTTGTTTTTCACTTTTTTCACGCACTGCCTCAGGAGAACTAATTCCTCATTCGCTGGATTCTGGAGCAGATGTGATATCTATATCTTCCATAGTTGATTAGTGGCTTCCAGGAATAGGATAGGCGATGCAGAGGTCACGGACCTCTGATTTGAGATTTGCAAGAATGTCTTTATTGGTAGGATTGCGGAGTGCTACTACCATGATATGTGCTAGTTGCTCTGACGCAATCTCGTCGAATCCACGAGTCGTGATAGCTGGTGTCCCGATACGAATTCCTGATGGATCGAGTGGTTTGCGAGGATCAAACGGGATCATATTCTTGTTGGTTGATATACCGATGGACTCGAGGATATGCTCAGCTTCTTTTCCTGTGAGACCGATAGATCCATAGATATCCAGGAGTACTATATGATTATCAGTTCCTCCGGATATGACACGGATTCCTGCATCTTGGAACACTATCGCCATTTGGCGAGCATTGGCGATAACTTGGCGAACATATGTCGAAAATGATGGATCAAGTGCCTCACCAAAGGCAACTGCCTTGGCGAAAATAGAGTGCTCATGAGGACCTCATTGGATACCTGGAAACACTGATCTCGCTATATCTGCTCAATATCGCTCCTTGGCCATGATCATAGCACCACGAGGTCACCTGAGGGTCTTATGGGTGGTAGTAGTGACGATATCACAATAGGGAACAGGATTCTCGAGAGCACCACCTGCGATGAGTCCAGCAATATGGGCGATATCTGCCATGAGGATAGCTCCAGTTTCGTCAGCAATACGTCGAAAACGAGCCCAATCGATGGATCGAGAGTACGCAGAAAATCCTGCTATAATGAGTTTTGGCTTGTGTTCTCTTGCTAATTGCTCAACAATATCCATATCGATAAGCTCTGTGGATCTATCGACACCATATGGGATTATATGGAACATCTTCCCAGAATAGTTGAGTGGATGTCCATGAGAGAGGTGACCCCCATGATCTAAGTTCATCCCTAGTATAGTATCTCCTGGTGTGAGAAGTGCAAAAAATACAGCGAGATTCGCAGGAGATCCTGAATGTGGTTGTACATTCACATATTCAGCTCCAAAGAGTTGCTTGGCTCGATTGATCGCTAGATTTTCAATCTTGTCGACCCATTCTTGTCCTGCATAGTATCGTTTTCCTGGATATCCCTCGCTATATTTGTTGGTAAAAATAGATCCATTGGCCTCGAGAACTGCCTCAGAGACATAGTTTTCACTGGCAATGAGCTCGAGCTCATACCGCTGGCGCTCTTGTTCTCAGACAAGATAGCTATGGCTTTCTGGGTCTTGATCGAGGATGTGTGATGCTGTTTGATGCATAGTAAAAAGATTATATACCATTCAAGATGGGGAAAAATAGAAGTGTCTTTCTATTTTTAAGTAATCTGACAATTGGGATTGGACTTGAGATACATAGTTTTATTGGGTAATAGTGGATCCAGTGAGTGAACTAAAATTATTTGTTTTATATTTTTCTTTCAGATTTTGTAGTGATCCTGTCATCGAAATCTGATCACGGATAAGGATCTCTGCTGCCTTGAGCTGACGATCGAACATATTTTCATAATCTTTATTCGTGAGAATAACGCTGATATCTGGAGTAATCCCCTTTTCATCTATACTAGCGTCTTTGGGGGTATACCAACGAGCGGTTGTAATCTTGATGATACTTCCGTCTCCGAGATCAAATGGCTCCTGTACAGATCATTTTCCATAGGACTTCTCACCAACGAGGAGTCCTCGCCCATGATCTTGCATTGCTCCAGCGAATATTTCACTGGCTGATGCCGAATAATCGTTTATTAGGATAATAAGTGGAATAGTAGTATTACTTTTTGTTGCTGCTTTTGTAATTAATGTTTCATTTTTGGTAATATCATTTTGTTTGATAATAACAACTGGCGTTCTCTCTGGGAGGACTATCGATGCGAGATCGACTGCTGTATCGAGATAACCCCCTCCATTATTGCGAAAATCGAGAATTACACCCTGAGCCCCAGAACCCATGAGTGTATTCCATGATTTTGTGAATTCATCTGTAGTATGTTCGCCGAATGTGGATATCTCAATATATCCAATTCTATTTTCGAGCATTTTCTCAGCAACTGATGGTACATTGACACGATCTCGTACGACACTCACATAGAGTTCTGTATTATCATCTCCTCTTTTATAAGTGATTTCGGCAATAGTTCATTTTTTTCCACGAATCACTTTCACAGCATCCTCAGTAGATTTACCCACTATACTAATATCTCCAACTCGAGTCATGATATCACCAGCCTTGAGTCAAGATTTTTCTGCTGGTGATCCATTTATGGTTTTCATTATTTTTATTCCTCTTGGATTTTCATTGATCACTGCACCAATTCACTCAAAATCTCCACGTAGTGCTTCTTCAAATTCATTAGTTTCTTTTTGTGTAAAATAAGTACTATGTTTGTCTCCAAGACCATTTACAATAGATTTCATTATGGCATCTTCTATGTCTAAAATTTTTTTTTGCTCAAATCCATAGGAATATTGTCTAATAATATCCATCGTTTTTTGTATTTTTGGTGTCGCAAAAATATCCAATGACGATATATTGGTATCGACTTTTTGATTGACACTCGTATTGGTATGATACGTTGGGAAATATGCTGTGAGCCTATATCAAACAGTAAGTCATAAAAGTGTGAAAACAATAGGAATTAGTATGTTTTTTTGTGTAAAAGTCATAGAATTAGGATTGGATTTCTTGTATAGGGATTAGTGTAGGAATTTTTGAGTAAAAAACAAATCAATATTATTATATTTTTCACAATGTTTTGTATGTAAAAAAGTAGTAATTTTTGTGTACCCTACTCTCTTAAATATGTTTTATTTATATTATAATGTGTAATTGTTTCTTTATGTATTTTTGACTCATTCTCTCTGTTTGTTTTGATCTTCTACATCTATAGAAAGACATAGATAAATAAATAAAAAATATTCTCTAAAAAAGCTATTGTAAAATTCAGAATTTTCATATACTTTTTGTATGCAATTCTTCTGAATAACACTCGAAACACGGGGTGAAAAAGCTGAAACCCTTAAAAGGGTAATCAAATCACTCAATATCTGAAGCGAAGAAAAGGATCTCTATATTCTCTCGCTTGATATACTTAATGATACTGATTTTTCTATTTTTTTCGATAGGATTATGTCACAAATAAACAATCATAAAAACAATACACGAGAATATAGTATAGAGCCTCTTACCTCTCAAATTATCTAGATTACTATGCAATTCCAGGCAATTTGTTCCAAATGAAGTAAAAGATTAACACTCACACTGAGTGCAAATGATATCGAAGCTGCTCGTAGTATACTCCATGGGCAGTGATATTCTATTATTGAACTTAATGAAGCAACACTTAATAACAATTCTACATTAGGGAATTTTTTTTATTTTGATGCTCGAGTTAATGGAATACTACAATCTGGAAAAATACAATCGACTGATATATTTAAATCTTATAAAAAACTTACAGAGGATCTCAAATATGAGGTGATGTATATCTACACTAATGAAGGAATGCCAGAAGAATCAAAAAAAATAATTACCGCAAAAGTGAAAGATGGTTATAGGCTCTATAAAGAATCTCTCTGAGAGGATATGGATGAACAAGATGACCTCAAATCAAAAACTGAAGATCAACAAGAAATGCAAGAAATATCTGGGGAAGTTCTCAAAGAAATCGAAAAATATAGCAAAGTAATCGACTCGAGTATAGAAAAAATACAAAATATATTCCTCAGATATCATGATAAAATCACGCCTGAACAAAAAATCAATCTTGAAAACCTCGAAAATAGTCTCATACAAGCAAAAGGGACAAAAAATCTCTGAAAAATATCCACTACTGTAGAAAATTGACTCAGGATGATCGGTGAAACAGAGTTGGCACTCATGAAAACAGGCATGACTGATGAGAAACAAAAATTCCTGGATGAGACTAATGCTCTCCTTAAAAAAGTTGGATCACATGATCGTATTGAGTCAGATACATGAAAAGAAAATACACTCGAATATAAACTCAATCACCTCTTCGAGAAGAATAAAAAAACAATACCAAAATGAGCAGCAGAAGCACCAAGTATAGATTTAAATTCAGCAAAAAAAGATACCAACTCGTTTATATATTTCAAAAATAAACGAGAGCTCGATATATATAAAAAGAAACTCAATATTACAGAAGTAGATATTATCAAAAAAATTCTCACATTTCAATTTTCTAAAGTAAAAAAACTCCTTCTCAAGAAAAAACTCATTGCACAAAATATAGAAATAATCGATAATCGTATCAATAATCGAGTCATATCCTATACGAAAATCCTACATTGAGTCGAATACCATATTAAAAATATATTTTATATTATAGATATAATCACTAGTATATTATTATATACAATATTTCTGTATACCATTGCATACATATTACTGCATACACTTGATATGATGGGGATACTGAGTAATCAGTTCCAATGAAAATCAATGCTATTTATCACATTATTTGTGCTCTCAACATTTTTTCTCTCCTATATTCGCGGTATCAAGAGTACAATTATAGCTTTACCTATGTTACTTTTTGTGCTCTACTTTCTTTCAATTAATTTCTAAAGATGTATCTCTTACTCATTTGAGTGCATATTGTGTTTCTCTATATTGCGTATTTGATGTGATCTCTTTTGATGCAAGGGGCATTCTGATTGTTACTTGTTTTTTTCCTCCTCTATTTTTCTCCTCTTTTTTTCTCGCATCGAGAGAGTGTCAAATCAGAGCTGAATATTCCAGACCTTGGTATATCTCCACAGAATTCTATACTCATACCACTTGTACTAACATATCTTGGTATATATATACTTGCATTTACAGTAACGAGGGATGTAGGGGCCAACTTTAACCTCCACCTCTATATCCTCCTCCTTATTTTCCTGATTTTCGCCTGATATATTGCGGCTTTTGATTGGAATATAGTATTTTTTCGTGATGCTCTCAGATTTCATCTTATCTGTAGTTATATTACTATATTGGCTCAACTCGTATATTTTTTTATATTTTCGGGAGATATTACTATTATTCATCTTCTTTTTTCAGGTATTACTATCGGATTTTCATATCTTTTTTTCACCTATTTTCTTGAAGAGAATCAGGTTATATTTCTCGCATTTCTCATATCACTGATAATATCTCTAGATACCATAGTTCTTTTTATAGCACCGGGCATGGATTTCTGGACACTCCTCGGAATTACAGGTATTAGTACTATAGCACTATTTGAGCTCATACCACGTATCCCACTCTTTCATGACTTCACACTATCGAGTCGAGTTTTTCTCCTTTCATTCCTTTTGGTTATCACAGGGGTTCTGATGGTGTCTCCAATTTTTTCTTATTTTCATTTTGTCTATTTTCTTCCAATATTTGCTATATTTCTCTTCTCACTCCATATACGGTATTGTAATTACATCTCGTACTCGATTGCTACAGTTGTGGTATTTTTCCTCTATAGCTATCTCTTTTATGCGCTTCTCCTACTTCCAGACCTCATTTCATCACTGTTGTTTATATTTTTCTTCTCACTCTGTATCATCGGTAATACATACTTCTGGGAAGAACACTATCCCTATGATTTCTCACTCCTCCATTATTCGAGTATCGGTTTTAGTATTTTGACTGGGTTCTATTCTCTCTTTTTCATAGCGTGGTGAGCCTGATTCGCCCTCTTTCTTGCTTGTTTCCTCTTTCTTCTTGCCGTTTTATTTCTCCTCTCGTATTTTCGTTTCCAATATCGATAGTTATATACTCATAATCCACCATCCATATGTCCCATGTAGAGAAATTCCTTTTAGATTATACTGCTCCAACCCATGCGATCCTCTCTTGTGAGCTCATATTCACTGTCACTGATGCGTATACTACAGTAGAAAATAGGCTCCAGCTCCAGAGGAATACTGGATCCGAAAATATATTGGTACTCAGTGGTGTCGAGCTCGAACTCCAGGGGATCTCACTCGACGGGAATATGCTCGCATCGACTGAATATAGTAGAGATACATCGTCGCTCACTCTCGAGAATCCCCCAGATATATTCACTCTTTTCATTATTACTAGGATATATCCAGAAAAAAATACTGCCCTGGAGTGATTATTCAAGTCAGGTACCATCTACTGTACTCAAAATGAACCAGAATGATTTAGAAAAATCACTTATTTTCTCGATCGTCCTGACGTGATGACGATATTCACAACCAAGATAATAGCCCCAAAAAAATATCCTATTCTCCTCTCGAATGGCAATCTCGTAGATTCGGGTGAGATTGATGCAAATACGCATTTTGCTATTTGGCATGATCCACACAAGAAGCCAGCCTATCTTTTTGCTCTTGTGGCTGGTGATCTCGGTCATATATCTGATACTTTTACGACGATGTCAGGCAATAGCGTCGATCTCCATATCTTCTCAGAGCATGGCAATGAGCCCAAGTGTATCCATGCCATGGAGTCACTCAAAAAATCCATGAAATGGGATGAGGATACCTATGGTCGAGAATACGATCTTGATGTCTTTCATATTGTCGCGGTAGATAGCTTCAACATGGGAGCAATGGAGAACAAGGGACTCAATATATTCAATACCATATATGTGCTCGCAGATATCGATACTGCCACGGATCGAGACTTTCTCGGAGTAGAGAGTGTCATCGGACATGAGTATTTCCATAACTGGACAGGCAATCGGATCACGTGTCGGGATTGGTTCCAACTCACACTCAAGGAAGGATTGACAGTACTGCGGGATCATGACTTCTCATGAGACATGAACTCCCGATCAACCATGCGTGTCGAGGATATCCGTGATCTCCGTGAATATCAGTTTCCAGAAGATGCAGGGCCAACTGCTCATCCTGTACAGCCAGCATCGTATATTGAGATGAATAACTTCTACACAGCAACCGTCTATGAGAAGGGCTCTGAGGTGATCCGTATGATGGCAACATTGCTTGGCCCAGTAGTGTTCAGAAAGGCGATGGATCTCTATTTCGATACTTTTGACGGACAAGCGGTGACTACGCAGGACTATGTCTGGGCAATGTCAACTGCAGGCAATATTGATCTCGCACAGTTTGAGGAGACCTGGTATCATCAGGAGCGGACTCCAGGACTCCGTGTCACGGGTACATATGATAACCAAAAAAAGACCTACACGATGGAATGTGAACAAATCATCGAGAAAAATACTCGTGGTGAGGTACAAAAACCATTTTTCTATCCATTTCGCGTTGCTCTATTTGGTATTGATGGGGGCGAACTCCCTCTCATTCTCGAGAATTCATTCTGACAAAACAAGATCCAAGATGGGGTACTCATCATCTCACAAGCAAAAGAAAAATTCATATTCCAAAATATCAATACAAGCCCAAAGATATCACTCAACCGTGGATTCTCTGCACCGATTCGGGTATTTTCAGACGATATGGATCCTGTGTTTCTCATGCAATATGAGACGGATGGGTTTGCTCGCTATGAGGCAGCTGAGCAATATGCGATATCGGTGATCTGAGATATTATCGCTGGCAAGTGAGTCTCGCGTGAATATATCTCCGTATTTGGTTCACTCCTCGTGGACTCTCCAGATCGACTATTCCAGTCGCTCCTCGTACAGATACCATCACTCTCGACTCTCGCAGGAGCCTCTGGTGACCTGATCGACTATGATGTGTTATCTGGTGCCAGGGAGACACTCCTGATTTCCCTCCTTGCACGATATGAGCAAGATATTATTGCTCTCTATGAGACCCTTCGTGCGAGCCTGCCAGCTATCGAGGGGATCACTGCTATTGAGATCGGTACTCGTGCCTATATGGGGAGCCTCTTATCTATTTTATCGTATTCATCCGACACAGATAGAGTCACGCATATTGCAGAGACACAATATAGAGAATCTCAGACGATGACGCTCCGACTCTCAGCGCTATCACTCCTCGATCGTGTTTTAGGTAATACTAGGCATCTATATATACAAGAGTTCATCGATACTTATAAGGGCAATCCACTCGTCATCATGAAGTATTTTGCTATTGTTGGTGCCTCTCAGCATGGGAGTGTTGTTGTGAATGTGCGACATACTCAGAATGAGGTGTTTTATCAAAAAAATCTCCCGAATCATGCGAAGGCACTTTTCGGAGCGTTTACGAGAAATCTCGAATATTTCCATAAAAAAGATGGTTCTGGGTATACCCTGCTGACAGACTTCATCCTCGATATCGACGCAATCAATCCTCATACAGCAGCTCGGATGGCTTGAGCATTCAAGATATATCCAAAACTGAATCCATTGAGTCAAGATATACTACGGCCACATCTCGAGAAAATCCTCCAAAAAGAAGGACTATCCGCGAATACTACAGAAATCATCGAGAAAATCCTCAATTATTCGAAATAATATCTATGATCCAAAAAATCTCTCATAATTTCATGAGTATATTCTTCGACATGTCGACCTATAGCGAAGCAAAGAGAGACATATATCACCCACAGGATCTCACTAGCCACTATATTAATGAGATAGGTTATTTTGCACTCGATTGAGCTTATGTGGCCGCTCAATACAAGGATATATCCAATACGATTGAGGCTTACAAGTATCGATCAGATCGCCAACACGTATGAGAATATGTCGATCTATTGGCGAGGCTTGTCGAAAAATATGGACTCTTTACTAATGACGATATCGCACTCATGAGCGTCCCGATGCACTGGAGTCGGTATATGATACGATGATTTGATCATATCGATCTCCTCACGACCTGACTCTCTCAGAGAACTGGAGTAGCCAAAATAAAACCAATCCGAGCCTTATGGACTCGCAGACAATCTAAACTCACAAAAGTGAAACGGCTCAAAAATAGGGAACACGTCTTTTCTCTGAGATCAGGAGTCATCCTCCCTAAGATCGTCATACTCATCGACGACATCATATCGACAGGATCGACGGCCAATGCCTGTGCCAAAATCCTCAAAACAGCTGGAATAGAGAAGGTGTATGGAATATTTATTGCCTCAAATCAGTAATATTTTGAAAAATAATTGTATTCTTATGTCTATTGAGTAGAATAGGGCGATTGTATCGTTACCCATTTTCCCCTATGTCAGAAACCATCGAGATCATCGGAGCTGAGACCCACAATCTCAAAAATATCTCTGTCTGCATCCCAA
>JANNYQ010000008.1:0-23107 GCA_031410215.1 Candidatus Altimarinota bacterium | reverse complement strand
GAATATGAGGACCAGTTACCAGCTCAATCCATAGAATAAAATAAAAGCTGATATGCTCTATTATTAGAGCCTCTAGTAGCATCACTGAAATTGAATGATGATCATACATATCCAAATGGTATCCAAGAACTACTCCAAGCTCATGGAGTAGCAGACCCAGGATTATCCTGATATATATAATATACATAATATGTACTGATATTTGATCCTCCATAGTCACTTGCGGATATAGTGACTGGAAAGCTTGGATTATTAGTCCATCCATTGGTAGAAACGGGCACATATGCTGTCGATGCAATTACTGGGGCTGTTGCATCCCAGTATTGACAGTTCATCCATCCTCCACCATAGTCACCTATGACACGACCCTGTATATAGTATAGAGCATACGGCCATGGACTATCTCCATATGCTGGTCCCCAGACCTCTGCAGATGGTCAAGTAGCATCTGCCTGAGCATCTTGATCACACCATCATCCTGCCCAAGAATTATGATATCCATGATCACCATACCAAGCGGCATCGAGCTGAGTAAATTCCAGCAGAGATACCACAGATATGAGGAACAAGAGTCCAACTTTTATTTTTGTTTTCATAGAAGATATTTATATACTACTTGTAGCATAGCACATTCTATAGTTAAAAAACAAATTTTTGATTAGAAAAATATAGTTTATATTGTATAATACTTGATTTTTGGATTATTTTCTATTATTCATCATTCTTCTATTCCTGATGATCAATGCATGGATAGTATTTGCTGATATCCATGAGAGAAAGATACCAAATATATCTTTGTGAATACTTTTAGGTATTTTACCATTCTGGATATGGCTATCATCATCTACCCCAATCGATATAGGAATATCAAATATACTATTTTCTATTATTCTCCTTATATGAGGAATCTTTTTGTACCATAGTAGTGCATTTCTCGGGTCTGGAGATATCAAATATGCAGCCATACTCGTACTATTTATGGGGCATCATACTCTATCAGATTTTGTAGGAAATCTTGCTATACTGACACTCCTCTGTTTTTTTGTATGGCTCGTTATAGTTATCGGATATATCTATAAATATAGATGATCTCTCGGTCTTGATGTAGTTATAGATCATATATCTCCAAAAATTCCAAAAAATGAAATATATCTTTATATACTCGCATATATACTAGATTTTGGTATAGTAGGATTCATGATAAATCAGCTAATACCTCAAATATGAGTTATGATGAGTTATACTATAGATATGAGCGAAAATATATATTTCCTCATATTTCTTGTCGTATATATGATTCGTCCGTGGAGTAATTACCTGATCACTCGCTGGAAATATAAGATCATATCTATATTTTTGATTTGTGTATATTTTGGATTATATTTACAGGATAATGGTATATATAGTCTCTATAGCGAGGTATCTCAATATGTATGATCACTATGGTTATATATCCTCGTATATATTATCATACGATCTATCAGTACATCTATATATAGACTCTATGACTATAGTACTACTCTGTGATGATGAGAATATTTCAAAACCGTTCCATATTCTATAGTTATATTTATAGCTTTTATAACTACTTATACTCTCAATATGAGTATAATGCAGTGGTTAGAAACGATTTTTTAAGATACAAGTTTTGGGTTATTTTTGAGTACATCTTGATGGTGAGATTTGAGTTTTTGCTGAGCATGTTCGATAATCTCAGGGGCAATATGTGACTGCTTGATAAAGATGAGACACTCCCTATGGACAGCCCTCATTTCTTCTAGTATTTCTTGTCCAAGTGGGGTGAGTTTTGCATATCGATCGAGGATTTGGAGAGAGAGTCAATTTTTGAGTACGTAGAGGACAGCCTTCTCTTGCCACTGAGGAGAGAGAGAATATATACCAGTACTATGAGCGTTCCAAATAACCCAATAGACTCATGCAATAGCATGGAGTCAGAGATAGATACCATGGATATGTCGAGCATCTGGACGATATGGAGAATAGTAGATTTCACGACTATCATTGAGTATGAGTGACTCTGTCTGCATGATCAGATTGATCTTGTTGTGATTGTACTCATGAAGAATAGCCTCCAATAGGGCAAGTTCAGGATGAGACATACCAATAGGATAGCTCATGAGAAGGTGTCATATCGCATCAGAGAATGATCCAGAATTATGTACTCATACACTCACTCAAAATGGTATGATTTTTTTTATCATCGAATCGATCTCATTCATACATCACGGTGATACCGAACGTACTATATCAAAAGATATTTGAAAGAGTGATCTCCAATTTTCTGGAGTTTGATCTCAGAATCATATAGTAATACTCTGTTTTTGATGTTCTGGATGAGCATGTTTGTTGACATCTGGATTTGTAAAATCTAGGGTGAGAACTATATTTGTTCCTATTATTTTTTCACTTGCATCATAAAAAAATCATTCTTCTTGAAATTGGTGGTACTCTTTTTCTAATTCTCTATAGTATTGTATACTAACTCATAGTTCTCACCTCACACTATTGAGGAGTCGACTATGAATATCTGGATGAAGTAGAAATTCATCACAAGGAATATCTCATCATATATGCTCACTCCAGATTTTTCGAGTCTTGGATACGAACAATTTTCGATATTTTTCTAGGAGAATGTTGGGATTATATCCGAGAGTGGAGAGATATTTTCACATAGAGTGTATTTAGATTGACTCAGCTACCTTGCTCAGTGTATGTGCTCGACATATCCCCGAGGACTTCTCGATTCAAACTATCGAAAAGAGCTGTTGTTCATCTGTAAATGAATAAATGGAAAGACGTTTTTTGAGATAGAGTGACCGGGTCGGAAAACACTTGTAGATACTCCCGTCGATATCAATATCGAATTTTCCACTGAATCCGTCACACCCATATCTCGGATATATACCGATGCTATTCATGTATTCGATCTCAGTAGACACGAATATATCACGTGAAAGTCAGCACGAAAAAACAAATTCAAACTCATCACCATATGAGCGAATAATATCAAATATATACTCTCCATAGAGTCGAGACCCTGTATCTACAATCAGTGGGTCTCCGAGTATGGTATTGGTGACCTTGAGATTTATATGTTTGATTCAGGTAGTGCGAGCAACTTGGATGATATCATCAAATGATTTGGAAAGATCATATATATTATATCCGATAGTCATGATCGTACCTCATTGTTTGAAGAAAAGAAGATTATTGATCACACGTTCATACTCTATATCGGAGTAAAAGTCACGATTATTGATATTGGCATTGATCGTATGTGGGAGAGAGAGAGGATTTTTGAATTTTTCAGATACATATATTTCTGGAAAATTCAAATTGGAAAACATACGAGTCTGAAATCCACCTTTGTGGGATAAGAGAATAAATCTCTGTAATTCAGGATGCAAAAGTGGTTCACCACCAAGAAATCGTACATCTTCATATCCATTTTTTTTGAGAAAATGATGAATACTAATAAAAGTAGAATATTTTTGATTCTTCACTGGAAGAGCCTCATATGTCATACTATCCTCAGCAAAACAATAGGAACATCGTTGATTGCAGGTATTATTGATAATAATATTTGGCATAGCTAATCTGTTTCTTTTTTAATAGTATCTATTATTTTTTGGCGTTCATCGAGTGTGAGTTTCTGTGTACGAAACTCCACAAAGTCATAATAACCAGGATGATCTGTGCCAAAAATCGTTGCAGGTTTTGCAAGCCAAATACCAGCACAGATGGGGTTGAGATCACAGGATTTGCAGGCCTCTCATTTATCATGTACGAACCATTCAGATTTTTGTTCGACGATCTCACGTTCATCGAGAAAGTGTACAATGCGTTCTTCATCTTTTACGATTTTGCGAGTTTCCGTAGAAAAATGTTCAAATCATCGCATATAACAAAGTGGAACTCTCTCTACACGAAATGTACGATTCGTTGACTCGAGATATTGCATCGCTCGTCTGAGCGGGAGCTCAAAAGCTGCAAAATCTGGAATAGTAGAGAGTGCCGTATCTGTTTTTCTCATCATCAGTGGATCGAGATTGTTCCAGACAAAATGTTGTAACTTGGGAAATTGTTTTGTGAGAAACTGTACGGTGATATCGAGATGAGACTGATTATAGTGATTGATTGCTGTATTGATCTGTACCCGCACTCAGAGACTATGAGCATGACCGATAGAGAGCATGAGTCGTTTCCATGATCCAGGTGTATCTGTGAGGAAGTCATGGATCTTCGCATTGTATGAATACACGGAGAAGTGTACAAGCTCAAGTCCGGCGTCAGCCAGTTTTTTCATATAGGGATAACTCGCACACATCATACCGTTGGATATGATGCGAGACTCTATACCTGCTTCTCGTGCATAGGCTATCCATCTCGAGAGATCAGGAGAGAGTGTTGGTTCACCACCAGTGAATATGACTCCCCTGTATTTGCGTACGATAAAATCATCGATGATCTCGACTCCTTTTTCATAGGAGATATTTTGACCGTTGGATGGATTCGAGCAAAAGTGACAGGCGTTATTACAGTGACGATTGACTTGGATGTAACCGATATTAGCCATGTTTATTTGAGAAAGGGTTTGAGAAGATTAAATCAGTATGATCTGATAAAATTGATATGTAATCACTCGCAACTATCATTGTATTTGCAAGATTTGCAACGAGTGGATTTTTTACGGTAGAGTCATAGTATATAGTTTTTTGTATATTGTGCTACATTTTTTTCTTGACTCATATCGTTATCCCATTCATAAAGTCCAGAATTATTTTTCTCTCGTATACAACGAGGAATATTGACTATCTCTTGGTTGGAATTGAGATGGATATCTTGTATTCGAGATACGAATTCCTCTCCTGTATTTCCATATTTTTCATATACTTGACTCGGGAACTCTTCTCATCTGAGGACAAGATATCTGGATGTAATAGGATCATCTTTCCCACTATATATCTGAATATCTCATGCAGGGAGATGATAACTCTGATGATCGATATAGTCATGACAATATTGTTTGAGAAAACATACGTCACAGGCCTCTCAATAACAATGAGGTTTTGTGATACCATGTGATTCGATGAATGTAGAGAATTCCTCTAGAGCTTCTCACATAACTTCTGATTTGATCTTACGAGGATCCTGTATGAGGTCTTCATATCACTCGAATGCTTCTACTTGGAATCTATTCGTCCACATATATACACCTGGAATTTTAGAGAGCTTCCATGTATCATGAAGTGGTCAGAGATAGTCCTCGATACGATAAAAAAGTTGATCCTTGTATTGGCTAAATCCCCTACCAAATGGAATAATCTGAAGAATATCAAACTCATATACTCCAAGTCGCATAAAAAACTTCACCATCTGCGGAAGATACTCTACATTCATCTTGTTGACAACAATATCGATATTGACGATTTTGGTAGGGAAAAATTTGCGAACATTGATCAGTCATCGTATGGCTCGTTCATACGATCCAGGTGCCGCTGTGAGATAGTCATGGAGCTTTGCTGTATGTCCATGAATAGAGAATGTGACCTCATCAAGTCATGCATCAAAAAGCTTATTACAAAATTCTCGGCGGGCAAACATATTCCCGTTGGTTACTGTCTGTACTCGATCATATCATACTGATTTGGCATATCTGACATAATCGGCAAATTTGGGATGGATACTCGCTTCGCCTCCAGATATGATGATGCGATTTGTCATACCGGGTTTGTATCCGTCTCGGATTTGCTCTCGGATTTTGGCATCATCGATGAGCGTACCGTTCTGGGCATCAGCATCGAGACAAAAAATACACTTCACATTGCAAGCAGCGATGATACGTACCCAAATACGATTTTCACGAGTTGTTATTTCTTTAGAGAGGAGAGGATTTTGCATTTTTTGCTCGAGGAAAATAAAATAATGTAAAGTTTTCTATTTGCTGTGTATCTATAGAATAAGATATTTCATATGTGATAAATTTTTTATCTTGAATAATAGGATTTGGTATAAATTCTATTGGGAAAAGTGGAGATTTTTGCAACTGCGAATACGCATCTTGATTTTCGAAATTATGTGAAGTAAATATAATGGAAGTATGTATATCTCCTGTGATTGCATGTATTTTGAATTTTGAACAAAACATATGGATACCATTATATCAATCATCCGAGAGACTCGGTATATCATAGTTAGGATGAAGAAGACTAATAAAATTCATATCTTTTGAATATATATATAACGTAACATCACTATGAGTAGGATCAATAGAATAGTGTATTTCCAAAATTTTTCATGAATCTATTGCTATATTTACGAGATCTATAGTAGATTCACTCAGTAGAGTATACGATTTTTTGAAAAAGTTGAGTATTGAATGCATACCGCGTATATCATCAGATCCAGTATATATCTCACATATAGAAGAGGACGTATTTTGTGTTGGTATATGTGTTTTGAAATATGTGAAAATATTTTTATCCTCGTAAGAAAGAGTGTATTCGACATACGAATTTTTTGTAAAACTATATCAAATTCAAAAAGCATCTCTCATATCGAAAATAAAATTATTCTTGAATACCATAAAATAATGAAGTGAGGGATATCTGAGGTTTCAGATTATTTATGATACATTTTTGCAGTATCTCTTTGGGAACTTGTCGTATGAGTAATTGTAGAAGTTTCCTTTTTGGAATGAGTTCATGCAACATATTCCGTGGCATAAAATGAGGATATACTATTTTGATCGGTTGACCTCCTGAAATAGAAAGCATGTATTCAAGAATATTTTTTGCATGTATTATATTTGTATTGAGAAATATAGTTTGCATTTGCACATCTACCCTATGGGATGTACGGATTTCTGCAAGATTGGAGTGAAATATATCCCATGATTCCCTCGTTCCTGTCATGGTAGATTGTACCTCAGGATTGTGTCAATAGAGAGAGAGCTCTACAGCATCTATACGTGTATATACACTATGATCGACCAGCAGTGTATTAGATATTCGTATTGTTCTATGTACTCATGGATATTTCTCGGTCAGTATACCCAAAAAATCATATAATTCAATCCAGCTTGTAGGATCATTGCCTGAAATATTGATAGTGTCTACATTTTCGTATATTGTAGTCGTAATCCACCTATAGAGATCATCTGGTTCATTGAAATGGAAAAATTGATACTGAATTGGATCTGACATATACGTCGGTCGAGGAAAATAGATAAGATCCTCTCCCTGTTTACAAAACAGACAGTGTCATCGACAGGATGTGAAACCGAGATAGAGGTCTATTTGCATATACTATGACTGAATCAGTGTAATCAACTTTTTTATTTCTATTTCAAAACCTGTTGCATATCAATGCTTCATGAGTTCTCGAATTTCTATAAGAGATAATAAGTATACTTTTTTTAATGAAATATCAAACTTGTAGAAATGTAGAAATTTTTTCAAAAATTTTTCATCATATCCTGCATGGATGAATATACGTGATACATCTCTTTCTCGAGGTCATACCTTATAGGTAACAAGATCAAAAATCCCAATTTTGCCGCTTATATCAAAGAAAAAATTGGATGGATGAATATTACCATGAATATAACCAGGGCGGATTGTATGTATTTCAGTCAAAATAGTCGCGAGTTTTTGAATATCAAAATCGGAAAAAGATACAAATTTTTTACTTGCAATTCGGATATTTTGGATCTTGGCTCTCGTGAATAGCTGGTCTCAAATATATATCTCTCAAAGTATCTCATACATTGGTACCAATATTGAATTCTGGGTAAATAATAAGTAGTTATTCGCTTCTGTATTTCAGAGTGATAGTCTATCTGTCAGTCATCAAAGATAGTATTTGTATACATATCAATTCTCTGTTGGTATCACGACAAAACCAAAATTACAATATCGTATTTCATATTTTTCTCCGAAAGTATTATTACAATACTCTAAAATAGTTGTATTTTCTTGGAAATTTTTCCTATTATGTAAAGAATTATTGTTCATAAGAGAGCGATCAATATGGAGATTGTAAACGAAAATTCAAATAATTAGATCGTATCGTCCCCATCATCTCATCATCAGAAATATGACACAGGATATACATATATACCATATCAAAAGAAAATGGAACTCAAACTCAATCCAAAGATATCACTCCATTCACAGAGCGAATAATTCCAGTATCTGTCGTGAGAGTATAGCATAATTCTGTTGAGAGTGCATGAGAAGTGTCAATATGTCTATATGAGAGCATTCACATGGATGATCTGAGAGTATATCCTATGGCATGTTCCTGTACAGAGAGTGCATCATCAGGCATATATGATGTCGTTTTTATTTCATAGATTTTTCTAATATCTATATCTATGTGTACATAGGCTTCATCTATAAAAAAAATAGTTTTATTCCTATTTACAAGTATCTTAAGAAGTTTTTTTGAGAAAGTTATTGGCTTCTCTATGATCAAATATCCACTATATTCCTTATGGAGAATATGATTCAATATTCTTGTTTGTTCATCAAGAGGATATATGGCACATATAATTATGTTGTAATCTGCTGGAATAAGTGCTTCTATAGAGAGGTTATTTTCTGATGCTATTCGTGTAAAAATAATTGGCTCTACTCAGATATTTCGCCAAAAATAAGCATGTTTTTTTCATTGATTTCAATATCATAGTATAGCTACTTGTATCATAGAACTAGAGAGAGAAATAAATATATGGTTTATAAAATTGCTTTTCTGATTTCCAAGATTTTGGAAGCCGAATAAGAATATCAGAACTTTTTGGAAAATCTAGGATATCTTTTATAGTCCAATTTTCTGAATTTTTGATCAATATATCTAGCTGAATACGAAACTGAAATGGCATTTTTGTATTGTGATTTGCTACATCATCTGCAATAGAGAGAGCATCCCTTGGAGAGATAGCAATATATTGAATATTAGTTCCGGCAAAATGATAGATACAATCTGAATATTTCCACTTCTCCAACACAATACTCAGCCAAACGTAGCCAAGTTGTTTTATAGTGAGGATTTTTTCACAAAGAATTTCTTGTGTATATTGGTCTCAATCCAAGAAAAAAACTCTATCGCCGGCAGTATACTGTTTTTTGATATGTCAGATTTCGGTGAGAAAAACTGTAGAGAAACTATAAATAGGATATATGTATGGTTTTAGTTTTTGCAACTTGCTATATTCTTTCCATATACCACTACAGACTCGTTTTGCTCTACATCCGTCGCATGATGATGGATGCATTTTATTACTATCGTTGATGGATTGGATGAGAGTATGATCAGTCGGACCAGCCTTGAGCAATCATTGATTATATCAATATTCCATACTACTTGACCAGTCATCCATATAGCATAGAGGCAACCCTACGAGGTGAGAATGTACTTGTTTTCAGTGATATTTGAGATATGATATCACACGATTATATACAGGAGCAACGTCACTATATTGGGAGAATAATTTTTTGAAATTCTCTTGTGCCATACCATGTGGCTGAACAAATCATATATTATAGAGTTCTACTTGGGGATATTTCTGGTGGAGATATATTATATGTTCCATATAATGTTCATGATTGATACGATTGAGTACAATGTTAAAAGTAACCTCGATCCCAGCATCGAGAAGATATTGAACACCTCATTCAAATCGGGGTCACATAGTTGCATATTTGACGCCAATAATAGACTCAAATATATCTGGATCATGTGCATGGGATGAGACGAGGACTTGTCCTACTCAAAGACGATATATCGAATCTGCAAATACTTTATCGATACTAGATGCATTTGATTGCATATCAAAACTTGCATGAATACCTCGTTTTTCAAAAAAAACCTTGAAATATTTGAGTATAAATAGAGTTTCTTTTTGGAAAATGCTCGGCTCACCACCAGAAATAGTTACATTGATATGATCAGAAAGGAATTTGGTATGTTTTATTTTATAAAAAGTCATTGCCAATATTTCTTGTATGGATGATTTGAGGCTGAGTACTGTCTCATTTTCAGCAACATTACAAAAAATACAACGAAAATTGCATCATTTTCATACTCTTATGATCAATTGATCAGGCATATGAGAAATCTCTCATATGTTTTTTTGATGAGTAAATATTGTCCTATATTTAATATGATTTCTCATCTTTTATTTTTCACTAAAAAATGTACTTTCATACTTGACTATAAGCTCATTACAATCATCTGATGATATTTTTCAATAAGTGAAACTCCTATTGGATATGAGATCTTTATAGTATTCTGGTAGAATTACCTGAGGAGATGATAACACATCATAGAGTTTTGGAAGTGAAATTTTTGAGTTTATAAATTGTTCAATACTATTTATCTTATTTGTCGGATCCTTATATGTAATAGGGGGTATAACCGTAATATATCGAGAAAATAATGATCTAACTATAGAGTCATCCCCTGAGAGTGTGAGCTTGCATATATATATATATGGTATGAGCTTATCTACTATATTATGCTCGAATATATAGGATCAACTTCATTTAGATATCCACTCATCAATTTTTGAAGAAGAAAGAGCGTATTCTTTGGAGAATTCATTATAATTTTTAGTATTCTCTAGTGTAGTAACAATATCTTTAAATTGGGCCTCTAAAGGAAGTACGGATCCTGTGAGTTTGGACAATGACTGATTGTTATTCGTACTGCTAGAGATAATAGTACTTTCTTTTGTTCAAAAAGAACAACTCGAAATAGTCATAATGACTATACCCATAGTGATGTAGTGAAAGATTGATTTCATAAGTATTAGTAAGAAGCATGACTCCCATGAGATCCGTGACTCCCATGAGATCCGTGACTCCCATGAGATCAGTGACTCCCATGAGATCAGTGACCATTGACACCCGTTATTCCACCTCAGTTAATACTGCAACTTGAAGGAATTACATTGACATGACCATTCACAATCTGACTCACTGGAGGACAGCTCACTGCACCAGCATTGTAATCAATACTATAATTCTGATGAGTACTTCCTCATGCACCATCTGCGACACCATTGCTTCCATGCGTAGACGCAGCATCAACTTGTCCTACCATCATGGCTATACCCATCGCCATCATACCCATTTTGAGTACATCCTCTTTCGTGATTTTACCACTTTCATCTGAGAGGAATCATTGCAATTTCTTCTTGAATTTTGGGATGATTTTTTTCTGTTGTTCTGACATATGTAGTATATATAAATGTTATTATTATATCTTTTTCTCCCTTATTGCAACTTTATCTCTGGATCCAAGATCTAAAAATTTTTTCATTCTCAGGATCTCTGAGTTTCTCAAAGAGATAATCAAGCATACTTATCTGAATACGTGTTTTGTCATCTTTTGCAAAGTTAGAAAACACATTGCCATGTTGTGTAAATGCATAGATCAAATCAACTCCAAGATATGGCTTGTATACATGATCTACATATCATGGGAGTCCATCCAGTGTAGATGATTGGACGGATATCTTAGTAACCTCACTGTTCGCCATAGCTCGATACGTCTCCTCACCTGTTTCGAGGAGTGGTGTAAGGAGAAAATCATGTATACCCATGCGACCCAACATACGAGACTCATCACTTGCATAGACTCATCCATCATAGTTATAGGCAACACCTCCAATAGCTATACCCGATGGTGATCTTACATCCATAAATCAACTATCTGTATTATTGAGAATTTTACCAAGATATACCATAGACATCATTTCCTTGAGAAAAATTCATTTTTTATTTTTCTCAAGTATATAGTCCATAGAGTTCTTATAAAATTCAAAATATTCATCTAATGTATACTCTAGGGTATCTCGTTCTGCAGCAGCAAATCCATATGGATTGAGCCATCTGAGTCAGATTGTCGTAAGTCCGAGTTCTATATACGAATCCACTATATTACGATAATTTACAAGACTTGGTTTGGTCCAAGTAGCAAGAGCTCCCATCTTGTATCACTTTCGTCATCGTAGCTCTTGTTCAAGAGTGATACGATTAATCCAGTGCACTACTTTCTCATGACTATCTCCATCCTTATAGGTACGCTGCCAATTATGTGTTTTTTTATCTCCATCGAGAGAGGTGCATATATCAACACCATGATCGAGGAGCCACTTGAGTTTATCATCATCCATGAGAGAGAGATTCGATACAAGAGCGAATGTAAGATGTTTCTGAAGTGCTTGTGCCTTGATAGTTGCATATTCAACAATGAATTGGACTATCTCATAGTTGACGAGTGATTCTCCTCACTGGAATTCTATAGTGAGAGATGGGGCTGAGGTATAAAAAATTGTATCTACAACTTTTTCTGCTGTCTCTCGAGTCATATCGAGATTTTTCGCAGTCATAGGAGCTACAGCAGCGTGACAATACTGACACTTATGGTTGCAACGCAGTGTAGTCACAATCATATGAAGGGTAGGACCATACGCAAGAAAACTATTTTTTCTATTATATGCTACAATTGCTCGATTGATATACGTATCATTTTTTATAAAAAGTTTTTCATCGAGTTCAATAAATTTTTCTCAAGTAAGTGTACCTCAACAAAAATCACGAAACTCTCAAGAAGAAAGATAGGAATAATATCCAAAGTCATTCGTAATCAAATATTTCTCATCTTTTTTTCGAGAAAAATAAAATGGAGCTACTCGGTCCATATTTGTGGACTCTATAATATCAAGATCTAAGCTCATACAATATTTTCTGAAAAAATAGAAAGAATATAATTCATAAGTTCATCAAATACCTCTTGTGGATTATCATCATCAATAATTATTGATTGATCAGTATAGGTGATGTTATATCAATAAAATTCATGTATTGCCGTCTGAATTATCTTCTCTGGATAGAGTGAATTATTTATGTTGAAAATTTTTTTTGACATCTTTAAGTTTATTTGGATCCAATTTTAATTTTTTGAGTGACTGAGTCTCTGCTTCGATTTCAGCAAGAATACGATTGATCTCTGCTTCATCAATTTTAAGATCAGGATCATTTTCTATCTCTCTAAGAATTTCATCAATGTCTTTATCGAAATCAATCTGTGGAGTACTCAATATTGGATCTACCGATGTAAAATTGGGAAGATCAGCATATGAGCCAAGAGCTCTTCGCACAATAGTCTCTCGAACTTCTTTATTCTCGATTTCTATATGAACTCTGAGGGCATAAGCGAGGAGTTCATCACTATATTCATGAGCAAATTTTTCAGCATTCCAATCTACTCATGCTTTAGGAGTTATTTGAACTATGAGTCAATCGGAGCGAGTAAAAAAGAAAAAATAGGCTCGATCCAGGAATATATAAGCTGCTTTCATGGCGATCACTGGAGAGAAGAGTTGCGTATTGATGAGCAGTTCAGTTCTATGAGAGTCACTTGATACGGACAAAAATGGAGTCATAAAAAAGAAAATATATAAAAATGTTGGCTTTATCATATATACTTTGTAAAAAAAAGGAAATGATTTTATCTGTTTTTCTCGACATTTTCGTACTTTTTCTCATAATGCCCATATATGCACCTCATTATCGATATCCGATCCTCACAACCCATAGATCCCATCATCACTCGTTATGCTGCAAGTTGGGTAGATCTCTGGAGGAGTCTCCATCCCACAGATACCGTCAGCTACATCCATCATGCCCATCAGGATTGTCCTGAGAATGGACGATCAGTCGTAGTATCATCTCCATCGTGGTGGTGAGGCAAAAAGAAGCTCACAACACCCGAATCCACTGAAATATTCCGCTCAGTCAATTTTTCTATGTATCCACCATATGATACGACTATCGACACAATATCTCATATCTGGGATCATGCAGATATCCTCTATCCTCAAACAGGACAGACTCTCCTAGATAAAATCATCCGTCCTATTACAAAAAATCGCAATAATACAAAAAATACCATCATAGTGCCATCTCTGAGTGTCGGGCAAGAGGCTGTAGAGATTAGCCATACTAATGAGTCATCTATCGAGATCATCCCTTATATCACTCTGACGCCTGGAAAATGAGATCGCCATACGCTCTCGCAGCTCTCCATAACTGAGTGCTACTGGCTCTACGATGGGAGCTATGGGAGTGAGGCTGGAGTATTCAATCTATTGAAGTGATACAAGGCGTATCGTGACCTTGGTGGGGAACATATACTCCTTCTCGTCGGGAAACAGTCGAGTACAGAGACACGAGATATAGCCCTCCAGGTACAATCACTCGGACTCACAGGATCAGTACGTATCATCGGTGCCCTAGAGAATGAGAGTATAGAATCACTCTATACTCACGCTAGTGGCTGGATATATGTAGGTGCCTACTACAGTGGAGGACCGAGGGTCGAACTTGCTCGAAGTCACCATATCCCACTCCTCATATCCGATATCCCAGCATTGCTCGATTATCAGAGTGATGCTATCATCATACACCCAAGCCACCTATCGAAACTCGGTCAGGCACTCCGAGATCTCGAGCAAAAAGAACAAAAAGAAACTCGAAAAATATCAAATGTGAATATCATGATCGGCTATGAACGAGTGATAGCTCGAAAATGATAAAAAGTTGCAAAAATGAAGATATTTCATAGTATATGGATATCTTTTTTTATGAATATGTTCAAGATATACGGCGTCACTGATACCGACAAAACAGCCAAAAAAACCAGTCATGATAAACACTCCAATCATGTTGATACTGGTCATCATGCGACTCACGATATCGATATGGATGTCGAAATACACCATGATGCCGATCATGAGACTGATATAGGACAAATCGCACTTGATATCCTCGACACTACGAGCTCGATAATCATAGTTGCTCCGATTGCCTGAGTTGATCCTGCTGACATCGATATCGGACTCTCTCGAAATATTCTCACAATATCTGGCAATCGCAAAGAGTCACCGATCTATCTCGATGCTCGCCGTATGCTCGTGGAGGAGTGTTTTTATGGAGCATTTTCTCGATCGATCATCCTCCCTGAGAATCTCGGATTCGATGAGATACGAGCCACCGTCGAGCACAATGTTATCATGATAACTATCCCGAAGCTAACTCTCATATCCAAGTCAATCAAAGTGGATAGATAGTATTTCTTTATTTTCTGAAAATCTCAGTTCCAAGCTCTAAAATCTGAAATCATGTTCCCATTTAAGAAAAAAAATCTCGGAAAGACTCCCGAAACTCCTGATGATAATATTGCAAAAAAAGGTATCAAAACCATGGATACAGTTGTAACTGGTGTAATACTCGGTGGTATCATCGCATCTCTGTATGGGGTAAAAAAACTCCGTGACAAAAAAGGAAAAGATACAAATACTCTCCCTGATGAACACCATAAGTAATATATTTATGTATCGAATTTTTCGGGTTTGCATTGTGATAATCTTAAGCTTTATTTCGATAGAGTCTCTTTTTGCTGCAGGTTGTGATATCAAGGCAGATCTCCCTACCACGAGTGAACTCACTACAGATATAGCCCGTTGTATAACCGCTCGAGGTTCATGAGGAAATCCAAATAGTATTACTGGATTCGTATGTCCACAATGAGAGTTCTTCGCTGAAAATAACCAAGCCATAACACCCGAAACACTCGCATATCTTGTTTCGGTACAAGTAGCATTCAATCAGGCTGATAGTGATATCTCCAAGTATATGAAACAACTCCAGAAAACCCGAGAAGCTGATCCAATACAATGGATCAGCACGATCAATAGTTGTACTGAAAAAATCCAAGGAATATATTCAAAAATATGTGAATACGGTGCTCTAGAATCCAAGCTCAATGAAGATAAAAACAAACTCTATATAACAAAAACTACTACTTATCCACAGACACTCTGTGGTGATCTCGCAAGTCGCAAAGTTGCGTGATGGCAATATCTCCAAAAGATACTCATGGCTGATGGCATAAATAAGAATCAGAAAAATAGTACCGATACCTGGGTCACTCAGGTCAAGTGATGATATGCTCGTGTCCTTGGAAGCTGGCACACCTATCAAAAAATCCTCGCAAGAGCAGTATCCAAGATGACAGCCTATACTAAAGAGTCAAACTAATGAAAATAATCAAGGCCAAGAAAGCATTAGGGCAAAACTTCCTGATCGACGAAGCTGCACTCACGGATATTGCAGGTGCCATAAAAATCTCGGACAAACATATCATCGAGGTCGGGCCTGGGTATGGTGCCCTCACGGATCATCTACTAGTACAGAAGCCAATATCTCTCGATCTCATCGAGCTCGATCGTGATATGATATCCATTCTCGAAGCGAAGTATACGAGAAAAGATCTCACGATACATCATATCGATGTCCTCAAGTATAGTCCAGTATATGAGTCTTACTCTGTGATTGCCAATATTCCCTACTATATCACGAGTCCTATATTGTTTTATTTTCTCTATGAACTCGCGACTGCCCCGGGTGAGATGGTAATCATGATGCAAGAGGAAGTCGGCGAAAAGATACTCGAGGGCAGAGCCCGCAAGCCACACCACTCATTCCTCTCACTCTGCATGGAACAATCGTGTGAGGATATCGTCAGGGTCAGGTATGTCGGAAGATTTAGTTTTGATCCAGCACCTCGTGTGGACTCTGTGGTACTCAGATTCACAGTAAAAAAAAATCGCAATCGACATGAAGAGCAACACCTGATCAAGCTTTGGAAAGTTGCATTTGCTTATCCGAGAAAAACCCTCCTCTCGAATATAAAATGAAGTGCTTATAGTCTCGATGAAGTACGTTCTATGATTATCCAGCTCGGATATGATGAGCGAGTGAGAGCTGAGGCGATCAGACGAGAGGATTGGATTTCTTTTTTATAAACTATGCCAAAACAAAAATACTATGCCGTCTGGCAAGGTCGCACTCCAGGAATATTCGCGAACTGGGAAGAGTGCAAAAGGTCTGTCGAAGGATATGTGGGTGCTCAATATAAGTCATTCTCCAGTCATGAAGAGTGCAAGGTAGCACTCAGACGACCACCAGCTGAGTATATCGGTACTACTGCGAAGCCAGGAGCACCGACAGCAAGCGAGAAAAAAAAATATGGTACACCAATTATAGAGAGTATCTGTGTAGATGGAGCCTGGAACACCATCAGTGGATGGTGTGAATACCAGTGAGTCATGACACACGATGCGGATACCAAGATCCTCGCCGGATGACCGTATGCGGATGGGACGAACAATATCGTCGAGTTCCTCGGTATCGTGCATGCTCTACAATATTGTAGTGAAAACGAGCTCTCACTCCCGATCTATACGGATAGTATCACCGCGATCTCATGGGTCAAGGCGAAAAATGCAAGAACCAAACAACCGAGAAATGCCAAAAATATGGAACTCTTTATCCTCCTCGACCGAGCTGTCCTCTGGCTCAAGTCAAATGAATACAAAAACCCCATACTCAAGTGGGAAACGAAAGCATGGGGTGAGATACCGGCAGATTTCGGCAGGAAATAGACTATACCTTTCGGATTTTTGCAATGAAAAATCCCTCGCTCGAATCACTCGGGAGTATTCGTACTGCCTTCGCGAGTATATCTGGATAATTCGTATTTTTTCCGAATGATGCGAGTCCATGCGTCCACCATGAGCGGTCTGAGAGTCCGATATCGATATCCTCAAGAGTAGCGTCCTCATGAGTGAGTAGGAAGTCTGCAATCACCCCCTCATTCTCCTCGGGAGCGAGGGTACAAGTCGAGTATACCAGAGTACCTCCTTCCCGTAGATGATTCCATGATACTTGGAGGAGCTCACTTTGGAGTTCTGACTTTTTCATGATATTATCTAATGACCAGAATCCATAGGTCTTCTCGTTGTCGAGCGATATTCGTCCCTCCGCCGAACATGGAGCATCGAGCAGAATATGATCGAATTCGATATCCGCGGTCGCATCTATGACTGTCACTGCTGCCCCCGTATCTGCGAGCCAGTGTCTCGCATCCATCTTGACTCACTCTACGATGGTTGCTCACTGGAGTGTACAATTATGCATGAGCCGATCATAGCGGATCTGATTTTGCTCGATTGCGTAGATACTTCCACGATTCTCCATCATCATAGCGAGTTGTGTCGTCTTAGATCCTGGAGCAGCACAGACATCGAGAATCGACTCTCCTGACTCTGGATCGAGAACAAGTGCTGGGATTTGAGATGCTATAGACTGGAGATATATTTTCCCTTCATAGAACGATTGCGTTCATTTGATAGCATATTCATGTTCACGATTGTACACATAGGAACCGTCGATTCATGCAAATGATTCAAGGATAATTCACTTGGATATAAATTCTGCGAGCACATCAGCTCCATCTGTTTTGAGGAGATTGAGGCGAAGTGATCACTTGCGATTTTTTGCGAAAGATGCTATAACACTATCATAGTCAGATCAGAGAATTGTCTTGAGGCGAGAGGTGAGAAGTGATGGAAACATAGTAGAGTAGTGAAAGATCGATACTCTATAGCAAAAAAGCAAAAAAGCAAAAAAATATCCCGATCTCATCATGAGATCGGGATATACAGTACAGAAACTATATTCGTTTGCGGAGAGAGAACATGAGCCCAAAAGCTATAAAGAATGCAGCAAGTATAAGGATTATTGTCTCTGCGGGACCAGTAGCTGTCTTGGTGATTTCAGGAGTTACTGGAGTTGGGGCTGGTGTCGTAGGTGTTACTACAGTTGGTGTCGACAGATTATATGCAACACACTCATAGTACGTTTTTGCTGCACCTTCATTGCCTGCTCCATCTACAATGTGTGCTACAGTAGGATAACGCATCATTCCTACGAGTTCACCATTTTTGCGATCTGTCTTACTGAGTGTATATCCTGCAGCAAGTTCTGCTTCGATGAATTTGACTTTCTGTCCAGCACCAAGGATATATTGCATCTTTGTCGACCCAGCCTGAGCTGGAGACCAGATAATATCGCTACTCGATTTCCAGATTTTTGTCTCATCTGTTGGAGATGCAGTCCATGTTGTAGTACCGAATGCTACCATATTTGGATTTTTCTGCTCATTCTGATAGGCGATCATGAGTCCTGTAGAGTTGTTGGTCCAGGTATCGAAAAGACCAGTGAGTCTTTTTCCTACGGTAACAGATCCTCCATCGAAACAAGCATCACAACTATTGGTTGCGAATGCTGAGTTCGATGCACAATTCATACTCTTGTTCTCACCGAGAGTATTATTCATAGCAGTCGATGTAGATGGTGCAGCCGTAAGCTGCGGAAGTGACGTAGTACTCTGAGTTGGAGTAGTTAGAGCTGCTGTAGATGTAACTGAAGCTGCGATTGGGGCTGCGATTGGGGCTGGTACTGCAGTACTAGAATTAACAGATGTAGGGAGATCGCCAGATGCTGCGAATACTATAGTACTCGTAAATCCAATGATGAGGAGAAGTGAAAGGACCTTTTGCATAGGAGTAAAAATTAGAATGTAAGAAACTTGTCAAAAAGCATTGTATAATTCGCTGTGTAAATGTCAAAAAAAATCTTGTGAAAATAATGTTTTTGACTACAATATTTGTACATATATCTTATAATAATATTCTCCAATATGTTAGCGAATCTACAACAAGAGCTCAGTAAAGCCACGAATCATATGAAAAATGAGCTTTCGAAGCTCCAGGCCTGACGAGCGAACCCAGCGATTGTGGAAGATATCTATGTGATGGCATATGGATCACTCGGTCCACTCAAAAATATTGCAGCAGTATCGATCATGGATGCGAGCACTATCGTCATACAACCCTGGGATAAAACTCTCATTCGAGATATCGAAAAAGGCATCAGTGACGCAAAAATCGGACTCAATCCATCGAATAATGGGGAAACTCTGATGATCAAGATACCACCTCTCACTGAGGAACGTCGTCGTGATCTCGTCAAGATCGCGAGTCGTCTCGGTGAAGAGGGCAAGGTCGGAATCCGCAATATCAGACAAGAATTCAAGAAAAAAATAGACAAGTCAAAGGCAGATAAAGAAATCAGTGAGGATGAAGCAAAGGTCCATGAGGCGACACTCCAAAAAGAAATAGATAAGTGAATCAAACAAATAGAAGAGATGCTTAGAGCGAAAGAAGTCGATATCATGAAAGTATAGAAAGAATTTTAAATTGTAAAACATACATTGTTCACTACCTATTCCCACTCCAGTTGTGCCACTGCCCGACTCTTCATACTGAAGAGTCTTTTTATCGAGTGAGACAAACAGATCATCATCACCGATTCTGCATCAGATATCAATTTATTGCGACAATTTGCAAAAACAGTACTGAGTCGTCCAGTGCAAATACTCACGGATCTCACAGAATTCTGGATGATGCATGAGGCTTCGGTCGGGATTTTTGTCATATCTGCTTCACTCCTCGAAATGAGTGGAGATATCTCATACCTGAGGCGACACTCACTCTATGAAATCGCCCGATGAACCGAGCAGATGATCGAAGATACTATTGATAAGCTCATCGAGTTCGGGTATCTACATGCATCACATCTTGGAGAACTCGCGACCTATCGCCGTGAGGGGAGTATAATCACTATCACAGAAGCGATGAGTGGCAATCAGATACTCATCGAGTGGTTCGATACGGAGATCGACTCTATCATAGAGATCGATTCGAAATCAGGAGAACGCAGGTATCGAGATGGTATCACTATCAAAAACCAGAAACTTGCGAGTACACCTCTCGAGCGAAAAATCGGTATAGTGAACAATGATCTATTAATATTATTGCAATCGAGCCCAGTGACTCTCTTTGGTTGTGACTTCCTCCCATATATCGAACAATTGCGATCCATCGCAGGTACGCACTTCACCGATTTTCACCGAGACGATGCGATATCGCTCGGGGTCGATATCCCGACAATCGAACATATTGATGCATTTCTCGCATTTCTCAGAGAAGAGCGATGAGAACAAATGGTAGCAATCTATACCAAATTCGTCAAAACCGTACAGGAATTCGTCGAATTCCACAAGATAGGGAATATCGAAGTCGTCGAGGTAGCAAAATGAGGAATGGAGAGTTGCATAATGCAAGATATCATAGTGATAACTGATGATATCATAGGACAGGTATTTGTAAGGACTCGTAACAAAAAATCCATTGCTAAACATCTCGATCTCCTCCTCTCACTTGCACCTGGAGATCTCGTCGTCCATCGTGAACATGGGATTGCTCTGTTTCACTCAGTGACCAAAAAATCTACAGGAAACCTGGAACGAGAGTATATAGAACTTCATTATGCGCAATGAGACAAGCTCTTTGTTCCACTCACTGAGATCTATCGAGTGAGCAAGTATCTGGGCAAGCCTGATGTCGAACTGACGAAGCTATCAGGCAAAGAATGGGAAAAGACGATGAGCAAAACAACCGAAGAAATAGAGGCGATCGCACTCGATATCCTCGAGACCAATGCGAGACGTTCTCTTGCTAAGGGTCGATCTTTTGCGAAGTTTCGTGATAAAGAAAAAGAGTTCCAAGATGCCTTCGCATATGAGTATACTCGAGATCAGTCCAGTGCTATCGAGGAGGTTTTTGATGATATGGAGTCAGAGGCTGCGATGGATCGTCTCATATCTGGTGATGTCGGATTCGGCAAGACGGAGATCGCTATGAATGCTATCTACAAAGCTGTACTCGCTAGAACTCAAGTCGCTGTCATTTCCCCTCTTCTTGTTCTTGCTGATGAACATTATGAGACCTTTATTGATCGACTATCCCCTTTTGGCATACGAGTCGGTATCATGACTCGTATGAGCTCGAGTCGAGAGATCGTGGATACACTGGCAGGGCTACAGAGTGGCAATATCGATGTCGTCGTCGGGACACACAGACTCCTTTCCGAAGACCTCAAGTACAAGAGACTCGGACTCCTCGTGATCGATGAAGAGCACAAGTTCGGAGTCACACACAAGGAACGGATCAAAAAAATCCGAGCCGGCATCGATATCCTCGCACTCTCGGCTACACCTATCCCTCGAAGCCTCAATCTCGCACTCTCAGGGCTCAAGAAAATATCGATCATAGCGACACCTCCGAAAAAGAAAAAACCAATAGAAACCATCATCACTAGATGGGATGAAGGAGTGATCGTTCACGCGATCGAGCATGAGATGAGTAGATGAGGACAAGTGATCATATTGCACAATAGGATCCGAGGGATGGAATCACTATCGAAGGAGATCGAGAGTATTATTGGAAATATAAAATCTACAAAACAAGAAACTCCCAAAATAGTAATCACTCATGGTCAGATGCCAGGTGACCAGATCGAAGATCGGATTCATGCATTCAAAAAAAGAGAATACGATATCCTCCTCTCAACCACCATCATCGAAAATGGAGTCAACTTCCTATCGGCAAATACGATCATCATCATTGATCCTGAGGAGTTCGGTCTAGCGAGCCTGCATCAGCTGAGATGACGAGTCGGACGCAAGGATGCTGACGCCTATTGTTACCTGATGTATCGTAAGTCAGAGCTCAGCAAAGATGAAAAGGAACGGCTCATCACCATCGCCAACAATACACATCTGGGTGCGGGATTCGAGATTGCGATGCGAGATATGGAGATCCGTGGAGCCTGAGATGTTCTCGGGATCAAGCAGTCTGGTCGGAGCAAGGATATCGGTCTGACACTCTACTTCAGGCTTCTCGAGGAACGGATCGCCGAGCTGCGTGAGGAGAAAAAGAAACGGATACTGACCAAAATCGAACTCGACATCTCCTATATCCTCCCAGATGAGTATTTCTTGTCTGAGGCGGACAAGCTCAATTTTTTCAGAGAGATCGAGTCACTCGAGACGCTCGACGAGCTCGATGAGATGGAGAGTGAGATTAACAATCCAGCATTTGCCAATCTGTTTCTCCTCATCCGTTCTCGTCTCATCCTCTCTGACTATGGCGTGGTGAAACTCGCAAAAATCGGACTCAACTATGTATTTGACCTTGAGGAACGTACTACGGTCGGAGATGCTAAGAGGTTTCTCGACCGATTCGATCGGGGCAATGATATGATCCTAC
>JANNYQ010000007.1:0-16097 GCA_031410215.1 Candidatus Altimarinota bacterium | reverse complement strand
GGCATACTTCGTATTGTATGAGAATATCTGAGATATTCCATAGTTTTCTGAAATATCAATTTCGTAATCTAAATATATCATACACAAGATTATTACTCAAATATTAATTTTTCTAAGAAAATTCGAAATTATATTGCAGATATTATAAAACTATGTTTAGTAAAACTAAATAACTCATCGGAATTTCCTTGCTCTTTTCACCCACATCTGCTACACTAGTTCTATCATAATATAGATACTATGGCCAAAGAGATCGAACGGCAGTACATCATCGACACGGAGCACCCAGAATGGGAACGGATGAAGGCAACTCTCCCTCGCAAGCACTATATCCAGTCTACTATCCACCGTGGTGAGGGGAACAAGCTCCGAGTCCGACTCATCGAGGATATGCAAACTGGGGAGAGGTCTGCTGCATTCACATTCAAGGTGGCCAAAAAATCCAAAAAAGACGGACCCAATATCCGTGACGAGTATGAGTGGGTGGTACCGTATCGAGTCGCTCTCTTCATCATGATCGGACATGGTGAGGTCATCAAGACGAGATATGAGTATATCCATACGGATGGGAAAAAATGGGAACTCGACGAATACGAGGGCACCAATAGCGGGATCGTCCTCGCAGATATCGAACTCGAGGATGAATATGACAAGTTCGAGCTCCCAGAGTGGATCGGACAAGAGAGTACAAAAGAAAAACGAATCACGAATAACTCATTCACCCTCCACCCCTACGCGAACTGGACAGACAAGGAGAAATCGTGGTATGCAAGTCTACGAAAACGGAAATAGTTTTGACAAATATCACCCTATCCATACTATCATCATATGAATATCTGTTTTGTTTTGGCATACCTGCTCCCCGTACCCCTACCGACTCTTGGTAGGTAATTTGTCATAACCAAAAACGAAATATCCCCCTCCAGAGAGTCATATACTACAAGGGGGATTTTTTTTATTTTTTGTATCATCTCATATGTCGAAGCATAGTGTCCATCAGCTACAATCCAGAGATCTCGATCTCTACCACGATATCTGTCATAGTAATAGTGTCGTACCACACCTCACTCATATTACTCAGCGACAGATCGAGCTCCTCATATCTATGAGGGATATTGTCGCTCCATATACTCCGTATATTCCAAATACTAGGATACGAACGGAAACTAGACTCTGGAAAGTTTTATGAAAAACGAAACAGGGTGGACACTTGACTCAAGCATTTTCTCGAACATTTTTCCTTGGTGAAAAATAGATTCTACTTATACTCTATCACATAAACTATTACATACTATGCTCCTCCTATCTACCCTCCCATTCAAGACTCAAAAATCCATCCCATCAGGATCAGATAATCGTGGTACTGGACTCCTCCTCCAAGCAGGATATATCCGTATGACACTCGCTGGAGCCTACAACTATACAACTCTCGGACTCCGTGTTCTCCGCAATATCGAGAATATTGTACGAGAAGAGATGAACGCGATCGGCTCATCAGAGGTACTCCTCACGGCTCTCGGATCCAAGGACGCTTGGGAAAAGACCGATCGCTGGAACTCGGTCGATATACTATTCAAACTGCCATGAGCTGAGTGAAAAGAATATGCCCTCAATCCGACTCACGAAGAAGTCGTCACCCCGCTCATCGGCGAGTGGATCCAGTCCTACAAGGATCTCGAGAATTGCTCCGTATATCAGATCCAGACAAAGTTCCGCAATGAAAAACGAGCCAAGTCAGGACTCATGCGAGGTCGAGAATTCCTCATGAAGGATATGTACTCGTTCCACCGAACTCAAGAAGAACTCGATACCTATTTCGAGGTGGTACACGGAGCCTATGATCGTGTGTTTGAGAGACTCGGACTCGCAGACTCGACTCACTATACATTTGCATCTGGTGGTGACTTCTCGAAGTACTCATACGAGTTCCAGACAGAGATCGCAATCGGTGAAGATGAAATATTCGTCTGTGGGGCTTGTGGTCAGGCTCACAACAAGGAGATCATAGATGAGAATAACTTCGTCTGTGTCGAGTGTGCCCATATGGTCTGTGATCGTAGGATCGTATCTGAGTCGGCGAATATATTCAAGCTGGGGTCCAGGTTCTCTGATGTGTTCGGTCTCAAGTATCAAGATACTGATGGTCAGATGAAAAATGTAGTGATGGGATGCTATGGGATCGGGATCTCTCGTCTCATGGGGCTCATCGCTGAGAAATTCGCAGATGATAAGGGGCTCATCTGGCCAATTCAGGTATCCCCATTTAGTCATATCATTATCGTGATCGGGGATCATCTTGATGAAGCAAAAAAAATAGCCAAAAAGCTGGAACCAACAGGCGCAAGCGTCCTCATCGATGATCGCAATACTGGATTCGGACAGAAGGCTGGCGATGCTGATCTCTACGGGATCCCGAACCGTATCATCATCTCAGACAAAACGATCGAGAAATGAGGCTATGAGCTCAAAAAAAGAACCGAAAGTGAAGGAATAATAATACAAAATAATGCGTAAACTCTTTCTCTTCATACTTATCTCTGCAATAATCCTCATGACTCCTTGGGCTATTATCTCAGTATCTGTCGCTGACAGAGTTTACCGTGATATCGAGACAATACCAACTCGTGAGGTCGGGGTCGTACTCGGAACGACGCCTGGAATCGGGGGATCGAATTTGTTTTTCACTACTCGGATCGAGGCCGCCAAAGAACTCTACGAACGCAAAAAAATTTCCCATATTATCGTCTCTGGAGACAACAGTGATAAGAGTTATAATGAACCAGAGTATATGCAAAATGCTCTCGTGAAGTCAGGAGTACCAGCAAAGGCTATCACGATGGACTATGCAGGGTTCCGTACACTCGACTCTGTGGTACGAGCTAGTGAGGTATTCTCTCTCACGGGAGGATTCACAATCATATCTCAGCCATTCCATATAGAGCGAGCCCTATTTCTAGCTCAGGCCAACGGGATTGATGCAATCGGTTATGGAGCAGCTAATGTGTCACTCGAGTACGGTATCTACGCCTATATTCGTGAGATCCCTGCTCGCTGGCTCGCCCTCTATGATGCCTGGATCGGAACAGAGGCGACAGTGCTGGGAGAACGGGAAAAAGTTGGAAACTAAACGATCACTCCACTTCCAACCACTCGATCTCCGTCATAGATCACACATATCTGCCCACTGGCGATCGCTCGTTGCGGTTGCGTGAATGATACTTTCAGTGAGGAGTCTGATTTTTTGATTTCACATTCCTGATCTTCTTGTCTGTACCGTATCTTGGCTCCATATTTTTTTCATTCAGTCGGTGTGCTCCCGACCCAATCAGCAAGAAGACACGATGATGAAAAAAGATGGAGATCTACCTCACCTCCAACCGTGATCGTATTCTCGACTGTATTTTTACTGACAACAAACAGAGCTGGACCCCCACCGATCTCGATACCCTTACGTTGTCCGATCGTGTAGGTATAGGCTCACTCATGTATCCCGAGTATTTTCCCAGTTTGATCGATGATATTCCCTGGTTTTTTAGGGAATCGTTTTTCGAGGAATTCCTTCATCGAAACCTTCCCGATAAAGCAGAGCCCCTGAGAGTCCTTACGATCAGCATTTGGCAATTTTGCCTTTTTTGCGATCTCTCTGACTTCAGATTTTTCGAGATCTCCGATCGGGAATATTGCCTTGGATAATTGAAATGAGGAAAGTTTCGAAAGGAAATAGGATTGATCCTTAAGGGGATCTATTCATTTGAGGAGTTGTCCACCCTGAATTCGAGCATAGTGTCCCATAGCAATCTCAGCAAATCCGAGAGAGAGAGCCTCTTCGAGAAAGAGATCAAACTTCACGAGATTGTTGCAGAATACATCAGGATTGGGGGTATTTCATATCGCATACTCTCGGTAGATATAGTCGACAATCCGCCGTTCATACTCCTCTCGGTAGTCGAATGTATAAAATGGGAGTCCGAGAAAATCTGCTACTCGTCGGGCTTCTTCGAGATCCATTCTCGTCGGACAAGTCGGATTTTCCTCATCGAGATAGTTGATCATGTACCCACACGATACATTGTACCCCTGCTCTCTCAGGAGAAACGCAGAGACCGCAGAGTCAACACCTCCCGAGAGTCAGACGAGGATTTTAGACATTATTTGGATGAGAGATTATCGATTATTTCTTGCCAATCTCGAGCCCGATGGATCAATGGATGATCTGATGTATCCTTGCGATTCCATGGCTTATCGAGGAGAATACAGACGATCCCATGTTCTACGAGATCAAGAGCATTATGGAGTCCGTCATCAATCATGAGTGTAATTCCGAGTGACTTACAAATTGTAGATTTTGCATGATTATACTTCGAGAGATGATTGGCGAAATGAATATTACTTGAATGTATCTCTGGGAAATATATATTGAGCCACCTTTCACTATCACTGCGATGATCGTGCTCATTTCGAGCCGTGACGATATGGATTAACTTGTTATTTTGGGACAGTTGAAAAACACCTATTATAGAATTTTCTACTGGGTCAGCACCTTCTAAACTGTGCATTTTCCAGAAATCTATGATTTCATCTCGGGTCATATCACATCCAGGGAATTCTGTCCAATCAAACGAAGTAACATGATTTATATCCTGTATAGATTGCATACGGTTGGTAGCATGAAGTTTCCTGATCCCGTCGATAGCACTATGCACCAATGTATCATCCAGATCGAGTCCAATATGTTGATGACTTTTGAATATATTCTTTGGGAGCATTATCCGAGATGGTTACGAGTACTATTTTCGGCTATTTTTTGCATAAAAAAATCTTCTAGTGGCATATCGAGATCTGATATCTGCATATTGGCAACGAGTCGTCCTTCACAGATGATACCAAAACTATCACAAATAGTCTCAACATCGGAGAGGATATGTGTGTTGAAAAATATAGTTTTTCAAGCGGCCTTGAGCTCGAGCATAAGATCTTTCACAAGCTTGCGACCGATAGGATCGAGTCCGCTCATCGGCTCATCGAGGAATATAATATCAGGATTGTGGAGAATCGCCTGAGCGAGTCCGATACGCTGGAGCATTCACTTTGAATATGTATTGAGTCGTTTGGTCCGAGCTTCTATGAGTCAGACTTTTTCGAGTGCCCAGGTTTTTCGTTCTTCGAGTTTTGGTTTTGATAAGGAGTAGAAACGACCGTTGAAGTCGAGGAACTCATCTCCAGTGAGATACTTATAAAGGTAGGTATTCTCTGGCATGAAACCAATTTTCTGTTGTACAGTCGTATCTCGTGGTGACTTTCCAAGAATCTCGACCATACCACTGGTAGCATCGATGATACCGAGGATTGCTTTCATAGTAGTCGTCTTACCAGCACCATTTGGCCCGAGGAATCCAAATACCTCTCCAGACTGGAGAGTGAGCGAGATATCTGAGAGGATCTCAGACTTAGCTATAGTTTTCGAGAGATGTTGGAGGGAAATGACGGATTTCATACTATTGTTTGCGAATTTGGATACGAATCTCAGCTATTTCATAACCAGCTGGAATATTGTTGACAGAGATATTCGATATAGGGAAGTCACAGAAGATTCCAGTAGTATCATCGACAAGATGAGCATGTGTGGCGTCATTACACTCATAATAAGTCTTACCGTTGATTCCGGGGAAACGCCGAAGTATTCCCTCTTCTGCCATAGCCTCGATGTTACGATAGACGGTTGCTCGACCGATTTTTGGCTCACTGATACGCACCTCATCGAATATATCATCCGCCGAGAGATGTCGACAGGTACAGGTCATACAGATGATGTCACGATACTGGTGGGTTCTCATATACCCCTGATTATGATAATAAATCTCAAAAAAGCAACTTTTCTGTTAGAGGATTATTTGATGAAATATTTGTCACCAAAAGAATCAACAAACATCCCATCTTCATGTTTCATTTTATCATGCCACTCATCTGGGTCCCCATAATCAGCGAAGTCACGATACCACCCATGGGCAAATCGAGGCTTGTGTGCTGACTTGAGTGGACACCAATACCGCTCAGTACGAGCACCTATCTCGACTGCATAGGCAAATACTCCATTCACATAACTACAATAGAGGCAATTGATCTTTTCCAAAAAATTGAGATAATCGAGGAATCTGCGATCATAGGTTATATACTCAGATCGTTTGACATGCGGAATGCGATAAAGAGAAAATGCGATAAGCTGGTAGATACTCAGACAAATATCAAGTAGGAGCGTCGGGATGATAATCCCATAGATAAATGGAATCGAGAGGATATATCGAACATGAATCCACTTGGTAGGGATGAGATACCTATAGAGGGGAGTTTTTTTGGCCTTATTCTTTTTTGCGAACATCTCGAGGAATATGACCTTTTTTTGCTGTAGGATGAATCCATATTTCTCAGAGAGTCGATCATATTCTCATTTGAGATCATTATTGAGAGATTCGATTTTTATGAGGATTTCTCCGATTGTAGAATTCATGAAAGATTATTATTATTTCTTTTTTACTCGTTTCCTGAGCCGACGATCACTTTCGCATGACGCAGTACTCGATCACGGAGCATATATCCTCGTTCGAATTCTTGGATGATCTTCCCTGCTTCTCCTGATATCTCCGTCATCACATCATGACGATCTGGATCGACCTCTTGTCATACAGAGATAAATGGGGTTACTCCTTGTGATTCGAGGAACTTGTGAAATCCTGCAAGTACCGATCGAATCCCCTCGACGAATGTATCTGATTCGACTCCTGTTTTGAGTGCTACAGCTCGTTCAAGGTTGTCGATCTGAGTGAGGAGTGGTGCGAGCATCTTCGCCGAGAGGAAAAATGCCATATCCGCCTTGTCGCGATCGACTCGCATCAATAGATTCGCATAGTCTGCTTGTGATCGAGCGAGAGATCATTGGAGTTGAGTAATTTGTTCAGATGGATCTATGGGAGTATCTTTTCCGATATTGCTCGTATCATCTTCTACTTGTTCAGTAATCACCTCGAGTTCATCGATGAGAGATGGATCTTGTGATTTTAGGTCTTTGAGATCTTGTGTTGTCATGGGGTATATGTATTAGGAAATTATGAGGAAAAAAAATACCGAATTCGGTATTTTTCAGTTTTGAATGACTAGGATACCGATTAGTTCTTAGAATTTTTGGTTGTGGTTGATTTGGTTGTCTTTTTGACCGGGGATGATATGGTTGTATCTGAGAATGTAGATTGTACTCGTTCATATGCGTTACTGAGCTCTTTGCGTGCGGTTGCTACCCAAGAATCTATAGTAGATTCTTGTATACCTGTGAATGAAGCGGCTTTTGCCTTGGCAGATTCTAGAGTGGATTCATTTTTAGTATAGAAAGCCTGTGCAACCTTGAGGAGTTCATCTTTTTTGGTGATTCCTGCTTTTTTTGCATTTTCGATATGTCATTCCAGTGTTCCAGAGAATTCTCCTACCATAGTTGAGACTTTTTTTTGAAGGTCATCGAAGTTATCAACATCATCGAAATTCTCTTTTGCGAATTCTTTTACATCGGAGAAGGCTGTTTTATGGATATCTACAACTTCATCGATAAATTTATCGAGTTTTGACCTCATAGGATTGATAGAGTCGAGCTTGGATGTTCCATTATCTTTGCGATATTTCATTGCTATGGCGAGACCAGCAATATACCCAGCAACAAGTGTGAATAGTTTCATAGTGTGATATAATTATAAGATAGAGATTTATATTATATGGATATAGCTGATTTTTTCAATATTTTTTCTACGAAAGCTTCTCGCATCAACACTCTGTGATCAGATAATCATCCTCGATCCTGATACCGATAACCCCCTCTGTGATATAGATCCCGGGCTCGATCGTGAGTATCATCCCTGGAGTGAGGACAGCGTCACGAGGACCGACATCGTGGACATCGAGACCGAGGAAGTGGGATGTGCGGTGTGGATAGTATTTCCGAGAGAGGTGTATTATCTCATCCTCACTCGCATCCTGTGAGATCAGCCCGAGTTGTCGAAGTTCGTCATTCATCGCGGTTCTCACGATGAGCTCATATGCAGTCAGAGATATTCCTGGCTTGAGGGTATTTTCGGCGATCTTTTTGACGCGTTCTACTGCCTCATAGACGGCGAGCTGCCGAGGAGTGTAGACTCATCCGACCACAAGTGTCCGAGTCATATCACTCGCATATCCCATATATTCCGCACCCGCATCGATGAGGACGAGATTACCATCCACAATCTGTCTGGTATGTTTACTATAGTGAAGCGTGCAAGTATTCGGCCCTGATGCAACGATACTCGGATATGCCTCAGTCATATGATGAGAGCGATATACTCGAGCGATCTCTGCCTCGATCTCATACTCATACACTCACGATCGCATCATTGGCTCGATAGCCGCAAATGCCTCCTGAGATACGGATATAGCTTTTCGGATTTTCTCTATCTCATCGGGGGTTTTGATGAGACGGAGCGAGTGGATAATTGTTTTGATAGTCTCAGACTCTATTTCTTTTTTGTCTGATTGGTATTGTACGAGTCAACTCATATCTCGGATATCCTCTATCCCTGATGTATCTCGCATCTCATCATCTGAGAGCTTGTCAGTTCCCCAGACTCTATCCATGTCTGTGATAGCCTGTCGCCAGAGGATGATCTGATCTGAGAATATAGTCAATACAAGTCCTGAAACCGAGAGTCCAGTCAGGTAAAGGAAATCTGAGTCCTGACGAAACGGATAGTGTACATCTCCATTGCGGAGAGATGCAGTCGCTCCAGTGATCGTGATGAGTTGATCTGACGAGAGCTGAGAAATGAGAGCAGTGAGGTGAATGTTCATACAGAGATAGTATCGAATCTGGGATGAAATGCAATTGACACAGACAAAAAACAATTTTTAGTTGACAAGCTGCTCTCTCTCTGTACACTCAATCGTAATCTGACTAGTAAGTCAAGTATCGGACAAATACCCTCCGATATCTTGAAATTGAAAACATCAGACCCTTTCTTTAACATCTCGACTTTTATAAGGAGGCTCCCATGAGCTCAAACGAAACCTCTCCCCGATTCACATTTCCTTCCTGGAGAACTATTGGCAACTTCTTCGGAGTATTAACCATCATTGCCATTATTCTTTCATGCGGCTTTTACATTCTTTGTGTTGATCACATCGATCAGCATGAGTTCGGCTACAAGGTCGAACGTATCAAGGGCGGAAAACTCAGCGTCATAGCTGAAAAAGGATGGATAGTCACTCCACCGATAGCAACAAAAGTTTATACCATTGATACGCGTCCAGCTCAGCGATGTATTAATTCTGGCCGAGTAGCTGTCAATCAAAGAGTATTGAATTGCAAACTCATTGCATTTAACCCAGCTGGGCTTGATGAATTTATTACACTGCATGGCGTACAGCATGGCAATGTATCTGACATTCTCGAGCCTTATGCTTTTGATCAGTTGGGACGTCCATACTCTTTCCTTTTCATCAAAGATGCCTCAGCACCCGTAATGGAGCAAAAAAAATGAGATTGCTTGCCATTTTAGTTGGCCTACTCGGAAGTATCTATTTTCCATTTTTTCATTATACCGGTATTCACGAGGTAGGTGTGATAAAAAACATGGTAAGTGGTGAGCTTAGTAGTGATGATCCAGGTTTTCACCTTTCAGCTCCATGGATCCTTGTTAGCAAAATCGATACTCGTCCCCAGCGAGTGTGCATCACTTCTCGGTCTCGTATCATGCGATGCAAGCTTGGAAGTCTCAACGCCACTTACTTTAGAGATCTGGTTACCCGTGAGGGTTTTCGGTACTACTGGTGGGATAATCGAATTAGCTTTAACTTCGGATATGACGAAGAATATCGTGGTATCCGAGACTTAATCCGAGGTTACAGCTTCGGTGATGAAAAGTATTCCTTTGTGAAAGTCGAGCAAGGATAAGGCCTTATTCAAAATCCCCAAAGTTCCCTAATTAGGAACCTGGTGGACTGAGTGAGAACAAAAATAAAATCCCCTTACTGTAGAAATACAGTCGGGGATTTTTGATGTCTACACTCGCTCCAGTCTTACGACCGTCTCGATATGATGTGTATGTGGGAACATATCCATCGGTGTGACATCAGATATTCGATAGAGTGGGAGTGTTTTTGTTTCTTTTTTGTCTACAGGAGTCTCGCTCTGAGTCATCTCGGTAGCGTCTGTATCGGTCGTCTGATGACTCACATCTCGACCGAGCATGATAGAGATATCTCGTACGAGTGTCGCAGGATTGCACGAGACATAGATGATCTCACGAGCACCGAATGCGAGAATATGAGGGATGGCACTCGCATGGAGTCCGTCTCGTGGAGGATCGAGGACGATAGTATCAGCTTTACCATTTTCCGAAGCGAATTTTTTGGCGAAGTCCTCGACTTTTGCATTCACGAATTCGACATTTGTAACACTATTTCTGTCCGCATTTTTGACTCCATCTTCACTCGAGGATGTCACAAGCTCGACACTATATACTTGATTGAAATATTTTGCCAATAGGATCCCTATCGTACCAGTACCCGCATAGAGATCAAGCAGTACTCATCCCTTGTATTCTATGGAGTTGATAACTCTCTGGTAGAGTTTCTCAGCTCCGAGTGTATTCACTTGGAAAAACGACTTCGGCTGAATCTCAAAAGTGAGCCCAAGGAGCTCATCAGTGATGGTCGGCGATCCATGGAGGAGGATCTGATTCCCTTGTACTACATCCGCTCTACTCGTATTCTCGAGGAAGTTGACTGATGCGATCTGTGGATATTTTTCGGACAGTTCTTGAACCATTTTTGTGAAAAAATTCTCTTTTGAGCCTATTACTCCGGATTTTGTTGATTCCCATACTCAATTGACTGAAAATATGAGCATCATCTCCCCCGTCTGCTTGGCTCTACGCACTACGAGATGTCGCCAAAATCCGATAGCCGTCTTGGGATCATAGGTAGGGAGATCGGATCCACGAGCAAACACATCAATATCTCGAAATACCTGATTGGTCAGCTCATCCGCAAGGACACAATACCAACAGTCCTCGATCCGATCGAACTGTCCCTGCACATGGAATCCAAATCGATAATCATCATACACCCCCTCTCGCTCTGAGATATACTTGCCCCATGAGAACTCTACCTTGTTACGGTAGTGCTCAGAATCTGGTGATCGGATAATCGTATGCCAAATGGTTTTCTCAATTTCTGTCTTGAGTGAGTGAAATGCTTCAGTGATTTGTTGCTCTTTGATCTCAAGTTGTTTGTCGTACGGAATCGGGAGCCATTTGCATCCACCATAGAGTTGCCATTCGGCTGGGATAGCTTTCTCAAGCGGAGACTTACGAACAGTGCGAAAAATCTGAGCCTCGAGATGATTTTTCTTCAACTTCGTAATTCTCAGATCTACGATCGCATCTGGGATAGCTCCACCAGAGATAATAATCTTGCGACCGTCCGATGCTGTGGCAAGCCCTGATCCTCCGAAGATAAGTTTCTCGATCTTGATATTTTCAATAATATCATATTTTTTCATAGTTCAAATAGAGTTATAAAATAGAGTTTGCTCCGTACCCTAAAGGTACTCACCATGCCGATGAACGGAAAAAGAAACATTTTCGATCGAAATGTAGAACTAAAAGCGTATCCTCATAGTCCAATATAGTTTCAGAAAAATATAATCCTCAATTGCTCGAGGATTATAGGGATAATATATGAAAAAGAAATTTATTTTTCTAGGGAAAGTATAAAGCATATTTCAAGACCATTTGATGATACCTTCGTAAAGACACCATTCTCCATAAAGTGATTTCAAATTTTATTTTTCCAGAAAACTTTCTTACATAGATCATCTGCATGGAGATATACTTTTCAAATTCAATTTGGAATACATACATCAATTATAAAATCTTGAATCATATTATACGAAACTCATTTTTTAGCTACTTCTCAGAGTAAAATTGGATCGAGTAACCGTAATTTTCTATAGTCATATGCACTTGCATCTCCATTTTGGGTACCAAAAAAAGAAATATAACACTGCTCTCTTTCTAAATTTAATTCATATTCTATAATACCAATTTTTTCGCCGTCATACATAAATATTAAATCTCCATCAAGATTGCATATCTCAAGAATTCTATTTGCTCGTTTTTTAGTTTCTAAAACGACAGGGAATACTGGATATCACTCTAGTGTATCTGATCATATGCATACATCTAATCACATGATTACTCTCCTTTGTTACTAATACTATACCTCTGTCAACCGCTCACGAACTGCGTATCAGAGAGTGAGATCGTTGCTCCATTGTCGATACTTGACGTGAGATCTGCGATACGTGTCCCTACCGAGATATCTCGTCCATACATATCGATAGATATATGATAAACTCCAATATCTGATTGCCCTGTTATACGTACACCTGGATTGTTGGAGGTGATGGCATGTAGTCTACTAGGATCTCCGAGGAGTGTGAAATCGACGGTATCAACTGCCTGAGCTCGAGTCCCAAAAGTAAAAATAAGAGAATTATTCTCTCGTGTCATTATGAGGTCAGCATCATATAATGGCATCTCAGTGACACCTGCGACACTCGCCATGAGTCCTCTTGGATCGATACCTGAGTGAATGAGCGAAACAAATGAAAAAGCTACAAATACGGCGATGCCTCCTGAAAAGAGATATTTATGAAGCTGAGATGAGCGGTATGCAGAGAAAAAGTCAGTAGTTTTTGGGTGATTTTTTTGCATAGAAGTCTTGATAATAGGAGGAAAATAGATATCTTGTAATGAAGTGTACTCCGATTTCATTTTTTTGTCAAATAATCATGCCACTCAGGGCCTATTTCTTCATCTTGTTTCTCATATTTGCAGCGAGCAGTGCCTCGATGGCGATGCTCTATTGGTATATGGATCCGACGACCAATGTGATGATGGGATTCTCCCTAATGAGTATGGGGCTTTTTCTAGCTCTTAGTAGTTTTCTATCGTTATTATTATTTTTCACGAAAAAAATCTACTATCGGGGCGATGTGAATCTGACGACGATCCATGCAAGTATAAGACAGGCGATCCTCATCTCCACCTGAGTTATCCTAATGATCGGACTCTACGGCGCCCATATCTATGAGCCACGACTGATCGCAACCGTCTGGCTCACACTCGGTTGTATCGAGGTCATGGCGCAAGCCATCGAATAATATAACTCTATACTATATGGGAAAATACCTCTTCTGCATCCTCTTCATTATTATTAGTATCTGTGCAACCTATATCTTCACGCCACGACCATTTATTGTACATCATCATGCCAATTTCGCAGTATATATCGATGGTAAGTTGTTTGATTTTTCACCGGTGACCTATATGGAAGAGGTCAGTAGGTGCAATATAACTGAGTGAGTACTCCCAGCAGATCGTATCCACCTCCATGATGGCAAGGGATGACTCGTCCATGTCCATATGGCGGCGAGCACTTGGGGTGATCTTTTTGCCAATATCGGCTGGAGTATGGGTACCAGCTATCTCGCGAGCGGATACGACACGATGCATCTCGTAGATAGTACGCACTCACTACACTATATCATCAATGGGTCTATCATGATGAATCCAGCCAATACTCCCGTCGGGAGTGCAGATCGACTCCTGGTCTGGTATGGGACAGGGAGTGAACAAGAGATTCTGGCGAAGTGGGATACTCTCGTGAGCAAGGACGCTGTAGAATACAATCAAAAATCCGACCCAGCGAGCTGTAGTACTAATACCTATGGCTGGCTCTCACCGATAGCCAATCCTATAGTGGAGTGGATAGAACACCGTAACTAATCCCTATGTACACAAATCTCAAAACTCTCGCCTCATCTTCTCTCAGGATCCTCGCCTATATCATCCTCGTTCTCCTTGCCTGAGCTCTCTGGTGGTCTATGACGGATATCCTGATCATGTTCGGTAACTATGGAGATCTCCATACCTATACGGATATCGTACTCTCGATCGTGATGATTCTCATATTCCCACTATTTATCGTAGCTCTACTTTATAAGAGCTGGATGTATGGAAAACGGGCAGATATAGGTGCAAAAACGACCACAGGAATGATAGGTGGTATCATCGGAACGATCCTCTCAGGATGCTCGTGCTGTGGACTCACGCTCGCGGCTTCATTTTGACTATTGCCTCTGATGTCGTTCCTCCCGTATGACGGTCTCGAGATCAAGATCGTATGAGCCCTCGGACTCCTCTATGCGACCTGGGATATACTCGTCAATCTCGAAACCTGTCGGGTCAAGCGATAATATTTGTTTTTCTCCCTGAATCCTGTTACAGTATAGCTATGAAACACCTAGAACCATCCGAGTATCCTCAAGATTTTTTTTATCACCGTACGAGTGCTGAGATCTACCGTCCGTATATCGAGTCGTGTGGCAATATCGATGCATTTGATATTGGCAACAATCCACAATACGCCTGGAAAAAGTGACTCTTCGGGAATAGCGTCCATGTGGTGAAATATGAACGGACAGATATCGAACCAGATATAGAGAAACTGAAACAAGATTGAGTCAAACACGCAATGGTGACCTGGATCCCATATTCGAGACAAGACATCCCAGTAGGATGGAGGCGACTCTGGCTCACAGATCACTTCCAGGAGACGAGTGTCAATGAGCTCACACCAGACTACAGAACAAAGTGGAACGATCGAGCCCGCCGAGCTATGAAGAAATATGAGAAGTCCGGAGCCGAGCTGAGAGCCGTCGATGCAGATACATTCATAGCGGCATTCCAAGCGTCACATGTGAAGACTTGGAACTACAAGATTATCAAAAATGACTACATTCGCAACTATAAGCGGATCCGATCATTTGCTCCTGACAAGGTGAGACAGTGGCTCATATATCAGAACTGAAAAGCTGTCGCAGGACTCGCCTGTCTCGACTATATCAACAATCACTCGGTGCACTTCGTTGCATTCACGGATACGGCTGCCTATCCGATCCAGTGAGGTACAGCACTCATCGATGAGTGGTTCCGATCATCTCTCGAGCAAGGCATCAAGTATATCACCTTCGACCAGCTTCGCAATCCTCACGGGCCGTCGGATCAACGAGGATATTCGGAGTTCAAGGAAAACTTCGTCGAACACAGGCTCTCATTCCCACGAGCATACTTTAAAATGTTCTAAAACAGAATCCCTCTTGAGTTATCGAGAGGGATTCTTGTCCTTAAATAAAAAAATCCCCCACTTTCGTGAGAGATCCTGATTTGATATATATTATTACTCTGCGGTTGTAGCCTCAGCGACAGTAACTGTACCACCAGCCTTCTCAATAGCAGCACGAGCGCCTGCAGATACAGCATCAGCGGTGATCGTCATGGCTGACTTGATCTCACCACGACCGAGTACCTTGAGGAACTTGCCCTTCTCTCTGATGATGCGTCGTTCGTAGAGTACTGCGTAGTCTACTGTAGTGACACCATCGAGTGCGAGAGCCTCGATCTGATCGAGATTGACGATGACGAACTCCTCTGGCTTGTAGGCGGTGAATCCTCGTTTCTTCGGAGTACGGCGGAAGAGTGGAGTCTGTCCTCCCTCGAATGTAGGGTAGCGTTTACCCGTACCAGTACGAGAGTTCTGTCCGTTCATACCGCGACCACATGTACCACCTACTCAGCTCCCTCGACCTCTAGCGAGGCGAGTTTTGCGAGTTTGAGATCCTGGTGATGGACTCAGGGTTGTGAGATTTGACATAGGAATTAGTTTTTAGAGTTTAGAGCTTAGGACTTAGGACTTAGATTTTTGGAACCATATAACTTATTTCTAAGTTCTCAGTTCTACCTTCTAAGTTCTGAATGATTATTTAGCGGCTTTTGGAGCTGCTACCTTCTTTGCTACTGGAGCCTTTTTTGCCTCTACTGCTGGAGTAGCTGCTGCCTCTGTAGCCGGAGCCTTAGAGAATGACTTGATCTGAGAGACTGGTTTGAGAGCTGAGAATGCCTTCATGGCAACGCGAGCGTTAGTGATAGGATTTGATCCACCGTGTTGCTTCGCGATGA
>JANNYQ010000006.1:0-20206 GCA_031410215.1 Candidatus Altimarinota bacterium | reverse complement strand
GATTTTTATATTGATTGCATATGCTCAAAACACAATTTACCCTCATCGCAAAGCGAGACCTCACACGTGACGTCTATGAACTCACCTATAGTTGTCCAGACCTCGTGAGAGAGCCACCACAACCATGACAGTACGTCATGTTCCAACTCGCTCCATGACTCAACCGCTCATACTCACTTGCTTCTTTCTCTGTGGATACATTCACGCTCGTGATCAAAAAAATCACGGAGGGCAAAGGCAGCTCGGTCATCTGTGATGCCGAGATCGGTCAGGTATTCTCTGGGATGATCCCACTCGGACACTTCGTCCTCAGAGATACCCCAGTATCGAAGTGCTTCATCGGTACTGGTACCGGATTTGCTCCACTCTATTGTCAGATGCTCGAGTGTAGAGGACTACTCTCGAGAGTAGCATTCGTATTCGGCGTTCGAGAGCTGCATGATGTATTTCATGCGGATGAGATCCGAGAACTCGCTCTCGCAATACCCGAGTTCGAGTATATTCCCTATCTCTCTCGTGAAGAGCGTCCATGATTTGCTCATGGCTACGTCATCGACTGGATCACTCCTACCAATATCGCGGATTATAGAGAGTTCTATATCTGTGGATCACCTGCTATGGTGCGGTGAGCACGAGAAAAACTCGAGGCACTGGGTGTCGAGAGTGAGAGGGTATTCTGGGAGCAGTTTTAGGGGATTTCTGGTTGGAGAAAATGAGAGTTTCTATATTGTCTTAAATCAATCAGGGCTCGCTTGCGAGCCTCTTTTTTTATGGTTGTGATATTCGCAAAGAAATAGTTGGAAAAAAGAGGGAAAATCATTGGATAATGCGAGCTTATACTCATAACCAAAACCACTGACAGTAAAATCAAAGTTGAAAAAACAGAGAAAAAAGATATGATCCTCATGCTTTAAAGTCAAAAACTGTTACCTGGCTACATTATGTCTAAAAAACCAACATATATTGATTTATTTTGTGGATCTGGAGGTTTTTCTGTATGATTTGATGTTGCAGGATTTAAAAACATATTTTCCCTCGACATAGAGCCCAGTTTTTGTGCAACATATGAACAAAATTTCCCATGACATACGCTCATTAAATGAGATATCAAAAATCTCTCTCCAGAAGATATATTCGCTATAGCAGGCAATCAAGAGATTGATGTGATCATCGGATGACCACCATGTCAGGGTTTTAGTATGGCAGGCAATATTGGGAGGAGATTTATCGAAGATCCAAGAAATCAACTTTTCCAAGAATTTGCTAGAGTAGTATCGATCGTGAAGCCAAATTATTTTGTTATGGAGAATGTGGCGAGACTCGCAACACACAATCAAGGTCGGACAAAAGAAGAAATCCTGACACTATTTGGAAATATGGGATATCATGTGGATTGCAAGATAGTAAACTCAGCGGACTATGGGGTAGCTCAAGTGAGAAAAAGAGTACTCTTCATCGGAAGTAAAAATACAGACACCATCATATTTCCTGAAAGGGAAGCCGAAAAAGATACTACAGTCATAGAAGTACTCCAAAAATACCCACCTCTCGTATCTTGAGAGGGGTCAAAAATACCAAACCATACTGCGATGAATCATTCTGAACAAATGCTCGAAAAAATGAGCTATGTGACCGATGGTTGAGGTAGAAATGATATACCTGAGATGCTAAGACCTCAAAAATGAGACTCAAGAAAATATATACGATATACGAGCAATAAGCCGTCTATATGTATCACAGGAGATATGCGAAAAGTGTTTCATTATTCACAAAATCGAGCACTCACAGTGAGAGAGCTCGCAGCACTACAGTCATATCCCGATGACTTTGTATTCATGTGAAGTACTATATCCCAGCAGCAACAGGTCGGTAACTCTGTGCCCCCTCTCATGGCTGAGGCTATTGCGAGATCTATCCGAAAAATGAAAAAAAATGAAAAATAAATTTCCAAAAATAAATTTCATCGGCAATAAAGAAAAAATTGCTCATTGGATTTTGGACTATCTGCCCAAAGATACGGAGAGTATTTTTGATGCGTTCTCAGGAGGATGATCGATCAGCTATGAGGCAAAAAAAAGAGGACTCAAAGTCGTATCCAACGATATACTCAATGTGAACTATATGATATCCAAGTCGCTCATAGAGAATAATAGGGAACAACTCACACCAACAGATGTAGATATCATATTCACAGGGAATCCATCAAAGTGATTCATGTCGGAAAATTATGCAAATATATTTTTCTATCCTGAGGAATGCATGGAACTCGATCTCTACAGGAAAAATATCGAGAAACTCTCATCAGAATACAAAAAGTCACTGGCTCTCACACTCATACGAAGAGCTATGATCCGCAAGATGCCATATTCTCGGTTCAACATCAACTGGAGCAAAATACAGCAACTCCGAGATGAAGTCTATAGCTACGAAAAATATCGGCGAAAAAGAGCCTACCATAATCAAGATATCAAAAGTCATCTCCTCGAAAATCTAGATGCATACAACGATGCTATTTTCGACAATCACCAAACAAATATCGCACTCAATGATGATATATTCAATCTCCTCGAAATAACGCATACAGACGTGATCTACTTAGATCCTCCTTATACTGGTACAATGAACAATTATTTTGGATTTTATGGACTTCTTGACTCATATATCACATCTACTAAACAAGAGGCATTTGCGAATAACTTTATCGAGAAAAATAAATCAATAGAATTATTCGAGAAACTGTTCTCTCGTCTTGGCAACTATAAGTATTGGTTTTTGAGCTATAATAATTCATCATATCCATCCAAAGAAGAACTCTTATCTATAATAGGCAGATACAGTAGGGAAGTAGAAATCATAGAAAAACCTCACACCTACAAGGTAACATGAAAAGAAAAAAAGCAAAAAAATTCGGAATATTTATTTATCGCTAAAAATCCTACATATAAAAAATAACCCTATATACTATGCCTACACAAACTTATGAGGAATACTGGAAACTGACTCTCGAATATACTGATTTCAACGATACAAAATTCCTGAAAACACTCGAAATCATAGTCAATAAAATCGATCAACTTAATCAGCATGGGAACTATGAATACGCAAGTAATGACTACCAAGAGCTCCAAGAGAAAGTACTTGCTGCAGTACCCAAGACTTCTAGTCGAGAAAATCAACTCGCATCTACACGCAAGGCAATCAATCAATGTGTAAAACTCGGATTTATTAATCCTGAGCTCAAATCATATCATCCGAATACAAGAGAATACCTCAACGCAAACTCAGATCGAAAGAGGGCTACACTTTTTTCAAAAATTGTGTATTCAAATTCAAGCTTCAACAGAAGTATCACAACTTTATCAGGATCCCATCAATTAAATTTTCTCATCAATACTCTAATCGAGATAGGGAAATTATCCAAAAATCAGATCACAGCATTGATGCTCGTAGATATAGATTCAATACAAAAATGATACCTTACCAAAGAAGAACTCGATATCTACGTAGCTAGAGCTATAGAGATAAATTTTTTAGAGAGAAAACATAATCAAATTAGTTATATACTCAATATCATAAAAAAACTCGACGATATAGTATTCATGGGGGATGAACTCTATTTCACTGAAGATGCCAATAGAATTTTCTGAGAAAATCTCGAAGTAATTACTCGAAAAAGAAATCCTTATCTCCATCTATTGTTCAAAAATCAACTCAAATCTGAAAGTGCATCCGTATACCATAGTCAGGAAAAATGTATGGTAGAAAAACTCGCATATCCTGTACTCATAGCGAGTCATATCAAACCATTCTTTATATCTAATGATGTGGAAGCATATGATCCTAACAATGGGTTTCTACTAAGTAGAAACATTGATTCCTTGTTTGATCTCGGATATATTACTTTTACGGAAAATGGAGAGATTATATTCATTGATACTATCTCTCCTGATGTGAGAGAATTTATATGATCATATAGGCTAGATCCAGTATTTTTAAATCCTGAGAGGCTCAGATATCTGGATTTTCATAGAACAGAGGTATTTAGGAAAAATCGGGTAATCTGCTAAGAAAAGACGCTTAATCTATTTATTCCAGCAATTATGTTCGATAAAATCTGAAACTTCTTCTCGCGGCTTAATTATTCACACCCCTTCAATCTCGATACTCTGTCAAGGTTAGAGATAAGCCAACGACAGGATCTACAGACGCTATTTGATGAGCGGATGCGGACGATATCAGATTTTAGGAGTGCACATATGAACATTATTGCTGGATTGATAGCTCTATTGTGATTCATCTGAAGGGATGAGATTATGAAAAATCCAGAAGCATACAGATTTTTCATGTATTTTATCATCGGTAGTATCATCTATCTCGTTGTATGATACTATGCTGATCTTATAGGGTTTCGTAATCAGATATCGATAGTCCAGAATAATCTCAGCCTCAATAGAGAGATCACCAAGAAGATAAAATCCTTCTCACTCGATAAAACATGAGTCGAAGAAGTGAAGGAAAAAGAGATGACTCTAAATCAAACAGCGAGAAATATCATCAATACATTGATATGACTGGTTTGATTATGAGTTTGGGCTTGTTTTATTCTCTGAGTATATTTCTTTACAGTAGCCTAGTACAACTATTCCGTCCATGGAGGGGTGTTGACTATCCTCTCTGCGAATAGAGCCGTTCACTCTTAGAGACGAAACTACCAGAGGGACAGATAGATAATATGGTATATGAGCTCTATGGACTCAATCCTGAGGAGATCGAGATAGTGGAGGGGCGGTAGGAAGTATATCAGAGATACATGTCTAGAAAATCATATAAAAGTTTATTTGTTCTCTTGATTTCTCGCTTTCTCTCAAAATGCATAGTGCTATATTTTATATTCCTAAAATCGATAAAAAACTGCAATATAAAGTTTTTTAAGCCAAAAAAATATTTTTCGGAACCAAGTAATATTTGATTGTATCTCATTGCAATATTGTCTTACTCAAAACTCGGAGTCCGTATATCAAATCGGTCTAGCTCATCATCAGCATCCTCATCGAAGTTGTTCATGATATCCTGCGTCCAGCGAGAGAGGGCATAGATATTGTCATTGAGATTCATATTTCTCCAGTCGATGATGAAGTCATCAGGAGACTCTTCGCTCCCCTCGATATAGTAGGCCATCATCACGGAGTAGCCCTGTTCCTCGGCAATCTGATTGATCCGCTTGATGTAGTCTTGTACCTTGTCGGTGAACTGTTGTCGTGTGAGTTGAGACATAGAGTGTAGTTATAGATACAAAAAGTATAGCGATAAATCGATAAAAATCGAATTATTCAAAAAATTTCACAACACTCATGCCTATTGCACCGAAGAGGAATAGGCCTACGAGAGCGTATTTGTACTTTTTTTGTCCATGGATGACGGGGAGGAGATCCGCCGCCGCCACATAGAGGAGGGATCCACCAGCAAATGCTGTGGCGAGTCATGTGAATATGATCGATATATTCGATAGTATCATATCTGATACGATGAATCCGATTGGTGCTGCAAGGGCGAATAGAATCAGGAATATGATCTGTACTCGTACTCGGAACTTGCTCCCTCGGAAAATAGCAGCCAGAGAGAGTGATACAGGAATCTGGTGGATAGCGACTCCAGCGATCACAGCGTATCCGACATCACTCGATATGCCCCATCCGGCTCGTATGGCGAGCCCATCAAATAGTGTATGTACGAATACTGCAATCCAGGATACCAGAGCTACATGATCATAGTGCTCGTGTGGATCCTCATGACTGTGATCACCATGTCCATGATCGTGAGCATGTGGTGTGAGCATCTCCTCGATGAGGTAGATGACTAGGAACCCCGCGAGAAATGCATATACAGCATATCCTGTTTCTGCGAGTGCTTCAGGGAATATATGTACGAGAGATACCGAGAGCATAGATCCAGCTCCGAGTGCTATGAGAAGAGATAGGATAGTAGCATTCATCCGATGAAAGAAGAATAGTAATAGTCCACTTGCAGAGATGAGACCGAGGAGAACAAGAGGAATGAACATATAGGATAAAATTAGATAATTAAAGAGATCGAGATCGGCACTTGGCGAGCTGTATATTGAGTACAAATGGATTGACACTCTCACCTATGAATACGAGAATATTTTGTTGGTCTTTTGGAGGATCTATCATCTCTTCGACGGTGAATCTGGCTCCGACTTTTTGTATGAGGAATATCTTGTCAGGATCAGTGGCGAGTCTGACCCATCACTTGACTCTATAGGTCTCATATGGCAGCTCACGGAAGAACTCGGAGAGGAGTATATGGTCGAATACATAGTCACTGCGATGCACACAATGACTCATAGTCTCACTATGAGTATGTTCATCTGAGATATGTGTCATATTCTCAGCATCTGTGAGTGATATCCGATCAGTATCGAGGAGGGCATCGAGAGGGATATCCTCTGTCCGCATATTGAGTATCGGAGCGTATGCATTGACCCGACGGATGATATCCTCGATAGAGTTCAGTATCATAGGATCGATACCGTATCACTTGGTGATGATCACATAGTCTGCGAACTCGATCTGCTCGAGAGCAGTATGAGTGTTGGATGTGAGATTGTCAGGGAGATTCTCTGCATCTACGAGACAGATGATCGAGTCGAGCCGTACGCGACCTCACATATCATTCATGAGAAATGACTGAGCAATCGGAAGTGGCTCACTCATCCCAGAACACTCGATGATGATATGGTCTATCGGTCGTCCACTCTCGAGGAGCCTCTCTATCGCCTCGATGAAATCTTTGCGAACCGTACAACAGATACAACCATCAGAGATCTCAACGATCTCTTCGGTGGATTTCTCGAGGAGTTCAGCATCGATATTGGTCGATCCGAACTCATTCTCGACTACGGCGATACGGCGACCTTTTGCATTTCGGATGATATGATTGAGTAGAGTAGTTTTGCCACTTCCGAGGAATCCTGTGAGGATGGTAATAGGGATTTTTGATTGCATTTTTTGATTGTGTTTAGTATAGGAGAGTGTATCATCCCATGATGACGATAGCTATACCTGCGAGGATCGTGATATGAGCTATGATCCTCGCAGCGAATTGCTGTGAGTGCCGCTCGAGGAGTACTCGACTCTTGGTCACGACAAGTGCGAGTATAGCGAGCATCAGTCAGAGTCCCAGACTGAATGCTACTATCGTGAGAAATGCATATCGAGCACTCCCAATATTGATCGCAAATATAAAGAGTGCGAGAGCATCGATACATGGATTGGCTCCAGCGAGTATTCCTGATATCGTTGTTCACTTGAGTGATGATTTTTTGACTATGGGCTCACAGTCACAGTCAGTAGGATCGAGACTCTTGGTTGTGAAGAGTGATGATGGGTGATTGATATGATGGAGTGATGCAGTTCAGCGGGAATAAAAATAGAGACCAAAACCAATATAGCAGATAGCACTGATCGTCGTGACGTATGCAGTCATAGCACCAATTCATTTTTCTAGTACTATGATAATAGTGGCGAGTATGAATATGAATATCGTATGAGAAAATGTCACACTCCCTATAAGTATAAGAATATCTCTATATCGGATAGTTGTAGTAGATATCATGTAGGTACCGATGAGACTCTTCGCATGACCTGGTAACAGCCCATGCAACATACCCGCAAATATGGCAATGACGAGTCATATGATCTGGAGATAGAGGCCACCATCACCTCGAATATATGGTTCTAGGTATCATCCGACACTCCAGCTTTTCTGTTTTCATACTCATTGGATTGATGATTGCGGTGATGATGAGAGAGATGCAGGATTGATATCCTCTATTGAGAGCTTGCCATCTATCATGGGCTCTATGTAGAGTATGAATGTGTTGACTGTATTAGTCTCTGTGAGATCGTTGCGAAAGCCATAGGTATGACCACTCTGAGATGCTGGAAAATACCCTTTATTATCATTGCCGACTATATATCCCTGAGACTGATCATTCTGCTGGATATCACTATAGAGATAGGCATGTATGAGAGGACTCACATTGTAGAGATGCGTTTTGTCGAATATGAGGCGGATCTCAGTAGAGTCTACCCATGGGTATGGCATATCTGTCTCGAATTCTATCTCGATGAGTGACTTGGGATTGTAGCTATAGTCGGGATCCGATGAGACATTCTGAGAGATACTCCCTGTTATATAGGTGAGATTGATCTTTCGTTGATTGATAGTCAATTGACTCCCTGCGAGCAAAAAATCTCGAGCGATAGTTTCGAGATTTGTATCTACCGTATCAAGTCAGGTATTTTTTGTTATCTCATCGAGCATCTTGGGGTGGAGATTGCTCCATCCCAAGAGACTATAGTGTATGCGTACTGTAGGTCCACTCGTATCCAGCTGGAACTCGTGGATGATATCAGGAGGTACTGCACACGCAAAAGAATATACTATACCAGATAGGAAAATGAGTACGAGAACAAAAAGGAAGCGAATACGCATGAGGTGAATTATAGGGTAGAGCCGAGAGTTTGCAAATATATCTATGTTATATCGTCAGGATGACGATCTCTATACTCGAGATATCCCCCTTGTAGTGATGCACTCATATATCCGAGTCAGTTTGCTATCTGAGTCATGAGTATTGACTCTTCTCAGAACGGACAGACAAATATGAGGTTTATCTCTCTGGGAAATGGGAGATATCCATCCTTGATATGCCTCTGTAGCTCAGCAAATGGGAAAGATATACTTCGCCTGATATGTCAGATCTCATATGAGGCGTATGATCGCATATCTATGATGAGACTGGAGGTATCGATCGCTATATCATCGACTATATCTGCTACTCAGAGTACTATCTCTGCTGTGACTCCTCACTTCTCGGCGAATATATCTGGTCGCTTCTCACGTATATAGCTCGTATATGACTCGACTTGGTCACAAGCAATGAATACAACTTTTTTTCATTTCAATGTTTCAGGATCTTGTTTTCTCAGGTATTCCATCATACCATGGTAGGTAGCTCATGTGGTAGGTCAGACGAGCATACCACATTTGCGAATGAGGAGTAGCATACTCTCTATTGCATCATCATCCCTCACTGCTTCATAATTGGTATAGTATTTTCTATCAAATAATCCAACTTCTCCCATCTCTCGACTATTCCTGATTCCCGGTATATAGGATGATCCTGCAGTGATGATTCCTATAGATTTCATATCTCATTTTTCTCTGAAATATTCACTAATTCCACGACTTGACCCAGTCGTACCAAGTCATGAGAAAAAATAATCTGGAGTTCCTATATCTGTATCTATTTCTCTCGCCGTAGTATCTGAGTGGATACCTGGATTTGCCGTATTAGTATATTGATCTGTCCAGTAGTATTTTTTTGGATTGGTATTGAGTATTGATCGTATGACCCGAAATGGAGAATTTGGATCATTGGGATCAGGACATTCTGATCCTGGGGGCAAGGACTCTATATCTACACCTATGATTCTGAGTATATCTTCTACTTCTTTTTGTTTGATTCTATTCGTTACACTCATCATTTTTTTCCCTTGTATTGATGCGAGGATACCGAGAGCTTTCGCAGTATTACCACTCGATGATTCGATGATATATTCTTCCTCACGGACTCACCCCATGAGACCGATGGCGGTACGATCTTTGATCGATCAGAATGGGTTCATATATTCCAGCTTCGCAAAAATCTCTACTCAATCGAATCCATGTATTATTTCATGTATTCGAAGAAGTGGAGTATTACCAATCAACTCTGTGATAGTATTTATGATCATATTTCTAGTATTATTTGTTGAGCTTTTTCGAATTGATCCCTGAATTCTTCGATATGAGAGTCTGCTATAAGTGTATCTTGCTCAGTATTTCAGATATTCACTTCGAAGTATGCGAGGAGATCTCGAGGAGACTTCTTTAGTTCATTTATTGCTTTTGCATAGTTAGGATGCCTAGAAATATATATATATATTCTCATGGTTCTATATTTCAGTTTGCTATTCGACATAGTCTCTCTACCTGTACTACAGGAGTCTCTGGATCACAGTATATCGCACACTCGAGATTTTCTCGGGCAATATAGCTCTGTATTGATCGTATATCGAGGGGATCACAGATATCGAGCTCGGGTCTTTTGATCGATAGTATACCGAGCATTTCGTGTATCTTTTTAGTTTTTAAGAGTTTGATTCGTTGCACTGATGACCCAAGATATCGTCATTCTGATGTATCTGATATTGTTGGAGATGCCATAGATGTAAAAAGTCACATAATAAACTAGAGGTCAGGAAATAAAGTATCATTTTCTCTATAAAATCTGGATTTGTTGGGATGCTGTAGAGAGCGAGTCTCATAGAAATCCATATGGTAAGCCGCTATATCCGGGAATATGAGAATATCTCATATTTGTGCTTCTCTCGTGAGTTGTACCCGTCGACAATAGATGATATCACTCTCGAGGCAGAGATTCCCGAGGAGACTATATGCATGAGGCTTTCCTGAGTCACTTCAGAGGAGGATAGGATCAGTCGGGAGCTCTTCTTCTCGCATCCCGAGAGCGAATGAGCTCGTATCTATGATGAGCGATTGGCCACCTGCATCACTCCTCTTGGCCATGATACTCGTGGCTATATATCATACCTGAGAGAGGAGAGACCGTCCTGGCTCTATGGAGAGTTCTATAGCATTTTCTTCGAGGAATTTGCCTATGGATCCTCTTGTATCGTATGGACTCTCGAGAAATGCTCGAAGGAATGCACATCATACTGGACTATCATCTTGCGGATAGAGTCTAGATCCGAGATGATATCTACGACAACTCTCATCTACTATCAGAGTATCATCCTGGTATCTCACGCCATATCATCATCCTATATCGATGATTCTAGGATACCATCATCCCTCGACTAGGAGTCTATAGTATTCAAGAGATTCCCAGAATACATCTTGGCGTACCTGAAGTCATCTTGTATCTATATGGAAACTATAACCAAGCACTTCTAGATATTCTCTCCCCTCAGAGAGTTTCTCTATTGATTTTTCCCAGTGTTCTCGGGTAATCCCAAATCGAGTGGACCTGACTATTTCGAATCCCCCCAGTCGTATCAGTATTTTTTGTTTTTTCGAAAATTCTCTCGAGATAGCTATGATGGATTCGAGTTCACTGAGATTATCAACTGCTATGATACAGTCTAGCTCTATACATGTACTCAAAAATCTCTGATTCTTCGGGCCATTTGCTGTGATCATATCTCCAATATATCACACTCATATTGATTTCATCAGTTCGCTATAGGATGAGACGTCTACGCGACAACCAGATTTTTTTGCTTCTCTGAGAAGTGCTTTGGATTGGTTCACTTTCATCACATAGTGAATCTTAGATGAGAATCTGTATTGAGCGAGTACTTGTTGAAAGTCTGCAATATTTTGTTTAAGGATCTTTGGATCGACTACTCAGATACACTCGATTTCTGGGTTTTTAAGGATATCATGTATAGATGTTTGTTCATTTTTATTCAGTTTCATGTATCTCCCACTTCGGGAAGTTATCAGTATAATTTTTCCATATATCTGGTCACTCTAACATCTCAGCAGGAGTGAGGAGTGCAGTATCGAGGAGAGCCTCGATATCAGCTCTATTGTCGAGTATCGATATGATGACGAGCTCTTGTCGGCGATCCTGGTACGGGAGACCCGAGAATCCTGATAACTCTAGCTGATACTCTGGGTAGAGATCGATCTCTGATTGTGGCAGAGCGGATAACCATGTGCCTGCTGGATCTACTTTTGTTGAGCCTCATGATTGTCCCCATGTACCTGCTAGATCGTGACGACTTGCGAGCCAGAATAGTCATTTTGATCTGATGACTCCATCCCACTCTGTATTTGCTAGATCGAGGAAGCGCTCAGGATGAAATGGGATATTGCGTCTATATATCCAACTCTTGATACCGTATTCTTCCGTTTCTGGAGTATGATTCGCATATCCACCTGACTGGAGCTCTCGCATCCAGAGAGGACTATTCTCTGACTTTTCCATATTGAACAATCCAGTATCTACGACTCGACTCAGTGGCACCATTCCCCAATCTGTCTCGATATACTCGGCAGTCGGCTGGAGTCACTTGAGGATCTGTCTAAGTGTTATCTTCTCACTCTCTGATATCTCAGAGATCTTGTTGATGACGAGCACATCACAGAACTCTATCTGATCGACGAGCAGATCGACGATAGTTCTCTCGTCTTCATCATTGATTGCCCAGTTTCTATCTGTGAGGAACTCTGCTGATGCAAAATTACGCAACAGTCACTTCGCATCAACGACTGTGACCATAGTATCGAGTCGTACAAGTCGAGAAAGATCTATCCCACTTTCTTCATCAATGTATGTAAATGTCTGAGCAATCGGAACTGGTTCTCATACTCCAGTGGACTCTATGATGATGGCATCATATTTGTCCTCTTCGGCGAGACGTTTCACTTCGATGAGGAGATCTCATCTGAGAGTACAGCAGACGCACCCATTTTGCATTTCTACGAGTTTCTCTTCTGTTTGAGAGAGTTTGACACTGTTTTTGATCAGACTCGCATCAATATTGATCTCGGCCATATCATTGACTATGAGTGCGACCTTGAGTCAGGCTCTATTTTCGAGTATATGTTTGAGGAGAGTTGTTTTACCACTTCCGAGGAATCCTGAGAGTATGGTTACGGGGATGAGTTTTTGCATAAGTTTTTATTGTGATAGTGAGCATTTGCTACATTTCCCGAGGATAGAGAGCGAGTGTTCTTGTATGGCGAATCCTTGTTTTTGCGCTTCTTCGAATATCTTGCGACAGATGCTATGTGAGTCAAAACTCATAATACTCTGACAAATAATACACTTCATATGTTCATGATGATGACTCGTATCATTGAGTTCGTATGATTCTCATCTCTCACCGAGAGTGAGGCGACGCAACACTCCGATATCTAGAAAAAGCCGAATGGTTCGAAAGATACTCGATCGTCCCAAGGTAGGAAATTTTTCGAGTATTTCTTGTGAGGAGAAAATATGTTTATCTTTGATACAGTCAAAAATCTCTTTTCGTTCTTCTGTGACACTTTTTCAGTGGGATTTGAGTACGGATTCGATATTCATAATTGAGACTAAGTATCAAAAATATATAGAAAAGTCTATTGAAGTCAAATAAAAAATTCATTGTGAATATCCACAATGAATTTTTTATAATCAGAGTTATTATCTGATGACGCAAGCGGTACACGCCTTGGTCTGTTGATACGTGTTCGAGAGGGTGAGCTGTCCAGAGAGTCGAGTGTGGGTGTCATATATGGCTCCACAGTTCTCACAGAAGCTGATCGTGATAGCATCATCGAGCCTACCGTCAGCACACTGGCAAGCGAATATGAGTCTCTCTCCAGCGATCGTCGTCTCATGGATGAGCCCCTGAGCTTTGAATGTATCTACAATACGGTAGAGGGTAGCGAGATTCATTCCGGGTTCTCACTTTTTGCCGACGAGATCCCGACGGAGGTCTGAGAAGGTGGTACGACTACTGAGGCCGAGGAGTTCGACGAATCGTTTGCGAGGTTCTGTAATACGAGAATCTGACATAGTTTATTGAGGTTAGTGGGGTGTATATCTGGAAAAATAGAACGGCAATATATACAAAAAGATAATAATTGCAAATGTTTGCGAGAACAAAATTCGGTTCTATTTTGATCTCAAAAAATCAATAAGTATCAGTCTTGCCGCCTCCGCATCGACATCGCCATCGGTGATCCCATCATCATCGAATCACATCAGTGCCTCACTCGTCGTGAGGCGTTCGTCGTGGAGCGTGATTGGGATTTGGACTCATTTGGCGAGTTTTTTCACGAATTCGTTCACTCGTTTCCCGTGTTTCGACATCGTCCCATCGATATTGTAGGGCATCCCGACTACAATCAGTTCGGCCTTTCGCTCTTGTACCCATTTTGGCAATAGAGTGAGTAGCTCACTCGTGAGTACAGTCTTGTATGCGAAGCAAAATCCCTCGACCGAATAAGCGAGTCCACTCTTGCGAGTGCCATAGTCGATGCTGATGATACTATTTTTCATCGATTGTGACCGTGATGAATATCTTGGCAAGAGTATCTCTCGTGATATGGAGATAGACGAGGTGACGACCAGCGGTTTTGATATGGACTCCGTTTGGGAGCTTGATATCCTTTTTTTCGAATCGGATATTGTATTTCTCATTCACTCGAGCTCCGATGGTATGCTCATCGAGACCTCCGAAGACTTTTTTTCACTTTCATTTCAGAGTGAATTCGAGTTCCTGTCCATCGAGTTGCTTTTGTATTTCGAATGCTTGTTCTAGACGTTGTCTTGCTTGATCTTGGGATTTTTTCTTGTCATTTTCGATCTTCATGAGGCGGTCTGGGGTGATCTCTCGGGCGAATCCACCGGGGATGAGCGAGTTGCGAGCCTGTGGTGCGGAGACCTCGATGATGGCTCATTTGCGACCTATATGGGCTATGTCTGAGAGGAGTTCGACAGTGATCTTGTGAGCTGGCATAGGCAATAGGGGGATAAAAAGAAACTAAAAATCTTCCATACGATTATATGGAAGATAAGGAAAAATGGAAATTTATGTAGTAATTTTTAGTTTCTTAGTTATTGGTTTAGTTTGGATTGATTCACAAGTTGTTCCGTGTAAAATATTTTTCTCAGGATCTTCATAAATGATGGCCATACAGCCATCTTCAATATTCAGCAATCCAGGAATCTTTTGGTCCATGCTCAAATGTTTTATTATTATGCCATATGGTTGTGATTCTGAGGTATTTTTTTCGTCTCACACTAGTACATTGCTACCGCATGAGAAAGTTTCAATAACACGCTGTCCATCTGAGGATACAAGAATTTCACAATCAGAAATATTTCATGAAATACGTGTTTGTGTTGTCGTGAGGAGACCATTAATCTTATTTACTATATCCATGCGAACAATATCATATTGACTGAGTGGTTTGCATCAATGAAGTCCTCATACTAATGAAATCATTACGATATATGTATTGAAATTATTCATAAAAATATATTTAATATAAAAGTCAATATATAGAATTGAGAGATGAAGTCAAATAATTCAAATAGATGAATCTCATATTATTGACAATAATATGAGATTCGGTAATAAGAAATAAAAAGTTTTGACTTTTATCTCTTTTCACTATAATCCAGCGGATCACTAGTATTGGGGATTCGCCAAGTGGTAAGGCAGCGGACTTTGACTCCGCCATTCGGGGGTTCGAATCCCTCATCCCCAACCATGCAAAATCACTAAAATTTAATTAAATTTTGAATTCCTATCTCATTCGTCAAGCCCTTTTGCTCGACTTTTGACAAAAAACCTATACAATACCGACTTCATGTCATGGAAACAGTTCTCTAATCTGGGATGATTGTTTCTGGATATGATTCCAGATTTATCTCGCTTCGTTATGAGGATACAAGCAATCCACCTCAGTGGACTCCCTCATATGAGCCTAATTTTCCTATTTATGATAGCAGTAGTAGAAATCGGTGGTAAACAATATACAGTAGAACAAGGTACGACATTCGTCGTCGATCGTCAGGCCGCAGATGTCGGTACAACTATGACTCTCCCAGCTCTCCTCATCGCGAGTGCAGATGGTAGCTCAGTCAAGGTCGGTACTCCTACAGTCGAGGGATCTCAGATCTCATTCGAGGTAGTTGAGCATCTCAAGGCTGACAAAATCCGAGTATTCAAAATCAAATCAAAGAAACGCTACATGCGAACTCAGGGATTCCGTGCATACCAGACTCGCCTCACAGTGACATCTATTGCATAGGTTCTTCGGTGAATATAGAATATAGAAAGTAGAAATGTCTTTTTAGGAGACATATTTATCCCTAAAATACTAGATTGCCCATACGCCCCAATCATCGAGCTCGTCATGCACGAGCCAATAGATCCAATATCGATCTTCCGTCGGTATCGGATACATTTCGTAGATTCAAGTGGTTCACGATAGCACTCGTGATCATATTCCCCATATATCCATCTCTCTCGCTCCTCGGAGCGGGGGGGAGTGTTCGTGCCTGAGACTATGATGAGTCTTCGATCATCACGGCATATAGTGATCTCAGTGAGGTGACCGATGAGTGATACATCTCTGATACAGGACTCATCCGTGTCGGCGGTGGATCATCAGGCGAGAGCTACATCCCACCAGTAGGTACGATAGATATCGCGAATGTAGCGAGTACCGTCAAAAAACATACCGTCAAAAAACTCGAAAGTGTCCGTAGTATATCGGATAAATACGGGGTGAGTACTGATGCTATACTCTGGGCCAATGATCTCGAAAGTAGCGATGAGCTCCAGATCGGACAAATACTCAAGATCCCTCCTATATCCGGTGTGGTGCATACTGTAGTGAATGGTGATACCATCTCTGCTATCTCTGCGAAATATAGTGTAGATAGTGTAGATATTGTATCTGTCAATAGTCTCCGAGATGCTGCGAGTATCCGTATCGGTATGGATCTGATGATCCCAGGGGCTATGAAACGGAGTGTAACAGTAGTTGAAAAAATAGAAAAAGCACCAGTAAAAGCAGCTCTCTCTAAATGAGCTACTGAGACTCGAGATACGTCTGAGGCAAAGATCGAACAAAAATCTCCAGTTGTTATATCTGCGAAGACTGGAATCAAGGATCGCTACACCGTCAAATATACGGGCAAGTCACGAGGATTTGTCTGAGGTAACTGTACCTGGTATGTTGCCCAGAACAAGTCAGTGACATGGCGATGAAATGCTAATGCTTGGATGAGAAATGCCAAGGCAGGTGGTGTCAAGACTGGACAAACACCAGTGATCGGTGCTATCGTACAATTTTCAGGGGCAGGTTACAATCGAGCCTACGGACATGTGGGTATCGTCTCTGGTATCGAGTGAGGCAATATCATCGTCAAGGATATGAACTATCGAGGACTCTATGAGGTCACGATCCGAAAAGTAGCAATCGATCATCCAGCGATAGACGGATATATTTATATTGACTAATCAATATTTTTTATCTCACTACATATATGTAGTGAGATTTTTCTTGCGAAGATTTGCTTGACAATAGATATATAACTCATACTATAAATTGAATAAATCATAAAAATAGATCATCGTACGTTATGAAATACCCATATTGATCAATATCTAATAATGCCCTCCCTTAAGGCATCATATATTTGCTTTTTTATTTCAGATATGTTACAGTGAGTAGGTAAATCTATTTTTTTAACTATACATATATGTTTACAATCAATAAAATCGGTATCGAGAGTATACGAGTGATGTCTGATTCACGAGAGTCTATGAGTAGCCACAAAGAGCTAGATGAACCAAAACTTGCTAAGGATATTCGTCCTATCGAACTAGCTAGCTTGACTGTTGAAGCAAGAAACGCGGTCATCGAAAATAAATTTAGTGCAGCTAGTACTGAGGATCGTAAACTATTATGAGAATGGCTAAATAGCCAAAAACTGAGCCTTAGTGATAATCCTACACGATTGAGTTATATAAAAAATATGCAAAACATACTGGAGCGTGTTAGTGCAACAAAAGGAGAATCTAATAGTATAGCTGAAGGGAGTATAACTAAACCCGCTCAGGCAGTACTAGGTGCTCCAGTGGCCCCAGATATTCTTGCCTCAGTGGCAGTAGTCTCTGCCAATCCTGTTGTAGTCCAGAATCAAAATACAGAAAATGCATCAGCAGTAGAGAGAGCACGAGTAGCAACTACTACCATTTTGAATACGAGCAATGATGCTCAGGCAGCTCTTGCTCAGTCTGCACCTCCAAATAACAATCCGACTCCTGGTGCTGAGAAGCCAGCAATGTTATCAAAAGATCCTAAAATACAAGCTCTGGTAGGTACCTATAATGAGCAGTATGTGAAGAGGACAAATCTCACAAAAGCACTCGATCGTGCCGTAAACAATAATGGTGGTTATGATGCTGTATATGAGCGAGTGACTGGTGAAAAACCAACAGGTGCACCAGAAGATATAACAAAATTCCAGAAATCACTCAATACAAATATCTCGTTCCTCAAACAATTCGGTGGAGGTACGGCATGAGTAGATGCCCTCTTATCTGGAAAAACAGATGAGTATATGAAGAAGGTTATAGAAACAATCAAATCAAATGGTGGTAAGATGCCAAATATTGAGTCAGTAGACTGAATATCTCCTCAGACCCAGACTATTGTCGGAGCAGTAGCTACTGTCCTAGTTGCTGCAGGTACAAGCGGTATTGTCATAGTATGACATGAGGCAGATCGTACATCAGCAGATACATTTATTCGAGAGCTCCAAAAAGACACAGAAGGTGGTGTGTGGAATAAGTTCACAAATGCTCTCGTATGGATCAAAGAAGCAGCTATGGGACGTAAACTCAGTATCACACTCGGAGCCAATGAGAAAGAAGGAAATGTAGAAGCATACTATGGAGATATCCGTGAATTTACCAAAGAGGTAATGACCAGTTCAGATCTCTCAAAATCAAAAAATCCACAGGTGAGTGAGATGTATCTAGCAGCAAAGGCATTTGCGACTAACGCTAAAATAACCCCTACGCCTGAACAATTCCAGAAAGCACTTATACAATCATATATTCTCAATGAAGGCTATGCTCGTAAGTGAGTTGACTGGAAGGCAAATATCGGACTCCTATTTGTCGGTGCTGGTCGTGAAGAGATCAAAATCAATTCACGTACTAATCAAACTAATTCACTCTATAATGACGCTGAGAAATCTATTACAAAGAAAAATATTGATTCTGCAGAACTCAAAAAAGCATGAGTAACTATAGAAAAAAATAGTGAAGGGAAGTGGGTACACTCAATACCAACAGTTGCTGCATTTCCATGAGATACAGAGAATTTATCTATAACAATACCAGGAAAAACAGAAACAAACGGCAAGTATACGATTGTTACAGATTCTGTGCAGACACTACACTTTTCAGATAGTGGAACTGGTTATGTCGTCACGCTCTCAGATGCAACCAATCAGCCTGAATCAACTGCTACTAGTGCTGTACCGACTGGAGATAGGCCTATACAATCAGCGAATACAGTTACTAACTTTCGGGAAACTAATAGTAAAAATACACTCGATGATGCTATATATTTTGCTGGACATACTCTTGAATTCAAGGCATATCTCAATGCTATGGCAGGTCAAGATATAGTCGCAGCACGAGCAGCTCTTGAGAATATGCTGAAAGGTAAATATAGAACAAGAGCAAGTATCCTTCTCAAAAACCTCAATACCATCGATAATACGTATACGTATTGATCCAATGCAACTCGTGCAGCAGAGAAGATAACAGACAAAAATATAAGCAGTATTCGATCAAAAGAAACAATCAATGCAGAAAATGAGCTTGCTCGAAAAGTTGGTATCACTCAAAAATGAACTGATGATGCAGGATTCGATATGCAAAATAGTGAGGTGAAACAGGCTTCTAGTATTTATACTGGACAAGAAATGACACTTTCTGTTTTTGCTTCACCGAGAGCAACAGTAAAATGACCACAGTGAGCACTCCATCGTATTGATACGATGGATGGATCATTCGCCATCAACTCTAAGACAGTAGAGGTCACAGGAGAATACAAGAATCAGATCATCGATGCAACTGGATCACTCGTGAAAAACGATAAAAAAGGAATTGCCTGACAGGTAGAAAAACTCAACACATTCCTCAAAAATAATAAGCAACCAGAAACAGATATCACAAAATATACAAACTATCTCAAATCATGAAATATAGCAGATCTCGGAGTTCCTGGGCTGCAACTCCAAGAATGAAAGTGAACCAAGGTATTCGAGGCTCGTGCTCGCATAGCTGGCAATCTCTGTCTCAATAGAACACATGGTATCGTATTTCCACTTTTTGGGCTCCCTCCATCAGCTGGTAATCCACCAGTGAGACAATGAGTTGAGGCTGTAGCGACACTCGACTATACTACGCCAACAAAAGAAAATGATGTAACTACCCTCAAGAGTGCTCTCGGACTCAGTCCAATTGCTATACTAGCGAGACAGTCATCGAAAGAACCAGGATCACCAAATCAACCAAATCAACCA
>JANNYQ010000005.1:0-19907 GCA_031410215.1 Candidatus Altimarinota bacterium | reverse complement strand
GAGTCGATCTGGATAGCTTGGTTGAACTCCAGACCTACCGTCATAGCATCAGTGACTGATACTGTCGAGAGGAGGAGTGGAGTATCCTCAGTCGTCTGAGGAGTCACTACTGGGGTAGGAGTAGTAGTGACTCCGGTTGCTGTATTCTCTGCAGCAGATACGGTAGATACGAATATGAGAGAGAGGGCTACGAGAGCTATGAGAGGAGATCGTATCATAGGATAGAGAGATGAAGATATAAAAACTAAGAATCAGTGTAGCAAAAAGGATGAGAAAGGCAAGAGAAATTTTAACGCTAAAAAGAGATTTGTATATACACTTATTATTTAATATGTATTGTAATTAAAATAGAAGGATTTAAGAAAATAAATCTTTTGCATATAAGAAAAGAAAAGATAGGATAGTTTGTAGTTATCTATTACTTTAACCTCTATTGCTATGAATACACTCAATGAATCAGGTACGCGAGAAAAAAGAATTTTCCATATTACACAATTTATATGGTATTTTTTATCTATTATAGAAATACTCTTATTATTACGGTTTGTTTTAAAACTCCTCCAAGCAAATACAAATGCTACTTTCACTACACTTATCTATCAATTAAGTAATGTATTTACGCAACCATTCCGATATGTCTTCTCAACTCCTGTAGTAGAAGGAAGTATTTTTGAGTGGAGTACCTTACTTGCTATGTTCGTTTACTGGCTACTCGCTCTAGGAATTGTACAACTTATATGCATGGGTCGTCCCATCAGCCACGAGGATGCTAAAAGCAAACTCGATGAAGAAGAGTTATAATTGGTTATAACCCAAATTGATACATATCTACTTAAAAAGACTCCACAAGTGGAGTCTTTTTAAGAGTGATAATTTCATATTGCGATCGGTCTATGACTTTCTATAAACTATCCAAAAGACCAGATTTATTTTCTTATGAAATCAGCTCGGTTTTTCGTTTAGTCATTTCTTCTCCCATTTTTTGCAGATCGATCTTTTCTTTTAGAACTTTTGGAAACATTTCATCTTCTTCTTCTTTGACATGGTGTTGGACATATTCTGCGAGTACTGTTACTTTTGCATCATAGAGTTCTTCATCTGGATCCATAGACTCTATTTGAGAAATAAGATCTTTGACAGTCATATGTTCTACTTCTGCCTCGTCTACAAGATCCTTTTCCTTTAAGGCCTTTCGCACCCTTGGATAAAATAGCTCTTCTTCTATTGTAGCATGTACAGTTAATTCCTGACAAATTGAATTTGCGACTTCTTGTTTCTCAGACTTGGATCCCTTACTATCGATGAGGCTCTCGTATTTTTTAAAAAGTTTCTTTACTTTTGCATGATCTTTCGTGAGGATATCTATAGCCGTCTGTTGCGAAATAGTTGATGATTTTTCCATTGTAAAAAAAGTTAGTAAATAGGTAAACCTCCTTTATTTTAGAAAAACTTCCAAATAATAAAAAGAATAAATTAGGACAAAAATAGTTCTTGTATTATAGCAGAGTATCTATCCTTATGATAAGAATAGGGGAATTCGAGATGAAAGATATTATGGATTAATTCGGAAAAATATCGGGAGTTTTTTATCTTCGTGAAACCCACGAACACCATCAAAATAGGCAGTAGATGGTCAACCATCAAGATTGAGCACTATGATCCGATCACTCTGGAATAATGGATTCCTCGAAATTATATCCCCTGCTTGCGATAGAGATATCTGTTTGCGAGAGACGAAAAAATAGACTTTTCCGCTTTCAGTTTTTCCTATCAATGTACGCTCATGTGCTCATAGAGCATGCCATGACTGTCAGAAATCCTGGACTATACCACCAGAAAGAACCAGTGGGCCTGCCTGGAAAGCATCATCCCCACTCCCCCACTTCGTATAGAGAAGATCCTTGTTTGGAAATATTGTCACACTCTGTGGCTCAGTGCGTGATATACGCACTACATGGGTGATATTCGGATCATCGAAGATCGCTGGTGATAACTCTACGATCCCGCTTCTCCATAGTCCTGCCGGATAGTAGACTCCAGAGTCCGTCAATCAGAAGTATGATCAGTTGATCACCGTACTCCCAGATAGATAGTAGTCTCGGGCTGTATGAGTTGCACCAGAGTCAAAAAATATCTCGAATCCGTGAGGAGCCTCGATCGTGATGACTTCATCTCAGAGTGGCGTGATCACTGTAGGCTCACTATCTAGAGAACATGCAGTGAGGAAAATGAGGAATATGAGGAGATATTTTATTATCATAAAACCTTAAAAACCATTATTTACTGGATTTAGATTAAAAATATCTCGAAGTGAATTCCATGCACCTTGAAACACTTTTTGCAATGATGACTTTGTAGCAATGATTGTATATTCTGGAATATGACTATCTTCTAGTAAAAATCCCAATAGATATTCTCATGAAACTATTTTCTCTCTTGTTTCCTGGTTCTCATAATCCAATTTTTCATGTCATGACTTTATCTTCCGTTGTAAGATATATGATTTTGTCTGTAGATATGATTCGAGATCATTCGCTTGTCAGAGGAATTCCCAGCAGATATTCACAAACTTGATATGTTCTTCTATAATAGATGCTGTCATGATCATATTCCATGCTGTTGCAAGATCATGATAGTTTTGCCTGATTCTATCGAGTACCTCTGGAGTCAGGCGTTGTCGAGGCGTGTTCATATTTAATGATAGATTAGTATTTAGTTCACTCCCACCACCTCCTTCACTACTCGCATCTTCTCATCCAGTCTTGCATTCATGATGCGTGCTCATTCTGCGAGTTTTGCTTCAACAAATGGGATATCCCCGAGCAACTTCTCACGAGTAGCACGATAGGGTGCGAGATATGCTGTGAGAACTGAGAGGAGTTCAGTTTTGGCATGACCATATCCGAATCCGATATTATCTGATTCGTATTTGACACGCAGCTCTGCAGTCTGTTCCGGAGTTGCGAACACACGATAGAGATTAAATATATTACATTCGTCAGGATTCTTTTTGCGCTCATCGACTCACTCAGATCCTGAGACGATAGACATGACACGCTTCTTCAGGAGTTTTTCATCATCGAATATCCCTATGAAGTTGTCATAACTCTTGCTCATCTTGCGACCATCGATACCTGGGAGTGTTGCGAGTGACTCGACTATCAGTGCCTCAGGTTCTTTAAACACCTCTTGCTTATAGATTTTGTTGAATGCCCTGACGATATCTCTCGTCATCTCTAGATGCTGGATCTGATCCTTGCCGACTGGTACCGCCTCACAGTCATAGCCGATGATATCTGCTGCCATGAGGATCGGGTAGTTGAATACTCACATGTTAAGATCGACCTCCTTTGCTTCAGAATCCTTGAAGCTATGAGCTCGTAGCATGAGTGAATACGGTACTACATTTGAGAGGATCCACATGAGCTCGGTGATCCCTCGGATATCCGACTGACGGAATATCGTGATCGGAGTATCGACTCCGTAGATCGCGAGGTACTCGATAGCCACCTCGAGGGTCTGTTCTCTGAGAGTCTTGCCGTCCTTCACACTCGTGAGTGAGTGGAGATCCGCGATGAATATAGCAGCATCATTGCCCACTGCTGCCTGACCAAGAGGAAGGAGAGCGCCCATGAGGTTACCGAGATGCATAGATGAGCCTGTAGATTTGACGCCGGTGATGATTTTGCGAGACATAGATGATTACTTTAGTTGCGTATATTGTGAGATGCTTTTTGCGAGTATCTCTCAGAAAATATTGATCTTATCAGTATTCAGTATGATCTGATTGGTATCGATCATATCTATGGTATCATTATTTGCAAGGGAACCTTTGGTAATCTCGATAAAAGATGATGGAACAATATCCATGATCGATGCTGATGGATACTCCGGCACGAGATGGTATGCTGTATTGTATTCGAGAGGGATATCCCGCTCAACAAATCACTCAGTGAGCAGTGCATCATATTGCTCATTGCTCTTATAGACGCCCTCTGTTGTGCTCGTGAGGAGATTGCAGTGTCTCCGTTTTCCAGAATACCCACCCGATAAAAAGTCTCACATCTGATCAGGAGATACACTCTCATCAAATCGGAATGATACAATAGGATCAAATGAGCACATACTATGCAATTGGAGACAGAACTTTGATATATTCATCACCGCAGAGATCTCACTGGTAGCTTCATCATAGACGGATTGCCACTTTGCTCGATCTAGGATTGGAGGAGTGGCCTTATCGAATGGTCGGTTCATATCACAGATCGCTCGAGGGATATCCACAACAAGGATACTGATAGAGATACCGATATCTCACATATTATCTATACAGCTCTGTGCTACCTCTAGCATACCGATATCTGCTTCATGATAGACATAGGATTGTAGCAATCGATCAGTGAAGTTATCAGTATTGTAGAGTGATGTTTCTCGAATACTAGATATCCACGATGCATCTGAGGACGCATGTGGGATATATATAAGGAAATCAATACTATTATCGAGATTCATTTTCCCGTATTGATGGAGTGTGGTGAGTGTTCTTTGCATTAAAATAAAAGAAGACATGAAATAATATTTGTTTCCATCTCAATAGTTAGAATGAATTTGTATATCTTATTAGCTACGATGGGCAATAATTCAAATATACATTTTTATTTCATTTTACAAGAGTACAGAAGAAAATATCACACAAATAACACACTATTGTTCCATACGCCATAAATATTCTCAGTGGATTAGTGGATACTAAATGAGTGTAGTTTGGTTCTGGTTTTCTCGAGTATATCGCTCGTGAGATATTGACTCTGTACTCAGAGGAGTCCATGTTTTGTATCGGTTTTTGACTTGCCATGATTATCACTGCCATAGGTGATGAGTCCGTTTCTTTTTTGCACGATAGTATATATCGCGGTGGCTTGCTCTGGAGTTGTCATCGCATTGATCTCATAGTTGTGTATCCCGAGGTCATCGAGTACTGGGAGTATACGAGAATGGAAGTGATCCCATCTGGTGTCTATATTCCCATTGGTCCCTGCTCGCTTGTATACTGGGTGGAATGAAAAATTCGGATGAGCAACCGAGAGTACTATATCCTCCGTTTGAGCCAAAGATAAGAGATCTGAGAGCTCAGGTTCATATGGCTTGATATCTATAGAGCCGAGGTGGTTGTAGCTCCCTGTTTTCTTGAGACACTCATCGAGAAAATGTGTCCCATCGACAATAGTCCATTGCGTATGATTTGCGAGAACTCTAAGTGTCTCATCTTTTCTCAGTTCATGAAAAAGGTATTGTGTAATATGTGCGTTGGATAACGTAATCAGGCGGTATCACTCGGCAAGAACCCAACTCATAAAAGAATCACCATCAATCGGAAATCCATGTGATGCAAGAAGAATTACTTGTTGGCGTACTTTTTCTGTTTTACCTATCAATACTCCATCGATACGCTGCTGGATAGACTCAGAGAGTGCGGGCGTATAGCAAGTGATATGGAGGGATGAGTCGAGCTCATTGCTATGAGCTGATATCTCTGTTGCCCATATCGCATGGATACCTGCGTCTCGAGCTGGGATGACGAATCCAGGAGAGTAGCAATCATGATTGGTCATCGCCCAGATTCCCTGATTATGTGGATCGATAGACTGTATCTGTCTGATGATATGATCATTGGGATAGATTCCATCTGAATCAGTAGAGTGAAAGTGGAGGTCTCAGAGCATATATAGGATAGTGAAAGAATATATTCACTATATGAGATATCTAGTCCAAAGCAAGTCGCTCATGCAAATCTCTATTTGGATACGAGGGTTTACACTATAGAGAGCGAATCTATCTCATACAGGATCCCCTCACAGTCGTTCGATATGGGATCATATTATCTTTTTGATGGCATCTGAGTATGGAAGAAATCTCTCCGTATCAAGAATACAAATGATAGTGATATATGGGACAAATAGAAACTGATTCTCTACGATAGCATAGCGATAAAATTGCTCACCTGCCTACTTATTTTTTCGGGCGAAGTATGTGATATTATCAGGTGCACTAGAGAGTATGAGTATACTGTAAATAGGTAAAAATAAAAAATCTCTCCCAAATTATGGAAGAGATTTTTGTAGAAAGTATTATGCTGCAACGACTGGATTGGAGATAGTTATCACTGGAGTGGTTTTAGTGCTTACTTTTGCAGCAGCGAGTTTCTTTACTGGAGGTGTTTTAGCTACTGGAGTTATTTTTTTGACTGCTGGTTTTGCAGCTACTTTTTTAAGTAAAGGGGCCTTGGTAATGGTTTTTTTGACTGACGTCTTCTTTATTGCTTGAGTAGTAGATACCTTTTTTTGTGGAGTGACTACTATATTTTTAGTGACTGGCTTCTTAACTGGAGTCTTTTTTGCTTTTGCGACTTTAGCTGGTTTTTTATTTGCGAGTTTTTTTGTTTTTTTTGCTTCCTTTTTTGCTTTTTTTTCTTGTTCTTTTTGGACTTTTTTTGCTTCTTTTTCAGCCTTTCTCATCATTTTCTCGTGTTTCTTTTCGAGCTTCTTTGCTTCTTTTTCTTGGACTTTTGCTACTTTTTTTGCGAACTTCTTATCTTCCTTGGCTCGGATAGCGAGAGGAGATTTTTTGACATCTTTTGAGTGAGACATATGTATAGATTAAGATATACTCGTCATAGTATGATATTGATTTAAGAAGTCAAATTTTTTATACAAAAAATACCCACTAGGGGTATATAATTTTATTTTTTATTGTGAAATAATGAGTGAACGATGCTGCATCAATGACCACTTCCGCATCCACTCAACATACGGATATACATGTCTACCTGTGTAGGTATCCCATACGATGATGTGGCTCGGTTTGCTCGGCGATCCGATATATCCGAGAAGGACGAATGCATGTTCTCCTGAAAGTCCAGTGATTTTTTTACCAGATGGAGTCATCCAGCTCATCACCCGCTTGTCAGCAGACCTATCGCAACCGTTTCGAGCTGGGAGTGGAAACAATGAGAGTATCCATCGTCATCAGTTGGTGAGGACTCCATCTTCACTCTGAGGATCAGTACACCAATCTCACCAGAGCAATACGTGTGTGTTGGGTTGTTTGAGATTTTCGAGAAGACTCGTGAGATGTTGAGACGAGCCCATAGATTCCGTATATGAAAACTGGTTCACGACACGAGTATCAAGTGCCCATATTTTGGCATAGTTTGAGAGTGGAGTCTCATATATTCCATAGCCCGTTCGCTTGGTCTGTCCTCCAGTGTAGGAGCCCACGAACTCAATATCTGGATCTCACCAGATACCTCCAGAACTATATACAAAAGAAAACTGTGGAATACTCGCAAGTATATCACTCTCCGTGACAACCACACCAAGACGCTCAAGGATAATACGGAGAGCCGCAATCTCACAAGAGAGACTATACTGTTGTATACGGAGACGATATGAGAGTGATCGGTCGACTGTAGGACGCAGGGCAAAAACCCGAAACGGAGTCGCATACCTCGCAACAAAAGCATCAAGATCCTGGAAATACTGCTGAGTAAAAGCCCTATAGGTACGACCTGTTCCAGAGAGAGCCTCGATACTGACCCTCGACTCGAGTAAGTCTGCGAGATCACGAGCCATAGTTGTATTCGAGATATTCGTGGCTCCATGAGCGAGAGATACTGAGCTCATGATAATCAAAAAGAAACACAGAAATCGAAGCATAAAAATCGGGTTAAAATCCACTCTGTAACTCCAACATTCTATTGTATATTCCTCATTTTGCAACGAGATCAGTGTGAGATCATCGCTCTACGACTCTGCCTCACTCGAGAACTATGATATCATCTGCCTTGCGAACGGTCTGGAGACGATGAGCTACGATGATGACCGTACGATCTCGGAAAAGTTCATCGAGTGCTACAGTGATAGCCTCTTCTGAGAATGAGTCGAGTGCTGATGTTGGCTCATCGAGCAATATGATATCTGGATCCTTGAGAAATATCTTAGCAATAGCAAGTCGCTGCTTCTGCCCTCATGAGAGCCTCACTCATCGTTCTACAATCTCTGTATCGAGTCAATTCTTGAGTTCAAATACGAAGTCACAATGAGCGAGCTTGAGTGCGGAGATGAGTTTTTGTTCTACCTTTTTTTCATCTCACTTCTCTGTCAGTGCAGATAGCAGATTCTCTCTGATCGTCGCATCGAATACTCCAGGATCCTGTGTTAGATATCCAATATGTGGATAGTAGGTGTGAAGTGCTGTCTCATCGAGCTGGTTCCCAAGTACTGAGATAGTTCCTGATTCTGGATGGAGATATCCTGCAATGAGTTTCATGAGAGTCGTCTTTCCCCCTCCACTCGCTCCGACGAGTGCAGTCTTTTTTCATCTCTTTATCGTGAGTGAGAAGTCAGAAAATAGTTTTGTTTCATTGTATCCGTAGGAGATACTTTGTACTTCGATATCTTTGGATTTTTTAGCAAAAGTGGAACCAGAGTCGTATCCCTTTATAGGAGTGAGTGAGTCAAAAGTAGACCAGAGGAGTGAAATGCTAGAAAATTCACGTAAAATATCGCGAAGAAGATGCAAAAATTCATTCAAACTTTTTTCAGCAACCGCCATAATAGTCACAAATATCGACAACTCTATTATTCCTCAACGTACTTGAAATATCTTCTCAGCAATCAGAATATAGATCGTCACACGGAGTATCAGAAAAGTAAATCGAGGAAATTCTTCGATTACCAAAAAACCAACGTTCACAATTTCTTGGGCTTTTTTAGCATGATTCAGATGTGTATCTATTTTTAATAGTATATTATCCAATCAATTGTTCTGTAGGAGTTCATTTTTTGACATCAGAGCAATTACAGTTTGATGATTGGCCTCATTTTGTTCTTTCCGTCGCAACTCTCTCTTTTTGGTCATCCAAATATTGGCATATGTAGCAACAACAGCTGATACAATCATGAGAATAGATGCAAGAAAGGCTCACAAGATATGTATCTGTCCAATTGTGTATATTGCATACAATACCATGATGATATTAAGCGTTCCTCGGAAAGTTAGATCAAATAATACATCCATCCATTGATAGAGTCATTTATCTAAAATCGATATAAAGCGTCACGTTCAGATTTTTTCTATCTCATTTCCATCTGCTTCAATAAATTTATTAAGATGCTTTCGGGTCTCTCTTGCTACTCCAAAAAATGATATTCGAGACCATCACCAATGTTTTATCAAAAAACGACCAATAATTGCGAAGATAGTAACTCAGATATAGAGATATATCAAATTATAGAATCCGATTGTGGCTGATCAAGTATTGATTTCTATCAATACTCTTTTCATGATTTCTATAGAGAAAATCGTATATCCTCATACGCAAATTGCCTCAAATATATTTTGAATAAAAGCATTCGGATCATCTCTCATCGGCTGAGATAATCGAATAAACGTTTTTAAAAAATTCATATCAGTATTATATTTCTTAGAGAGTAAAAGTTCTACAGTCCGAAGATATTATCTTATGAAACTGTAGAACTGTAATTCATAGGCATCAAAACTGCCTTACTTGGCATTTTTACTCTTCGATGGAGTTTTTTTTGCAGTGGGCTTTTTGGCTACTGCTTTTTTCACCACTTTCTTTTTTTCCTTGAATGCATCAGGAATCTGTTCGCTGATCATATCCTTGACCTCATCGAGCGTGAGTACCTTGATCTCTTCCATTTCGGTGATTTTTTTGCCATCTCGCTTGAGATAGACATTCTCCTTACCAAACTTGATGAATGGACCATATCGTCCATTCTCGACGGAGATCTTCAGCTCTGGCCAGTTGTGGATGTATCGATTGGCCTCTTTGTCGACCTTGGCAGCTATCAGAGTATTCGCCTCTGCCTCTGTGAGATTGTCAAAATCGAACCGAGCTGGAACATTGATATAGAGACTTTTCCACTTGAGAAATGGACCAAATCTCCCCTTCCCTTTCGTATATCATTCTCATTCGTAGGTTCCGACGGGTGCGTCTTCGATCTTCTTTGCTTCGATGAGCTCAACTGCCCGAGAATGATCGACTACCTGAGGATCCTCCGTCCGGGGGATCGAGATGAACGCTTCTCCCCACTTCACATACGGGCCGAATCTGCCTTGTCCGACGATGAGTGACAGGTTCTCGTAGGATCCGATATCCTTCGGGAAAGTAAATAGTCCGAGAGCTTGTTCGAGTGTGACATCCTCGATATAGATGCCTGGGGAGAGATTCGCGTAGCGAGGCTTCTCCTCTTCGGCGAGCTCTGATGGTGCCCCGATCTGGATCACGGGACCGAACCGACTCATACGAGTCAGCACCGTCCGACCTGTCGCAGGATCGACCCCAAGGATCCGCTCTCCAGAGAACCTACCCTCCGCACCGAGTGCCTCCTCGATCGACGCGTGGAACGGAGTATAGAATTCTCCGAGCATCTTCGTCCACTCCAGTTTTCCATCAGCAATCTGATCAAATTGTCCCTCTACTTCAGCAGTGAAGCTATATTGCATAAATCCTGAGAACTCTTGTTCGAGATAATCCACCACGACGAATGCAATATCTGTTGGGGCGAGTTTCTTCGCTTCGAGTACGACATATCCTCGATCCTGGATCGTCTGAATAGTTGGAGCATAGGTCGATGGTCGACCTATCCCTTCACTTTCGAGTTTTTTCACGAGTGACGCCTCCGTATATCGTGGTGGTGGGAGTGAGAACTTCTGATTACCAGCGAAGTTTTCAGAATTCACAGAATCTCATCTTTTCACAGCCGGAAGCTTCTTGCTCTCTGACTCTTCATCTATTTCCTCATCTGTTCATTCGATATAAAGTTTCATAAAACCTGGGAACTTGATCACCTCCCCTTTCACGATCCAGTCCTCACTCGGTGTAGAAACTGGTGAGAAATGATAAGTCGTCGTCTCGATCTGAGCCTCTTGCATCTGAGATGCTACAGTTCGCTCCCAGATGAGTCGGTAGAGTTTGGCCTCCATAGAGTCGAGTCCGATCCGATCTGGACTCTTCGCGATCTCTGTCGGTCGGATAGCCTCATGGGCCTCTTGTGCCGAGGCTTGTTTTGTTTTATATTTTCGACCATTTGGCATTGTATATTCCTGACCATACTCTTTTTGGATAAAGTCCCGAGCCGCACTAATCGCTAGATCTGACAGATTGACTGAGTCAGTTCGCATATAGGTGATGTGGCCATTCTGGTAGAGTCGCTGAGCGATGTCCATCGTCATCTTGACTCCATATCCGAGCTTGCGAGATGCCTCTTGTTGGAGAGTAGATGTCGTGAATGGAGCTCCTGGAGTACGAGTCCCTGCTTTCACTTCACTTTCATTCAGGATGAATTGTTCGTTCTGTGGGAATGTGAATATCAGATTTCATTTTTTATCCTTCTGCGTATTTGCCACAAAAAAATCGATCCCATGACTTGCAAAAAATCCCTGAATATCTGCCTCCGTTTTCATCTTGGCTGCCTTGCCACCGACCTTGGTGAGCTCGATCATCATTGGAGTCGTCCCACCGATTTCTGCCATGATTTTCCACGATTCCTCAGGAACAAATGCTCGGATTTCTCGTTCTCGCTCGACGAGGATTTTGACTGCCACTGACTGTACTCGTCCAGCGGAGAGTCCAGGTCGGACTTTTTTCCACAGTACTGGCGAGACCTCATATCCTACGATACGATCGAGTATTCGACGAGATTGTTGGGCATTGACGAGATCGAGATAGATCTTGCGAGGAGTCTCGATGGCGTGTTCGATGGCGGTCTTGGTGATCTCATGGAACACGATACGATCCACACTCGTCGGATCGAGTCCGAGAGCCATACAGAGATGCCATCCGATCGCCTCCCCTTCACGATCCTCATCGGTCGCTATCCAGATTTTATCAGCTTCTTTGGCGAGTTTTTTGAGCTCAGTGACTCGTTTCTTTTTCTCAGGGGATATCTCATATGCAGGGACGAATCCACCAGCGATATCGATACCCATATTCTTGGCTGGGAGATCTCGTATATGCCCGAACGACGCCTCGACTCGATAGTCGGATCCGAGGAATTTTTCGATAGTCTTTCCTTTTGCTGGAGACTCTACGATCACGAGATTTTTTGCCATGTTACAATACTTTTTAGATGATGAATTGGTTTTTAGAGTAGTGCGAGTCAACCGAAAGTCAAAAGATTTTGAAAAAAGATCCTTTTTAGGGATCTTTTGTATCTATTTGCCTATGACCATTTTTGTCGCGGCTATCTTGCGATCCCCATAGAGGACTACATCTCGGATCACGAGTTTCTGGATCGCAGAGATAAAAGTATCGATGAAAACATTATCAGGCTGCTGGTTTTTAGTGGGGAGGTGAATAGGAAGATTTCTGAGTGTACCTAAAGTGGGGTAGTTGCTATATCCGTCTGAAAAAGACTCTCTCAGAGATTTATCGACAATCGCAACACTATAGAGTGAAAAGAGGTTTTTATTTTTTGGATTCAGGGAAAAAATATTTTGACTCGCGTACCATTTTTCTTTTCTCATCTGTGCTACTATTGTACCAATCTGACTCACAGAGATTAGATTTGCAACATTTGGCTCTATATTCTGTTGTTTCACATACCCTTTTATGCCGTTATTATTTCGAGTTCTCCCGACAAACTCTATATGATCTACTTCTTTTTGTATTCAGATGTCGAGCTTTCCTTCGTCAAAACTCCGTACTGTATTGACTTCAAATAACTCCTCAATTCTAAACTCTTTCCATTCCACTTTTCCACTCTCAAAATCCTCTAAAACTCTCTCCTCTTCAGTCGTAAGAGTATAATCTTTGAGTCCTGTTGCTATCAAATAAGCATCTAGCTCCGCTAGATGTGAAGCATCTAGCTCTGCTAGAAAACTTTCCATAAAATCAAAATCTATTTTTTCGTTTTTGACGGGGAGTTGGATTTTTAATTCCATAATATTCGACATTCCCGTACCATATCCAAAAAAATCAAACTGTTTTTTAATTATTGATTCAATAAATTTTAATTCCTTAAAATTAAATTTATGACTTTTAGGGAATAGTCCTTGAAATGCTCCATTGTCGCCACTTCTATAAAAACTTTCTTTGATTAAGCCCAATTCACCTACACTCGATGTATATGCTAAAATGGGATAATCACTATCAACTTCTTGTAAATATTTACAGTCTAATTTTATTTTTTGTGAATATTGATACTTTATATTTTGACCAAAAATATGATAACCATCCTTATTTGGTTTTAAATCTTCCTCACTTTTAGGTACACCTTTTATAGTTTTTTTTATAAACAAATCTCCCAATCTATATTCGCCCCACTCAACCTTTGAGAGTTTCTCATTGAGTGAGGCAGTTATTTTCCCAGGCGTTCATCTGTGTTGTTCTGATTTTTGAGGAGATTCGATACTTCCCAGGTGAAGTAGTCACCTACTGTTTTTTTGAAATCATCGAGAGTAGGCTTGGTATCAATGACTTTGTGTTGGTCAAAGTTCCAATCCGCTCCTGAGTGCATGATAAAATCCTCGATATAGACCTCATCGATATTCCAGTTTGCTTCGAGTTTCGCATATTTTCAAGCTTTGTAGATTCTTACAACATCAGAGTATCTCTTGGTTGGCTCATCTGTTTGTTGCAGATTTCTAGTAGTTCTCTTGTATCCATCATTTCGGAAGTCGATGAATTTGACTGTTTTTTCAAAGTCGTGAGGTTTGTGTGCCTCGACGATATAGATACTCGTCTGTACTCACGCCATCGGCTGAAAAAGGTCAGTCGGCATCTTGATACTCGCTATGAGCGTATGATTTCTCAGGATTTTTTTATTGGTTTCTGTCGCTTTGCCAGAGCCTGCAGAATCCTGTATGATGATAGCGGCGAGTCACCCTCTCTCCATCCTATCGAGACCAAAGGCGATAAATGGCATCCCATTCTCACTATATGAAAAAGGAGGATTGAGAAGGAGTTTATTTGCTCGAAAATTGGTATAAAGCGTTTCAGGAGTATTGAAGGTATTTCATTTTTGGATATTTGAGCTACCATCTCATCTGAGGATCATATTCGTTGCAGCGAGTGTATACATCTCAGCATTGAGCTCTACTCAGAGTAGCTGGTTCCTTTTTATTTCATGGATTTTCTTTGCACTTTCTGTAGTTTTTTTCCCAAAAGTTTTTTCTGCATCTTCTATCATCATCTCCATAGCAGAGATGAGGAATCCAGCCGAACCAGTCGCCAGATCCATTACTTTACTTTCTTTATTGACCCCGAGGATCGAGACCATCATTTTTGTGATATATGGAGGAGTCAGGACGATCCCTATTTCTTTCCCATCTCCGAGAGCATATTTCAGGAACTCTGAGTACATTTCTCCCATTATGTCGAGATGCCCAGCCATAGCATCGATAGAGAGATAGATATTTTTATAGATAAAAGTAAAGATTTGCTTGTTGCTACTTGCTTTGGCTTCTTGTATCAGTTTTGATATTTCTTTATCGAGTTCTGTGAACTCATCTCTCTGAGCATCTTTTGAGATCTCTGAAAAGCTCGAAAGCATTAGATTTTGTTTATCGAGAGGGATCTCACGAGCACTCAGAAATTCTTTGATCTGATTGATTATTTGGATCCCATCTCTTTTTGTATCTGACTGTATTCATCTGAGATCTTCGGGGGTGAGTCCATCTTGGATTTTGTTTTCATCGGTATCTATGACATGCTGCATAGAGAGGAGCATACCTGAGACATATAGAACTCTTTGAGATGCTGTGATATTGAGATTGTGCATGAGCTTATTGAGGCTCTTTGCATATTTTTGGAGATCTGCCTGTGACTTGATGAGTATTTCATGCTTTTCATCTTCCGTGAGGGTAGCATTTTTATAGAACTCTTCAAAAGTTTTTTCATTTTCGAGAAAATGTAGCGTACTTATAGTATTGAGAAGCTTGTATGAATGTTCTCCAGACCCATACACATAATACACTTTGAGTTGAATAGTCTCATCTGAATCTCCCGCAATACCGATAGCGATTACTTCACTATATTTCCCAGAAGCAATCATCCCTGTAGCATAGTGCAATGCTCCATTGATAGCATAGTCTCTGATAGATTTCTCATCGAACTTGATCCCTTCTTTTCCTTCAGTTATGAGTCTGTTAGCTCCGAGTTTATTTTCGATGACAACGGGTATATCATATTTCGTGAGACTAAAATCAGGCTTTCCAAAATTTGTTTTATTGACTGTCTTAGCACGCCCCTTGAGTGCATCTTTCAGATAATCAGGTATTGCTGACTCTGTATAATAATCTGATTGATTTTTGAGCTTGAGATGAGCAAACTGGGATTTTACCCAATCATTGACATGCTCTTCGAGTTTATAGTTTTTCATCCAACCATTCGCGAGATCTGCAATATTCGGTTCTATAGATTGTGCCATTTTTGCTGCTTTCATAGGTGTATATATGTCCCAACGAGGAAATAAAGTATGGGCATTGTAACCTTTTTTCTTATTTTACAATTCTTTTTATACGAATATATGATAGAGACTCATTACGTAAGATAGATCATTTGTATCCACTTCTCGGATGCATACAAAAAAATACCTATACAAGATAAGGATGGTAATATGTGTTTCTATGATTGTGGGGATGATCCTGACCGATCATATCCGACTCTTCGTGTTTTTCTTTGACTGAGGCTATAGCTCTAACCGAGATCGATTATAGGAGTTCTAGGTGGAAATGCAAATTATTTTTTGTTTGCTTGATATATAAATGCTGGCCAAAAGTTACGTACTTCATATACAATATTAATGACGTCAAAATATCTACGAACATCACGGAGATTCTGAAGTGCATACTGATATTGGACAAATCTACCTCATACACGTAGTGATGCTTCTACAGCCCTGAGAATATGGTCTACTCATTCTAGAGATATACTCCCAAGAGGCAGAGTAGACATAACGATATCTACTGATCCAACTGGAATAATCTGACCGATATGAGCCGCACTGATTTCATGGATATCACAGTATTGTCAATATTCACGCCTGAGTGTCAGGATACATTTTGGATCATTTTCTACTATTATGAGTTTTGTACCTGGAGACTTATATTTGATAAGATGCTTGGTCAGTGCTCCGTACCCAGCACCGAGCTCCACTATAGTATCTGCCCCTTGTATATCAGCCATGTATATGACACGTCGTGCGAGCCACCGAGATGATCCGAGTCCGTATCCGATATCGGACCAGAATTTGCGAGTCCAGAATCTGAAATTCATATAGAAAAAAAAGTACTGATATAGTATCGATACTTTTTTAAATGCAAACTTTTTTCTAACAATGATATTAGATGTACTTCAAATATTTTATCTCATGATTTTGAGGAATTCTCGAATCTCCTCCATGTCCTTATCAGCAATTGCTGCTCACTTGGCCGTTGCTTTTTCGATAGAACAAAGAATTTCTTCATTGATTGCCTGTCCGAGTGCCGAGCGAACCGCAGACAACTGCTGAATGATTTCGCGAACTCCCTCCTCATCCTCGATCATCTGGATGACTCCACGGAGTTGCCCCTCGATACGACGCAGTCTATTTGTTACTCGTTTTTTTTGGTCTAGATCTTTGATTTTCATAATTCAAATGGAGTGAGGAAAATAAATTGAAATTTTAATTTTGCGAACGGAATACAGGATAAAGAGAACCAAGTTCTCATAGTATTATAGATTATAGATATACAGGGTCAATACTCCCCAGTAGTATATTGGTATTTTTGTACTTTGCAAGTTTTTTATGTGAAGTAATGGTGATGGTGAAAAAAACTTCCATTTTCTCATATTCTCTATATACTCTTATCATAATAATTATCGATTACTTGTTATGGAAAATACAATTCTCCCTCTCATAACAGAGTTCTGGACGGGACTCGGTATCACGACAACGGGTATCATTGTTGATATTGTGTGAGACGATATCAACATCCGAGTCGAGACCCCAGATAGTGCACTCCTCATTGGTATTCATGGCAAAAATATAGAAGCATTCCAACATCTCCTCTCTCGCATGATAGAAAGAAAAACTAGTAAATTCATCCATGTACATCTGGAGATAAACGACTACATGAAACAAAAAAATGAAAAACTGATGAGGTTACTAGACTCCAAAATAGCCCTCACACAATCTACAGGAGAATCTATCCGAATAGCCAGCCTCACTCCATATGAACGTAAAAAAGCTCACAGTTACATAGCAGACAAGCAGATAACTGGACTCTCGACTCAATCTGAGTGAGAGTGAGCCGATCGAGCATTAATACTCTCATATACTGGACCATTAGCCGGCCAATCGAGTCAGGTATCCATGCCTATACCGCCAGCATCTCCAGCCAAGTCTGAGGCCCTCATCTCTGATGATGGAGTTGGTATCTAATATATTCGTTCTATTTTTATGAAATCTCTGTTTCTTTTATTTTTTGCTATCATCATAGCCTCATTCGCTTCGTGGGGATTTTTATCGTATGGTACTACCCGTGGATATGCTGAGTATCAAACTGGATGGGAATATCGACGTCTTCATCCAGAGCTCATCGCTTCATCTACAATTATCAAGTTATTCGACATGGGACATACGACCTCATATGCGAGCTGGACATGGCTCTCGCTGATACAGTATGTCGGAGACAATGTTGGAGGCAATAGATTTCTCACATTCTCTCATCGTCTTCTCACTCAGATCACAGATCTCCATCCCTACTTCACAAGACCGTATGAGATCGATCTCATACTCACACCACTATCTGCTGGAGAGAATATTACTCCCGAGGAAAGAGTAATGAGCAAGATCGCAGCAACCAACGCTATAGCACTCGGGGATATAGGACTGACTCGACTCTGTGATATGAATAAAATCGAGCAAATAAAAAAGACAGAGATATCTGAAGCCCTCTGGAGCGATACATCACTGAAAAATCCATGTGCAAGTGGCATGCTCCCCTACTATCTAGCATTCACGACCTACCAGATGGGTGAGAACAAAGCAAAAGCATCCGAATACTACAAGATCGCTAGCATGAATGATGACGGACCAAAAGCGAGTCGGATCCTTGGAATTCTAGCACTCTCGGCGGAAGGTGACTATATGGCGAGTGCACTCAATTTTGCCCTCATAGGCTCTACAGGATACGATGTCGATCCCTATAGCTGTCGAGCAGTGGCAACTGACCTCATAGAGAATCTCATAGCAAAAAGGAAACCTAATATCACCTGGATAAATGAGCTCAGCAAGGCTGACAAAAATCTCAAAGATACCAGAGAAGAAAACAATCCCATATCTAACTCTAGTGACAATTGCTATGATATGACGACTCGCAGTATCAAGAGTATCTATCTGAGCTACGTAGCAGGTCTCGCGAAATGAACCAATGCAAAAAATGGAAATGACCTCATACGAATCGGCAAGCTCAAAATGATACCGACACTCCAGATACACCAGGGATACAGCGTCAGGGAAAAAAATGGAATCTGGGAATATCAAGGAAAATAACCAAAATCATATGCTCAAATTCGACCCTATCACTATCTCCGACTGGCAATCTCGCAATATCAGATCGATCTCTCTCGAGTTCATTGCATCTGGCTGCGAGGGTACAAGTATACAGGTGCACGAGAATATTATCCTCCCCTCCTATATCCCTATCCCAAACGGGAGTATCGATATTGTTGTATATATTGCCGAGTGAGGTGAATCCACTCTCACTGATGCCTATATCACGCATACGGGGAAAAAATGGATCATGAAAAGTGATTCGGTGATTACGAGATGTGGATGTGGGAAGAGCTTTGGGATAGCGACTGGCGATAGCAAAGTAGATAAAATCAGACTCCTCAAATCCAAACTCGCAAAGAGTAAGTGAGTGAGTCATTAAAAATAAATATAGAACATCATATGATATTCTATATTTATTTCTACAGATTTTTCTCAATACTCAGTTTTCAGTTCTAAAATTTATTTCTTACTACAGATTGCCTTGTATCCATTTGCTGCAGTCGTATTTTTTGCGTAGGTAGCGATCACATACCCCTCGCAAGCAACTGCAGCAGAGAGCTGATTAATTCATTTGATCTTCTCAATCTCAGCGAGAGCCTCATTATACTTTGCTATGATGAAATATGTCCGATATCTGATACGCAGTACATCAAGAGTTGGTGCATTGGCTGTGAGCCAGTTGCTCGAGAGTGAGATTGTAGTGAGATATCTCTTGGCACCATACGCAGCTTCGATATCTGCATAGGTCACGGGCGTCGTATTGGTTGACGGAGTGACAGTTACACTATTAGTAGTACCGACTGTGGGTGAGATTACAGGTGACACTATACGAGGATCAGCTACCCACGTTCGCTTGACTCCTGGGAATATATTTTTCCCTGTTTTTGTCATATAGTATCCTGTCGTCGAGTTATACTCGAAGAATCAGATGAGTTTGCGAGCATAGGTGGTCTTGTCGAACTGATAAAGGATCTTCGCATCATATATCCCAGTTCATGATACTGATCCAGTATAGATGATATCGACGAATACATGGTCGAGTGATCCTGTCGCGACGAACTCATACCCTCCGATTTGAGCTCATTTTGGCATCACATAGGCTTCTCTGACCTTGTCCCACTCAGAGATAATCCGCTTGATGAATCCTGCATAAGTGGCTCCATAGTTTTTCTCGATAGTGGCAAATAATATCTCCCCGCTTGCTGTTACTAGTGCGGTAGGAGCTGTTGGTGTGATTGATCCTGTAGTCACAACTATAGGAGTAGCTGTGGTTGGATTGATACTACTTGTCCCTGGCTGGATCGCTCATGAGAAGAGTGCTAATGGGATTTGGATTTTGGC
>JANNYQ010000004.1:0-9071 GCA_031410215.1 Candidatus Altimarinota bacterium | reverse complement strand
GAGATGCAGATCCTGACAGTGTCACCACTGGAATAACCGAGTTATTCACGGTAATGGTTCTATTTGTTATCGTGCTGGCATTTCCGGCAGCATCTACCTTGCGGTATTGTTGAGTGTAGACTCCAGGAGGGGTGAGTGCGGTGATGGTGGTTCCTGACATTTGGAATGATCCGGTGGCGTTATACGTTCCCGTGAGGGTATTACCAGTTCCATCATTGTTGTCTGTCCATGAGACTCCAGATCCAGTGGTATATCCAGAAGCATAGTTAATCGTGATGGAAGAGCCCGTCATGATGATGACTGGAGCGGTTTGGTCAGTGACAGTGACAGTTCTATTTTGGATGGTAGATGGGTTTCCAGCAGCATCTACCTTACGGTATTGGATGGTATATGTTCCGACGACTGCGGTGTTGACGGATCCGCTTGCTTGGAATGATCCCGTAGCACCATAGATACCACTTATTGTATTACCAGTTCCATCATTGTTGTCTGTCCATGAGGCTCATGCGTCGGTGTAGAGAGAACCCTGAGCGACGGTTATGGTGGAAGAACCGGAGAGCGTGACGATTGGATTAGTGGTATCACATGCGATGATTGTAGCAGTCACAGTACCTGTATTGGAGAATAATCATGCGGTATCTACAATACGATATGCGAAAGTATCCACTCCACAAAATGTCGAATTCGCCGTATAGGTGAATCCTGTTGCTGTTTTAAGGATTGATCAATTACTCGGTAGAGTATATCCAGAGATCGTCTTCGTATCGCCTGTATCTGGATCTGTATCATTGATGAGAACAGCAAGGAATCCTGTACCAGATTGATTGATACTACCACTATCATCGACTACTACTGGTGCGTCATTCACACACGTGACAGTGATAGATACAGTTCCAGTATTGGATACGGCATTATTTTGATCTTTGATTGTATAGTCAAATGTATCAGCCCCACAGTAGTTAAGAGTAGGAGCATAATTGAGAAATATACCAGACTGTGTAACAATACCATTGGTAGGTTGTGTCCAAGTATTATGAGTGAGTGTCTCCCCTGTACCATCGATATCAAAGTCATTGGATCTCAGATTCCAGTTCACAGGAGTATCCTCAGATGTAGATCTCACATCATTGACTGCTGTCGGTGCATCATTGACAGGGGTGATATTGAACTGATAGGTATACGTAGCTACTGATGTGAGTCCACCATTGTCTGTCACTCGGAATGTGAATGTGGTATACGGTGTACCATTCCCGTTGGATACTGGGTCATAGGTAAGTGTAGTGAGTGCTCAAGAGGCGATTACTTGTCCAGTAAATACAGCAACTCCAGAAAGCCTGAGGATGCCTGTTGCAGGGAGTGATACTATCGTCACGCCCGAGAGGATAGTTCCACTCGCGATCACGGTACCGCTATCCGCATCGATAAATGGAAATGATCCACCAGTAAATACAAACTGTATATCTTCATTCGATGCTTGAGTTACATTAGATGATGTGGGTATATCATTCGCGCAGGTTATAGTGATCGATCCTGTGGCTATATTTGATAGTGCTCCTGATTGATCCTTGGCCTGATAGGTGAATACGTCAGATCCACATGCATTGGTTGTGGGCGTATATATAACATTGGTAGTCCCAGAGATTGATAGACTTCACTTGGTCGGAGAGAGGACAATGCCAGATATGGAGACAATATTTCCCGTATTATAGTCGGTGTCATTGGCTATGATGTTGAGAAGTGTGGCTCAAGTATCCTCTACAACAGTCAAGGTATCATTATTGGCTACTGGTGGAGCGTTACAGGTGACGGTCATCGATACGGTAGCGAGATTGCCACTTGCTCAGAGCTCATCGATAGCTCGATATTGGAACGAAGTTGCCCCACATGTTCCAATAGCGGGAGTAAAAAATATCTGAGAACCACTCGCAACAGCCGTACCATTGACTGGGACAGTGATCCCTGTCACCGATAGTACAGCTCCTGTATCTGCATCAGTATCATTGGATACTACAGTGAGTAGCACTGATGTATTCATCGCGGTTGTACCTGTATCACCATTGGTAACAGGTGGTATACTACCAACAATATTGATTGTATATCCTCGCATACTCACACCATCAGTATTGGCACTATCAACCATAGTGAGTATCCAATTTCAGAACGGATTCTGTCAATTGAGTGAAGCAAATGTACCCGCTTGAGGCTTGTAGGTGCCAGTGGCCGTGATAGTACTAGCTACTGTGACTGCAGCAGCACCAGTATCAGTAAAAAGAAGCACTGACCGAGGACAACTTGTCTGACTCGCAGCAAAAGATGCGGCCCCTCCAGGAAATAATGTTATAATCGTACCACTTGGTGACTTCAGTGTGAATGATTTTTCTTGTGGAAAACAGTTGGTCGTAGCAGGAGCTTGGGGATTAGTTCCACCGAACGCCTGCCAATCCAGAGTCAGTGTCACACCAGTTATTTTAGAGCCTGTTGGGAGATTGGTACCAGTCGCAACGACTCCTGTAAATATACGAGTACTCGCATCCGCACAAGTAGTATCAGTACTACATACTGTGGTAAGAGGGGCAAATGATGCCGTCGAGGCAAATGTCGATGCACCACAAGTATAGAATACGACTTGAGAATTCTCTACTACTACAGTACTGCTAGGAGTATCTGATAAACCATCGGACATACAGGTCGAAAGTGGGTCAGTAGAGAGTCACTCTGTACCAAATTCCGTATCAGTGGCGTGCTTGACCAGGATAGCGACTTTGGTTCATTCGAGGCTAGGATCCATATCCATCGTCACTCGAACAGGCTTCGAGAATATCATATGGCGATCAGTAGGTCCGATCTCAAATGCCGTATCGAGAGCTTGTTTACTTCATTTCCCGAGTTTTTGTATAGTAGTGTCTATCTCAATTTCTGTTCGTTGGGCTTCGTCGAGATTAGAGTCAAGAATAACTTGTCCAGTACTCCCCTCTACCTCTTGCCCATAAGCATCGACCGTATTGATGATAGTACCATTTGATATCTCCATCGTGACTCTTTGGCTGATATCTTCGAGCACGATACCAGTATTGACCTCTATATCACCATCAGCCTTGAGTACCATATCTTCCTGCTTGTCTATCAAATGGGTCTCTGTCATGACGATACCGCTAGATACAGTCTCTCCTGTTCCTATGATGTCGATTGTACCTGAGGACTCAGATACCATTGGCCCCGTCTGATCTGGGGTAAGCGTAGTCTCCCCTGTCAGAGTGAGCTCACTCCCCGTGAGGATGAGTTCAGTTGTTCCACTCTCGGTAAGAACCTGTTTAATCGATCCTGTCTGCTCTGCGAGAGCTGCATCGAGCCAGACATCTGGAGCGATCATCTCTACTATCGGATCATGAGATCCAGTGAGATACTCATCTCCTGACGCTGCAGTGACGAGCGATACAGACAGGATATTGACCGTGAGAATTGGTAAAAGCACGAGTGCTGTGAGCCGAGTCCAACGGTTACCGAGGGAGAGTGATCGCATAGAGAGGTATGTGACAAAAATAATCTGCAAGATTATAACAATAAGTCTCACTATATCAACTATAGACCCTATTTCACCTGTACAAATATCTAAGTAATAGTATGCCTACAATATAGAATATATGCCTACAATATAGAATATATGCCTATATATGCATAATTATTATTCAAATATTGATTTTTTTGAGTTTTTTTTATATTTTGACTCATTACAGCTTGATAATATCAAAATAATATCTAATATCATCTATATACCCTTCTATATGCATATATCCATCATCGATGATGAAAAAATCCTGGGACTAAAAATCAAAAAGAAACTCGAAAATGAGTGATATGCTGTCACTGCTTTTTATAGCTATGTGGACTTCATGGTACATGGGAGCATGAGTTCTCAGCTCTATATTATCGATATCTCTCTGGGTGATGGGAGTGGATTTGATATCATTATGTGACTACGAGCTGGCAATAAGTGTCGAGCACCAATCCTGATCGTATCTGGGTATGGAGATAGTGAAAAAATCATCTACGGACTCAATATTGGTGCCGATGATTACTTAACAAAGCCATTTTTTCCTGATGAGCTGATTGCTAGAGTTAGGGCGCTTCTCAGGAGACCAATAGACATCACTCCACATACACTTCTTAGATACAAAGATATTACCTACGATCCGAATAATCACGAAACACATGTCTGAGATAGTAAAATAAACCTCAATCATAAGGAGTCTATGTTACTGGCGTTCTTCCTCAAGGAACAACAAGAAATAATAAGTCGGGATTTACTTGTCACAACGATATGGTGAAGACATAGTCTCCATGATGTCACAGATAATACAATCAATTCCACCCTCTCAAAACTCCGGAAAAAAATCTGAATAGAGCTCAATATTAAAACCATATACGGTCATGGGTATATACTCAAATAGTTATTTGTAGTCTGCGATGTATCCCTATGAGCAAATGTTGACTCTATAAATTTATATGTCATATAAATCGATAGTAGGCTTGCTGATATTTTTTACAAAAATATATTGCATATCATTATCAAAAAATGAACAGTACTTTTATAAAACAATAGTCAACTATTGCTCTCTATACTTGGATCGCAATCGCTATACTCTATAGGACAGTTCAACCTCATCACCTCAGATATCGCCCCATCGACCACTGGGATGATTGGCGTAGATCAGTAGAGCTCAATCTCGCTATCCTCAATATAGCGAGGGTATCTCTGAAGAAGTGAGACAATCTCGTCCTGAAGATATTCGTCGGTGAGGATGTTAATGATCTGATGTGCCCGCTCAAGGAAAATTTTATTAAAGTAAACCGATTCAGGCCAGAAGCGTGTAGAGAACGGAGTTTCGAGGAATATTTTGTCTGTATGAGCAAGAAAGACTAATCAATCTGGGTAAATCTATGAACTTGTTTACCGGCATGTTCCATGATATCATACCACATCGAGAGAGGACGAGTTGCAAAGTGATATCCATACACCCAATTCCCTTCTTCTGGAGCATAGATCGGACGATATACAACCATATCTTCATTAGTTTCTGAATGACGAGCAATACCGATGACCTCATAGGTATGATCTACTCATCCAGTAGACTTGTAGTGACGCCAGTGGGAATGTGGGAGAGGTTTATTTTTCATAAAAATACTTACTTTTCCAACACCGCCTTGATCCTCCTCACCCCCGAACTACTCGATTCTTCTTTCACTATACGGAATCGTCCCATATTCTGAGAGTTCTCGATATGAGGTCATCAGCACAGCTCCATAGAGTATACTACATCATCCGCTCCCACCATAGAATATACTTTCACGATATCTGGATATTTTTCCCAGAAAGCCCCAGATACTCCTGTCTCTTGAGCTTCTTTTTTGTCCATGTTCGATATCGTCACCGTGAGTCCTGACTCTATAGCTCGATTCACATATGCCTCGACAGCTGCGATCTGCTCGCTCGTCATCTTCTCCATATGAGTGAAGTCGAACCGAAGCCTCTCAGCCGTGATGTTGGATCCTGCCTGTGATACATGCGTCCCGAGCACCTCTCGCAGTGCAGCGAGCATCAGGTGGCAGGCAGAGTGGAGTGCTGTAGTCTCAGGAGAGTTATCGCCGAGTCATCCGACGAACTTGCCTGCTGACGCCGTACGAGAGAGTTCTTGGTGTTTTTCGAATGCGGTTTTGAACCCTTCTACATCGACTGTGAGTCCACTCTCTTTCGCGAGTTCTACGGTCATCTCGAGTGGGAATCCATAGGTATCGAATAGGGTGAATGCTTTCCCTCCCGATATCTGAGTGATCGATTGTCCACTGCGTTCGAACGCAATCTTGAACCCATTCACGATCTTCTCGAACTCTCTCACACCATCTTTGAGCGTCCTCGAGAACTTCCCTTCTTCGATGGCGAGCTCAGTTCGGATCTTCTCTGCGTTATTCGCAACACTATCATAGATACCAGAGAATTGCTCGATATATATATCTGCGATAATCGTCGTGAATGGAAGCTCATACCCCATCTTGTATGCCTCACGGATAGCTCTGCGTATGAGTCGGCGAAGGATATATCCTTGATCTACATTCTTCGGAGTGACACCATCAGCGATCATATGTGTCGCAGTACGCAGGTGATCTGCGATGATACGAGCTGATCGCTCCATATAGTTTCCTTCCCCTACGATTTCTCTTATCTTTTGTAGCACTGGAGCGAACGAATCTGTCTCATAGACACTCGCATACTTGTTGAGTGTGACGGCACATCTCTCTATACCCATACCAGTATCTACGCATTGTGCTGGGAGTGACTCAAGAGTATTCGCATCCACTCGATTGTACTGCATGAATACATTGTTCCAGATCTCCATCCAACTCGATGGATCATTGCCTACATTGGATCCTGAGGGTGGCAGACCTGTTCCCATCCAGTAGAATATCTCCGTATCAGGACCACATGGACCCGTAGGACCTGCTGCCCACCAGTTATCCTCCGCTGGGAGATATGCGATACGATCCACTGGCATACCGATCGACTGCCAGATTATTGCTGATTCCTCATCTCGTGGAGCATTGGCATCTCACTCAAACACAGTGACAGAAATCATCTCAGGATCAAGTGCTAGCCATTTTTTATCCGTGAGGAATTCCCAACTCATCTCGATGGATTCCTTTTTGAAATAATCTCCTAGAGACCAGTTCCCGAGCATCTCGAAAAATGTCAGATGCGTATTATCACCAACATCATCGATATCTCCTGTTCGTACACACTTCTGTACATCAGCAAGTCGCCGACCAGATGGATGTGGCTCACCCAGGAGGTATGGGATGAGTGGTTGCATACCCGCCGTGTTGAATAACACTGATGGATCGTTCTCAGGTACGAGTGGAGCGGATGGGATGATCGCGTGTCCCTTACTTTTGAAAAAGTCGAGATACTTCTGACGGATAGTGGAGACGAGGATAGGAGACATAAATATTGATATAAAAATAGTGAACCGATTATACACAAAAACCAAAAAAATCCACTCGAAATTCGAGTGGATTTTTGAGATAGAAGAAATCAATTACTTGATCTCAACTGTAGCACCAGCCTCAGTGAGTTGAGTCTTAATTTTCTCAGCCTCATCCTTCTTGACTCCAGTCTTGATATTTCCACCGTTGTCAGCGAGTCCTTTTGCCTCAGCGAGTCCGAGACCAGTGATCTCACGGATTACCTTGATAACCGCGATCTTCGCAGCACCTGCAGATGTCATAACAACATCGAATGCTGTCTTCTCATCATCACCACCAGCAACAGCAGCACCTGCAGCAGCTACAGGAGCAGCAGCAGATACTCCGAACTTCGTCTCCATAGCAGATACGAGATCAGCGAGCTCGACGATCGTGAGAGCCTCTACGAGTTCCATGATCTTCTCTGCGTTCTTTGAAAGGTCAGCCATAATAAAAAAAGAAAAAAAATAAATATATTCACGAGATTCTCATCTCGTAACTGTCTCCCGAAGGAAACAGCATACGAGACGACAACTATGCAGCTGGAGACTCTTCTGTAGCAACCTCAGCGACTGGAGCTGCCTCAGCAACAACTTCAGCAACTGGAGCAACTGCTACCTCTGCAACTACTGGAGCCTCAGCGACTGGAGCTGGAGCATCAGCAGATCCGATGAGATCACCCACCTTGGTGAGAGACTTCGCCGTGAGATCCTTGCCTGCAGCGTCAAAAAATCGAGCGAGACCAGAGAGAGGAGACATCATAGATCCGAAGAGCTTCGCGAGGAGTACCTCTCGAGATGGGAGAGTTGCGAGTTTCGCAGTCTCTGTCGCGTCCATGAGACGACCTTCCATATATCCAGCGACGAATGTCATCTTCTGTTCCTTTTTCCAATCATTTGCGTACTTGTTAGCAATAGAGAATGGAGCAAGTGCATCTCCCTGAGAGATGACGAGACCGACCTGACCAGGGAGAGTAGCGAGATCGACATCAGCACCGTATACTGTTTTGAATGCGATACGGATGAGAGTCTTCTTTGCTGTGAGGTAGATCGCATTCTGTGCTCGGAGATCCTTCTTGAGAGCGGAGATCTCGAGAACAGTTACCTTTGTATTAGAGGTGAATGCGACACTCGTAGCCGTCTTGAGGTGTGCCTCGAGAACTGCGAGTTGTTCTGCTTTTTTTGCTTTTGTAACAGCCATGTGTGGGAAAAAATTATGAATTACGAATGATGAATTACGAATACAAATAGTATTGTGATACAACCTCTGACAATATTTGGGATAAAAAAAATCCGCACATATCGTACGAACAGAATGAGATTTTAGGATTTAGGATTTAGGATTTAGATATGCATCTAATAACTAAGTTCTAAGCTCTATGATCTAACTGTCCACCTCGGTAGGGTATTTTTATGCCTTGTGAGCAACCTACTGTCTCCGATAGAAGTGAGTGGATTATAGCGAAATATTGTATTTGTCAAAAGATTTTTTGTGGATATGATGATTCTCGTGAAAAAAATCATTCTCTTCATATCTCTTGTCATCTTTGTATTCGTCGCCTTTTTTGTGATAGATGTCTGGACTATTGTCAGCAAAAACCCGAATACAACCTATGGTCATCTCATACTCAGAGATCGAACATGAAAAATAATAACTGACAAGTGACGCACCTGAGGCTACTCGCTCCCATACTCAGGATCTCTCACGACCGACCTCGTGAGGAATATAGTGGAGATCGAGGATGCCAGATTCTATGAGCATAGTGGAATCAATATGACAGCAAAGATCGCCAGTCTCTACCAAAATCTCTGAGCTAGTGCCATAGTTCGTGGTGGATCGACGATCACTGAGCAATATATCAAGAATGCATACTATAGTGGTGCCCCTCGCACAATCATCCAAAAAATCCGAGAAGCTATCGGAGCAATCATCATAGAGAACAAATATGCCAAAGATGAAATACTCAGAAAATACCTCGGAGTCGTCTATATGGGAAACGGGCTCTATTGAATAACGACAGTGATGAATAACAATGCTGATGATGACATGATACTGGA
>JANNYQ010000003.1:0-18595 GCA_031410215.1 Candidatus Altimarinota bacterium | reverse complement strand
GTGAGCAAGTATAGAGCGAGTGAACCCGGATCCAAAAGTAAGAATAGAAATCTATACGAGCATACAAAAAACTCTCGAATTCTAGGTAACTTGCCTGACGAGGATGCGATAGAAATCGTGGAGCATGTGTCCACTGGAATTTGCCACTCTTCAGTAGTCATCCCTCGCTGAAAATATTGAAATATCCAAAATCAATGAGAATACGTCCCACAACGTTGGATCTCTTAATGAAGTGAGCACCCGTCCCGACTCAGAAACAATTCTGGAAACACTGTCTGCTATCTGCCGAGTTCTGTCTATTGTCACCCATCACCCAGTACGCATCAGCCGGTATAAGGAACTGATTGCCCTCTATATAGTCAGGGAGATAAGTGTGTCCACTATTGGATGGTGAGAGGTATGGTTCGTGTATCGTGACGAATCCACTCCCTCCAGCGACTTGTAGAGATACTTTCCCGCTCTCGAATCTGATAATATCTCCTGGCATACCGATCACTCGTTTGATATAATGTTCTCGAGTTTTATCAACATGTGGCTTGATAACAACAACATCACCTCGTAGAGGATCGCCTATATGGATCGGGATCTGTTGCCAGATTGAAGATAGATAGTTCCATATACTACTATCTGTAGGTTCACTCATATCCTGAGCAAAGTCCAAGTATGAGAACTTATCTACAAGGATGAACTCCTTATCATGGTAGCTCGCTTCCATCGATGCTCCGTTTATCTGAAACGGTGTAATGACAAAAGTCCGAATAAAAAATACCACAATCAAGATAATAACAAAATCTCTCAAAAAAGTAATGAATTCTGAGAAGCTAGAGTTGACCCCTTGGAGATCAGTTTCTATGAATGATGATTCTGAAGTAGACATAAAGGATATGGGATAGTTAGTAAAAAATAGTAGGTAGATAAGTTGATCCCTCCTATCTTGTAGCTATTTGTTTATTTTCCGTGACATTGTTTGTATTTTTTTCCACTGCCACATGGACAAGGATCATTACGGCCGACTACTGGGAGATTTGATTCTCTCGTAGCTGTCTCATCTGATTTTATCGACTTGTTGATAGGACGATCCTCTCTATGGAGCATCGATACAGCTACTCGTCACTCATCACTTATAGTTGCATTCTCCGCATGGGTCGCCTCTGCTGTCTCGAGATAGCTTGTGAGTAGTGATTCTTCCAGATTGACTGTATCAATAGACTCACTTGCTCGGGCGGTGATCAGTCACTTGATCACACGGTGCTCGATCGTGTGGATCATCGCAACGAAGTGATCGTAGGCTCGCTCTTTGTATACTACGAGAGGATTTTTTTGTGCATATCCCTCAAATGCTACCTCTTCGCGAAGGTGAGCCATACGGTCGATATGTTGCATCCAGAGCTCATCGATACCTGCGAGCGTGAGACGACGTTCAAACTCGGCGAATTCCTCTTCTGTTCCACTATTGCGGAGTGTCTCTATTTTACCCGAGAGGAGTGTCTGAGTAATTGTGATCAATGACTCGGTATCAATAGCGCTAGAATAGTCCTCGACTCGGGCGATATCCGTCTCACTGAAAGAATTGACCTCACTTGCTATAGCGGTGAGAGTATCTGCATCCATCGCTGATAAAGTCGCAGAGGTATCTACAAGTCCGACGAGGCGCTCTGATTCACTCTCGATCATATCGACAACCTCACTATGGACATCCGCTCCTTCCAGGATACGATTGCGACGAGCATAGATAGCAAGACGATGTTGGTTGAGTACGTCATCATATTCGAGGATATGTTTGCGTATATCAAAATTTCGACCTTCGACTTGCTTCTGTATCGTTGTGATATTTCTCATGAGTGCCTTAGATTCTATGAGAGGATCATGTTCGGGATGTGACTCAAAACTCGATAGTATTGAGAAGAGTCGATTGCCACCAAAAATACGCATAATATCATCCTGTGGAGATATCATAAACTGTGAAAGCCCAGGATCTCCCTGTCGACCAGATCGCCCACGGAGCTGATTATCGATACGGCGAGTCTCATGTTTTTCAGTACCGATGACAAATAGTCCACCAAGAGGGTACTCTTGTGAGCCTGCGGCGCCATCGAGTTGGACGACCCCAGTGAGTGTCCGTACTCGATCATCAATCTTGATATCGGTACCACGACCAGCCATATTGGTGGCGATCGTGATAGCTCCATATCATCCCGCTGCTCCGATGACCTCGGCTTCTCGGGAGTCTTGCTTGGCATTGAGTACATTATGTGGAACGCCTCGAGTTGCGAGGAGATCTGAGAGATACTCACTTTTTGCTACTGATACAGTACCTACGAGGATCGGTTGTCCCTTCTCATGGAGAGCCTCGATGAGGCGGACGATATAGTCAAATTTGCCCTTCTCACTACGAAATAGGAGATCTCAACGGTCGATCCGCTTGATTGGCTTGTTCGTAGGTATTTGGATAACCTCGAGTGAGTAGATTTTGTAGAATTCCTCTTCTTCCGTCTTCGCAGTTCCTGTCATTCCTGAGAGTTTCTTGTACAATCTGAAATAGTTCTGGAAAGTGATAGATGCAAGCGTACGAGACTCTTGTTGTACGGTGACTCACTCCTTGGCCTCGATTGCTTGGTGCAATCCATCAGAGTAGCGACGACCTGATAGGACACGCCCTGTGTGCTCATCTATTATCATTACCTCATCGTTGCGGATGAGGTAGTCGACATCTCGCTTGTATACGGCACTTGCTTTCAACGCGTTCTCGATATGATGGAGATCGTTGAAATGTTGACTCACATAGATATTGTCCACACCGATATATTCCTCGATCTGTGCGATACCAACTTCAGTGAGAGTTGCGGTCTTCTGCTTTTCATCGATTTTGTAGTGAGTCTCACTCACGAGTGACCGAGCCATAGCAGCAAACCGAGCATATTGGTTGGTTGCCTCCGCATCAGGTGCCGATATGATGAGTGGAGTACGAGCCTCATCCACGAGGATTGAGTCAACCTCATCGATGATTGCGAACCACCTCATGCCCATTGCTCGACGCTCTACACTCGATGCCATGTTGTCACGCAAATAGTCGAAGCCGAGCTCATTATTTGTTGCATAGACTATATTCGATGCATAAGCCGATTTTTTCTCATCAAATGATTGCCCATGAGATACCACACCGACAGAAAGTCCGAGTGTATTATAGATGATCCCCATCTCCTGTGCATCACGACGAGCGAGATAGTCGTTCACGGTTACGATATGGACTCCAGTACCTACGAGAGCATTGAGGTAGGCAGCTATCGTTGCTACCAGAGTTTTACCTTCACCCGTCCGCATCTCAGCGATATTGCCACCATGTAGCGTCATCGCACCGATGATCTGTACATCGTAGGGGATCATATTCCAGGTGATCTTATGTCAGTTACCAAGGTCGAACTCCTGACCATAGATGATCTCACAAGCTCGACGATGCAGGGCAAATGCTTCATACTTGGTGGATTCGAGTTTTTGTTTGATCGCGATCAAATCAGTCGCATCAGTGATATCGAGGCCAGTAAAACGAGACTGGAACTCATGGGTCTTTGCTTGGACTTGCTCGACTGTCGTGATAGTAGTAGCATATTCGAGTTCGATTATTTTCACTTGTTCGAGTTCTCTACGGTATGCTTTGACTCGTTTCTCAGAGCTGTTGGCGAATATTGCGGTGATAAAAGAAAACATTGAGAGTATATTAGTAGATTGGTTTGACAGTATAGGGGAGGGCTGATATGGTACAATGAATTATAAAAAATCTGCTGGATTATACAGAAAAACCCCAACTTTTCAAATCTCACAGAGTGAAAACCGTGTGAAGCAATTGACGATATTATATAAATAATAATCCCTTACTTTTGAAGTAAAGGATTATTAAAATTATGCCCAGAATCCGTCCACTACTTTTCGATAGATGACACGATTTTTGATATCTTCATAGTAGGTATCTCCAGGGACGAGCTTCGCCTTGAGTCGTTCTGACACTTCATTGCTACTATATTGAGCAATGACCTTGTCTACCTCAGTTTTGACCTCATCATCAGTAGCATCTGTACCCTTGATTTCTTTGATCTTACGCAGGAGAAGCTCGGCTTTGACACGTCTCAATGCTTCAGGTCCTACAACAGTTTCTTTGTATTCTGTTTCTGATTTTTTCACATGTTCGAGGTATCATTTGATATCGAGACCCTGTTGTTCCAGGTTCGATGCGTGCTCACGATATATCTGGTCGATCTCCTGTGAGAGGAGAGTAGGTCCCACCTCGAATGTTGCCACTGCGAGCATCTGCTCCATGAGTGTATTCTCATCGAATTGGCGAGTTTCTGCTTCTTTTTTGTTCGTGATTTCAGTACGGATGATCTCGCGGAATCCTGCCATATCTGTCTCGACTCCACGGAGATCTTTGATGAATTCTGGAGTGAACTCTGGAGTATGAGGCTTCTCTACCTTTTCGATAATGGCTACGAAGTAAACTTTCCGAGACTGGAATTCTTCACTATGGTATGTAGAAGGGAATATGATCTCAAATCCTGTTTCATCTCCAACCTTGGATCCGATAAGCTCCTCCTCAAATCCTGGGATAAATGATGCAGATCCGATCACGAGTGGGTAGCTCGGGACATAGGTTTCTTTGATGGCTGTACCATTCTTTGATTCATATCACTGAGCTGTGACCGTGACACGATCTCCTGTCTCGATCTGGGCATGAGATGTATCAGCTCCGTCCTCAGAGTGAGAACCAGCTTCATGAAAATGTGTGAATCTCGCCTTGATCGCTGTGATCTCAGCATCGATATCTTTCTCGTCGATCGTGATCGGAGTTCGTTTGACTCTGATTTTGTCGAGTTTCGCCTCATCTACCTCGATCTCAGGGAATACCTCCACCTCGAGAGTGAGCTCGATCGGATCAGTACTCTTCACCTCAGTGATATTACCAGCGGCGACTGGGACGATGTTTTCTTTTTTCAGGATCTTCGGGTAGATATGGTTCATCACACGGTCCAGTGCTCGCTCGCGGATGACCTCCTCACCGTACTCGCGGACGATGACCGCCTCAGGAATACTAGATCCCTGCTTGAATCCCTTAACCTTGCCATTGGCCCTGATATCTTCGATGATGTGTTGGCGAGCCTTCTCGAGCTCGACACCTGATTCGCGGATATTGATCGAGAGCGTATAGCTATTCTTGCGGGTGACGACGGATTGCATAGTACTGTTAGGTTATGAGTTGGAATATAGGAAAATAAAATCCCGAAATAAACGGGAAAATTATAGGGGAAAATGAGAAAAAAGCAATTTTGATTTTCATAAAAATCTCCCTATACTCACTCCTATGAATCCATCCGAACTCCTCTCGCTCTCTCGCGACTATCTCACGAGAATCAATAATATCCGAAAAGATGATATTCTCACACTCCGTGAGGTAATTCGCGAGCACAATAGACTCTATCATATTGTAGAGTCACCCATCATAGGAGATACTGAATATGATCAGCTCTTTCATGCTCTCGCTCGTGCAGAGTCTGACTGTGGTATGCTCGATGCGGATTCTCCGACAGCTCAACTTGCGATCCTCGCATCAGGACAATTCCAGAAAGTGGCACATACATATCCTATGATATCGCTTGACAATACTTATAGTGTAGAGGAGGTTCAAGAATTTGAAATACGAATGCGAAATGTCCTCAAGGAAAATGCACCAACAGAATTCAACTACTATATCCAGCCCAAGTATGATGGACTCGGACTCGCTGTTGTCTATCGATTTGGCAAACTGGCCCAAGCAATCACGCGAGGAAGTGGAGTCGAGTGAGAAGATGTAACACTAACTGCTATGGAGATCGAGAATCTCCCCAAAGAAATAATCGAACTCGAAAAAGTAGAGCGTATGGAAATCCGTGGAGAAGTGATGATGAGTCGCACATCGTTCAATCATGTCAATCGGGAACGACTCGCTAATAATGAAAAACTCTTCGCCAATCCACGCAATGCTGCGTCAGGATCACTGCGTCAACTCGATCCACTCGTGACTCGTGCTCGTCATCTCCAATTTTTTGCATACTCTATTCCACAACTCGAGATGTTCCGCACTGGCGAGATGAACTCACCCGCTACATACCATGTACTCATGGAGTTATTGGTTCTTTGGGGATTTGGATGTGAGGATTTTTCGTTTGCTCGAGTTACAGGGATCGATAGTATGGCAGATATCATACAAAAAGAAACTGATAATAGAATAGAACATTTCGATTTTGATATCGATGGTATGGTTCTCAAATTGGACGATATGACGCTCTGGGATCACCTTGGTCGGACAGAACATCATCCGCGATATGCGATTGCGTACAAGTTCCCAGCCAAGCAAGTTCGCACTCGAGTAGTGAGTATAGAACACTCAGTTGGTCGTACTGGGACTGTGACTCCTGTTGCTAATCTGGAGGCCGTAGATGTCGGCGGGGTAGTGGTCAGGCGGGCTACACTACACAACTATGATGAGCTCACTCGCAAGTGAGTCTATATCTGAGATAGTGTGTTTATTATGCGAGCCGGTGAGGTCATCCCAGAGATTGTATCGGTGATCACTGAGGTGCGAGATGGGAGTGAAAAAGAAATTGAAATCCCAACTATATGTCCGATATGCTCGACTCCGCTCGAACAAGATACGGGAAAAATTGCGATTTTCTGCCCCAACACTCACTGTCCAGCCAAGATACAATGACAACTCGAGATGTTCGTAGGACGCCAAGCTATGAATATCGATGGACTCGGTCCTCGTCAGATCGAGGATTTCGTCGAACAATGATGGATCACGGATTTTGCCTCAGTATTTCAACTTGGCAGATATCGAGATCAGATGATGACACTAGAGTGATACCGAGAAAAATCAGTACAAAATCTCATCAACTCACTCGAAAAAGCACGACTCACCACCCTCGACCGCATGTTCGTAGGACTCGGGATAGCAAATGTAGGAAAGAAGACAGGGAAGCAGTTAGCAGGGATCAGTTATCTGATATCAGCGAAACAAGCAATCCATTTCCCTGACATTCTCTTTGTTATCCGAGAAGAGAATCTCTTCGAGGTGAAAGATATCGGACCAGAGACGGCTCGGAGCTTTGTAGCATACATGAGTGAAAATAGGGAAGTAGTGGAACGGTTGTATGGAGAACTCAATATAAAAATTCCCCCAACCCCGACTTGAGAGGGGAAATCCCAAAAGAAACAGTCTAGTATGACTACTGGGAAGTCGTTTTGCGTCACAGGATCGTTCGATATGCTATCGCGAGATGAGATACACGAGCTCATCGAGAAACATGGCGGGGAAGTACGAACATCTGTATCTACAAAACTCGATTATCTGATCGCAGGCGACAATGCAGGATCCAAAAGATCAAAAGCAGAAGAATGCGGAGTGAGGATTATATCGATAGCAGAGTTACTGAATATGATAGAATAAAAGAAAACCGCCATTAGGCGGTCTGGGTTGGATGATTGTTTGCTAGTATCTGAGCATATGTTGATTGTACTTGGGCTATCTTTGCATCAGATCAATTTTTGAGAGTATTTGCCTGATTGCTGAGATCTACATCTCGATTCATCTGGGCGATTCATTGGGTGAAGTGTGTCATGAATACAGAGAATCATTCCAATATAGAGAGTCGTTCATTTGGATTCGCATTTTTCAAACGAGCATCACGAGCCGTATATAGACCATCTTGGATTTTTCCTATATTCTCAGGATCACGGAGATTGTTTGATACCATTTCTCCGAAAAGTTTACTGATAGCTGATTTGTTATCAGGATTTTTTTCAAGTAGATCAATTGCTGATTGTGCTACAATATTGACTCGATTTCTAGCTTCCCCAGAAAGTTCAAGTTTTTGATTTGCCTCTATTATATCTGAAGGAACTTGAGAGAGAGCCATATTTCGATAGATAAAAAATACTACCCATTCAGGATAGCATTTATTGAGATTTTGTGCAAGAATAAATCCTTGTACAAATATACGAACGATGTGATATATACTAAAACTAGTCATTACAACCGCTCTCGCAGGTCCCACATCCACCCGTGCCACACGATCCACCCGATCCATGATCCTCCTCATCTCCGAGAATCGAGATGAACATCGATTTGATTTCATCGTAGGTTGGCACCTCACCCTGGAATATCATATCACGAAAGTCGATTGACTCCTCCTCGATTGCGAGTGCAGGATTCTCAGTGATACCAAGTTCGAGCTTGTATGTGGCATCATCAGTAGTTGCGAGTGTGACAGCGTCATCGAGAGCGAGTTCAGTGAGGGCTTGTTTGACGAGGATTTCGAGGGATGTGAGCTCAGAGCCTGAGCCGACGAGTTTGATGATCATATGAGTTGAGAGATTAGGATGGTAGGTGTTGATTGGATCGTATAGTACCGATTTCTGTCAAAAAGCAAGAAAAAATACTCTCTCGAAGATTCGAGAGAGTATTTAGGAGATATAATTATTCAGCAGCTGGTTTTGCTGTTGCTACCGCAACATCACCAACAGATACTACTTCATCTTCTTCTTGGATTTTCTTCGGAGCATGGATAGAGGCGATTGCCTCCTCAGCGTGTGATAGGACAGTGAACTTCTTCGCATTGACTACTAGATCACTAACATGGAGAGTATGTCCCATAGTGAGGGATGTTGTATCGAGTTCGAATGCATCGACGATATTAGCGGGGAGACACTTCACGTCAAGTGCATCGAGTGACTGATGGAGCTGTCCACCCTCGAGGATTGCCGGAGAAGTGCCGATCAGCTTGATTGCGATCTTGACATGTACCTCAGTTTTCATATCGACAACAAGGAAGTCTAGGTGTCGGAACGCACCAGTGACAGGATGTCTCTGAGCCTCTTGGACGAGTACATTATACTCTTTTTTACCTACATTGAGAGTGATGACATGGTTTTTACCTGATTCACGGTAAACCTTGATAAATTCTGACACACCCACAGTCAACATAGTCGAAGGGGTATCCTTGCCATACACGACCGCTGGGATCACACCGTCTACACGGGCGATCTTCGCTACTTCTGTACGGATCTTTGCTTCGAGAGAAAACATAATACGATAGATAAAAACTAAAAATGAAAAATGAAAAGTTCTATAAAATTCCTAAATTTCGACTGGAGTATAGAAGAAAAAATGAAAAAAGCAAGAAAAAAATCCACATTGGGTGTCACAATCATAGCCATCACGCTCATATCGTATATATTTCTATTTCGTATCCTATAGTAGATGAATATTGAATTGAATCCTACACCTACTATGCTTATTTATTGATACACTTTGTATTCCTGATACAAGCATTTGCCGCAACTATACTCCATGCCGCCTCGGATATATTCCATACCCATGGGTGTCATATTCTAGCAAAGTATGTATCCGAATTCACCAAAAATCTATCCATATTACTATAATCACCACAACGATATGCTGCAATGGCCATAAATGCCCCAGGGAATCTAGTATCATCGTGTTTGGAATCAATCCAATCAGGAAATGTACTACTAAAACGATCATATTGGCGACAGCCAACACTCGTCGGAACAAGATTGTTCAGAAGTGGAAAAACCTGTGCCTGACCATCGGGATACCATAGAGTTGTATCTATGGTTGTTGCACCAAAATATGGAAAATATGCTTGTTTTGTATCACTCCAGAGATACTTAGCAATAGACTGTTTTATATTACTTGCCATTATGCGAAAATATAGATGACTACTCGCGTCTGTATATATGTTGCGAAACAGGTACGCTGCATCGAGCAGTCATCTATAGACCTCTGCATTGTCCATGAGATATGAGATGTGATACGCATCATGAGCATAGGTGAGTCATGTAGTGGGGTCCTGAAGTTGTGGGATACTTCAGACTATAGCACTAACAAGATAGTATTTATTTTTGAGAAATCTAGTATCGTTTGTTTTTTCATGATATTTTCTCAAAAGAGACAAAAATGTAGCAGAATATGAGTCTACAGAATCATATCGTCATGTTCAGTCAAGAGTTTCCTTACGTGTATTTATATTGTATTTATAGTCATATATGGATCAATATAATCAGGTATAGTCAGGCATATTTAGATGATCAAAATACCAATTTATATATTTTTTTACTACAGACTTGTATTTGGCACTATCAGCATCAAGCAGAGACATTGCTGCGATATTGGAAAAATATGGAACAATATGAGTCTGTCAGTCTAAATCAGGATTGCCAGTAACAATAGCTCATGTTGGGAGCTGTAGTGACGCGATCCACGCTGCCTCTGTATTGATAAGATCACGATAGAAAACAGTTCTAGTTATAGCTCATACTACTCATACCTGAGAGATGAGTAGGAAAATCACGACAAGAATGATATATGTTTTTTTTTGCATAATTGTATAATCAGGAGAGTTCATTAATATAAAAATATTATACTCTATAGTATTCTCTGTATATTTTCTTTCAAACAGAAACTGTAGGTAACAGAAAATTTTCATATCTATTATAGGTATTTTGTATGGGTTTCTCAAGTATTTATTTAAAAATAAAAAGCTACTAGCCAACTCATACTGTATGTATCTCCGCGTCAAAATAACCCTACTGAAGTAGGGTTATTTTGACTATTGTAAAAGGAAATATTATAGAGGATAACTATCCTCCCATTGTTCCTGCTAGGTTCATAATCGGTTGGAATATACCGATCGCAAGGAATCCGATAACCACCGCCATTATAACGAGAATCACTGGTTCGATCAGTTTCTGGATACCAGCGATTGCTATATCCACCTCTTCATCATAGAAATCTGCAATCTTGATAACTGTAGTACCAATTTGAGCTGTCTCTTCACCGACGCGGATCATCGAGATGAGGAGATCTGGAAAGAGTGGATCATCTTCGAGGGATTCAGCAATTTTTTGTCCATTTTTGACATCTTGTCTCAGGAGGAGGAGTCGCTGACGATACACCTCATTACCGACAGCACTTGATACTATACGGATTGCTTCGACGACTGCTACCCCACTCGCGAGTAGATTCGAGAACACTCGGGCAAATCGAGAAAGGATTACTTTCTTCACGAGAGGCCCATAGATAGGCATTTTGAGTAGCATACCATCGAATCTATACATTCCAGATTTGGTTTTTTTCCATACATTGAGGCCAATAACTCCTCCGATGACCGCCATGATCATGAGAAAATAATAGTGAATAAAAAAATCACTAATAGTAATAATGAGTCTTGTTGCATCAGGGAGATTGGCAGGATCTCAAAAAAAGCTAGTTAGTGTTGGGATCACTTTCACCATAAGTATAGCCACACAACCTACCATACCAACGATCATAATCATAGGGTACGTCATTGCTCCCTTGATCTTACGAGTGATGGAGTCGATTTTCTCTGTTTGTTCCGCGATCTGGAGGAGGGCGGTATTGAGTTTACCGGTTCGTTCACCAGCCTCGATGATCGAGACCTCGGCGTTCGAGAAGCAACCATAATATGCATTGAGTGCCTCGTGCATCGTAGTACCACTCTGGATACGATTGATCATAAAGTCATAGAACTTGATCATCTTCGGATCTTTTTCTTGTTTTTTCAGGGCAGAGAGGCTCTTGAGAATTGTGAGACTCGCATTTACCATCGTTGCGAGAATACGGAAAAATACTACCTTTTGCCTGAGAGTAATAGAACCCTGTTTGAAGAAAAAATTCTTGATATACATCAAAGTGGATTCTCCTTCGGCTTCTTTTTGACCATCTTCGATGTCAAGAATGACGATATCTTGATTTTGAGTGAGTGCTGCCATATTTGATTATTGTTAGTTATGCATTCTCCTTTGCTGCTGCGTAGACCTCGGCAAGTGAAGTAGTACCGTTGAGTGCCTTGATGATACCATCTTGTTCGAGAGATATCATGCCATCTACTATCGCTGTTTCATTGATCATCGTCGCACTTGCTCCATCTATGATCATTTTTTTGACATTGTTGGTGATCTCGAGGATCTCATAGATACCCACTCGTCCCTTGTATCCGATATGTTTGCACTCGCCACATCCGACTGGCTCATAAAATGTTGGAGCCTGAAGAATCTGTGTGGGAATGCGAGATATAAGTTCATCTTTGGCAGTTCGCTTGATGGCCTTTTCGACATTGGCTTTCATTTTTGGTTCCAAATTCTGCATTAGGACTGGTTTTTTGCAATGCGGACAGAGACGACGAATGAGTCGCTGAGCGATGATAGCATTCACTGATGCTGGGAGGAGAAATGCGGGGATACCCATGTTAAGAATACGAGTGATAGTCTCTGCTGCAGAGTTGGTATGGATTGTCGAGACTACGAGATGCCCTGTGAGAGCTGCCTCGATTGCGATATTGATCGTCTCATGGTCTCGGATCTCCCCCACCATGATAATGTCTGGATCTTGACGTAGGGCAGTGCGAAGTCCGTATGCAAATGTATATCCGATATCTGGAAAGACCTGTGACTGATTGAGTCCATCGATCTGCATTTCTACTGGATCCTCGAGAGTCATGATATTGACATCAGGGGCATTGAGCTTAGATAGACACGAGTAGAGAGTAGTTGATTTACCAGAACCAGTTGGACCTGAGGTGAGGATGATTCCGTTTGGGAGTGCTATTGCTTTTTCGAGGAGTGTCTTGTTGTGTCACTCGATACCGAGTCCGAATATATCTGGTATTTTTTTACTCTTATCGACGATACGCATCACTATCTTCTCGCCATGAACGGTTGGGAGAGTTGAGACACGCAAGTCGAGTGCCTTATTATCTATAACGGTCGAGAGACGGCCATCTTGTGGGATACGAGCCTCGTCGATTTTGAGATTCGACATGATCTTGAACCGGGCGACTACCTGTTGATGGAGGAATGTCTGATACTCAAGAATCTCATTGAGCATACCATCGAGACGATATCGGAGGCGCACAATATTGGTCAATGGCTCAATATGTATATCTGAGCTTCCTGACTCTACTGCCCCCATGATGATGAGATCACATATTTGGGAAATATTTTCCCCCTTGTATATTGCTTCTTTGAGTGTATCTACGATATTTGGCATATTTATTTTGTTAGGCTCGTCATCTCTTTTTCGAGAGAGATAATAGAATTGAGTTCTGATGATAGTATATATATCATCTCAGTGCCAGTTCGGTTTACGTTTTGAGTAGTAGCTCGAATGAATTCCTTATACTTGCGATTGAGTAGATCTAGATTTTTTTTACCAGAACAAGTGATATCGGTACTACATTTGAGAATCGCTGAATCGATCTTCTTTTTGAGTGATTCTTTTCGAGACTTGATCGTCTCGCCAAGATAGACTATATCTGTTATAGATGATCCTCGTATGTAGAATCGGATAACCATACGACCCGTATTCTCATCGTTTGGTTTGTTGAGATCGAGAGTATTCTGGAGCGAGAGAGAGTCTATCATAGCTAATGGATTGGACATGATACCAATAGATCCAGTGGATGTCGCACCCGTATCGAGGAGGAGATCATAGTGACCAAGAGTATTGACGTATTCGATCATTTTGCTGATTCCGAGATTGGTTGATACGAATGCGATTTCTGTATCAAAGGATCCAAGTGCTTCAGGCATTATAGTTCCTCTTTTTCCATATTTGATATTCTGGATTCCGAGTGCTGCAGTTGACTCAATGCCAAATTGTTTGAGTATATTTTCTTCGATGTATGAAATATATTTTCGCATACTCACCGTCTCTTCCATTAGGTTATTGCTAATAGGATTGAGCGTTGGAAGGATGCTATTGAGTCTCGCTTTTTTAATGGCGAGTTTCTTTTTGTCACTGGAACTTGCTCCAATGGCACTATCGAGCCATGACATATATGGTTCTGATCATACCTTTACCATGACATCTTGAGTTTCTTTGGGAGTGGACTGCATGATAGCGAGAAGCTCCTCTTTTCCCTTGGTAGCCGATAATATAGATGAGAGCTCGGGATAGGGGATACCATCGTTACTAGTTTGTTTGAATTTTTCTATTGTGTTATTTGTATCTACTACAGACTTGGAGAGCACAGTATAGTTAGGAATGACGTACATCCATAGGACAATCCCCACCATAGCTATGATAGTTATTTGCCCCATCATGGTGTGCATGAGTTGTTCGCGTTGATTTTTGAGTGCCATAATATGAAATTAGAGTTTTTGAATGAGAGGAACATAGCGGACCTGGATCGGAAGAGTGGTACGAGTCGAGAATCCTACCGTAGTTGCGTCGTTTTTAATTTTTTCGATACCAAGTGATGTCGGCTGATTCTCGAGTATGAGGGAGCTTTTGCTCGTATCCGCGAGATTTTCTATAAAACGCATTGCCTGAATACGAGCAGATCCAATCTGTCCATTGCTATCAGCATCTCCAATACCTCATCCATATATCGTACATTGTGTCGAGAGGCTATTACCATTGGTGACTGTGAGTCCATTACATTCGATATTGCCACTGACTGACTGTGATGCGAGTTTGACTCGGCTAAATGCCTCGAGTACTTCATTGACATGAGGCTTGTTATCATAGGTATCGATGATGAATTTTTTTTCTGGAGAAGCATCTAGGATGCTCGCAGATACTTTGATTGGTATATATTCAGTGAGACCTGTTATGATATTTTCTTCGAGCATAGTCTGTCTATCAGTATACTCTTTGCCTATAGTCAATACGCTCTTACATCATTTTTCCTCAGCGAGCACATCGATATCGTAGTGCAGATATGGGCAGAGGAATGGATAGTTCTCAAGAAATCCACCACTACTCGATCTGATATAGACGTGGAGTCCGAATAATACACCAACAATCACTACAAATATAGTAATATATTGTAATATACTCACGAGGATTTCGAGTGAAGAGCGTTCTTTTTTGCCGCCGAGACTCATCTCTCCAGTACTGTTTTCTTGGAAAAAGTCATTGTAGAGTGTTTCTTCGGCTTTCCCTGTTTTATCAGGCGAGAGCGTCGTCGGTGTATCAGTGAGAAAACTGGATTCCGTTGTCTGTAGGGGAGTATCTGGCATAGAGAATATACTTATGATAGTATGAGAATAGCAGATTCTACGTCGTTATGCAAATACTCACAACACAAATCACTTGCGAAACCTATATTCCTCATTTTTATAATAATTCTCATGTAATTCTTTTGCCCCACTCGGTGTTCATCAGTCTCGAGTCTGCTAATCCAATAGGTCCACTATAGCCACTCGTGAGAATACGATCTATGAGTGTGTTGAGTCTGATCGTGACAATTGGTTCACTGTACTCTGAGAAGTTGTTCGCCATACCGACAGTCCTTGCGAGAAAATATGGATCAGTCGGAGGATCGAATGGGAGTCTCGCAATGATGATATGTTTTGCGATTTTCCAGAGAGCATACTCATCTCGCCAGGTATCGATTATGCCTATCAGTATCGTCCGATTGATATTTTTCGAGAATATGGACAGCATCTTTCCTTTCCCACCTGAGAGTCATTGGATCAGAACTTCCGTATTTTTTCCGTGTATTTTTCTCAGTTCTTGACCGAGATCTCGGGCGTGCCGTAGACTCGTGGTGAGTATCACTGTCCCAGGTTGGATGATGCCAGCATGGTACTCGATATGAGTGAGATGAGAGGTTGAGAGTTGAGAGTTGACAGTTATTTTTGTTTGTCATGCTCCATAGAAGAATTCCTTGGTCTCGATTGTATCATTGATACCATATTCTCGCATCAAAAATGAGCCAGTTTCTGGGCGTGATATATTGATCCCATAACTGGTAGATCCATGGAGCAGTAACTGCATCGTATCCGCAACACTACGAGGGATGTATGTGAGACGAGTCCGCTCCTCATGGATCGAGAGGATGATATTGGTATTAGTATCTCAGATATTATGATAGACAACGAGTCGTGATATACACCTATCGATATATTCGATATTGAGTTCTATCTTTCTCGGGTGCTTGTATTGGTGTTCACTTTTCCAGGTTGTCCATGAGTTCTCTAGTGTGCGTGATGCATGTACGAGCCACTTGTGACCGCGATGCCAGAGCATCGCCTGTGTGACAAAATATGTCTCTCCATGACCCCCAGGAGGCGAGACGAGCGGTCCACTCGGACGATCAGGAATAGATTCATATATATTCCTGATGATCGATAGCATATCTCATAGATGTGTTAGTGCTTCATCTCCCGTGAGAGATACTACGGCGTCATGTAGGCGATCGAACGATATCTCTACACTCGAGGAGCGTCTGGTGATATCCTCGAGGAGTGGTAGATCCTTCATGATAGTGTATCTATCAGGTATCTGCTTCGTAAAATGATATGCGTCCACGATCAGTACTGGAATATGCTCTATCTTAGATTCATAGGCTTCTCGCCAAATATGTGATTCGTCAGATCTGGATCTATAGATATCAAGCATATTTCGCTCGTCTCAATAGAATTTCATCTCATCGAGGAGTCATGTAGTTGTCTCGGTCAGCCAACATGCTATCTTGAGTGTGAGTATGAGCTCTTTCCTCGGGAGTATCTGATTACTCGTGAGTAGCTCTCTCATATATGTCACAGAACACCACTTGTCTGGTGTGATCGCTACCATATTCTCGATGCTATTTTGCGTCAAAAGTCCCGACATCCAACTTGCTACTTTGTATCCTGGGGTTACGAGTGCGATATATGAATGAGAGCGGAACGCATCATGGATTATCTGGATCTCTTCACTCCGATCACCATGAGTTTCGATGAGGGTAGTTTGGTAACTTGATTTTTCCATGGTTTGATAGGCAATCGAAGTACTGGGTACAATATCTGATACCAAAAGATTCAAAAATAAATCATGGGTATCAGCTTCAGTCTTCTTTTTCTTTTGGTCGTGACAGATATACGAGAGAGTAGCAAGTGTATGGCTCTCATCACGGGGGCTGAGTGTATCCCAGATTTGTTTTTTCACACCAATGAGTCTACTCACCTCACCGAGATATCGGAGAAAGAGTCGGATCGACACCTTCGTATCGGTGAGTGCTCGGTGTTCGTCCTCGCTCGGGTCTATGAGTCCGTATCTATTCGCGAGGAAACCTAGATTGAGACTCTCGACCTCTTGTGAGAATATCTCCGAGAGCTCAAATGTATCGATGACCCTGTTGGCTGAGAGATCGATTCCATGTGTTGCAAACATCGCAATATCAAAGAGTACATTGTGCCCCACGATCACGGCATCTCATATGAAGTCCCTTACTTTGTCTCGTACACTTTCAAAATTTGGTTTTCACTCGAGCATAGCAGGAGTGATCCCTGTGATCATCGTGACCTCTTGAGTCAGTACTCGTCCTGGATGGATGAGCTGAGAGTGTTCTTCGCTACCACTCATCGTGAATACATCTCCAACTCGATCGATCTCAAATCGGATCGCTGCAATCTCGATGATAGTATCGGTCTCGGGGGAGAGTCCTGTGGTCTCGAGATCGAGTGCGACGAAGATCATATTATATATTGGGTAACAATATATTCTATCCTATGAAAAAAATGAGAGAATTCAATTTTTATCTCTTATTAAAAAGACTCTCAGTAAGCTGAGAGTCTTTTTCTATATTTTTATTTTTGTTATTTCCCCATTTTGTTACGGAGAAATGCCGGGACATCATAGTCGTTCTGTGGTTCTGGGGATGTAGTTGTCTGACCACCAAATGCTCCCTGAGTCATTGGTCGCATAGTTGGCTGCTGTGACTGAGGTGTCGGTGCAGATCCGAATACTCGACTCTGTCCGAATCCTCCACGGCTCATCGATGCGATCTGAGCATTGGTTTCTTCGTTGAATCCTGTAGCAATCACCGTGATCTTGATCTCGCCTGTATATCGTTCATCGATAGAGGTACCGAATATGATATTTGCATCTGGGTCACAGAGCTCCTTGATGAGACGAGACGCCTCATCAACCTCGAACATCGATAGATCAGATCCACCAGTGATCGAGAGGAGGAGTCCCTTGGCACCGTTGATCGAGAGCTCGAGGAGAGGGGACTCGATTGCAGCACGAGCCGCATCGATCGCCCGACTCTCACCACTCCCATATCCGACTCCCATGAGTGCAGATCCTGCGTTCTCCATGACAGAGCGGACATCCGCGAAGTCCACATTGATCAGACCTGGATGTGTGATGAGCTCAGATACTCCTTGGACACCCTGCTTGAGTATCTCATCGGCAATATGGAATGCTTCGAGAAGAGGAGTCTTCTTGTCGATGATAGTGAGTATCTTGTCGTTTGGGATAGTGATGAGTGTATCGACTTTGGATTTCAACATCTCGAATCCATCGAATGCCTGAGCTGTACGACGTTGTCCCTCGAATGCAAATGGCTTGGTTACTACACCTACCACGAGTGCTCCGAGTCCGCGAGCAATCTCAGCGACAACCGGAGCAGCACCAGTACCAGTACCACCTCCGAGTCCGCAAGTGATGAATACCATATCAGCACCGTTGAGAGCTTGTTTGATCTCTTCACTTGACTCTTCTGCTGCTTTTTTACCGATCTCAGGATTGGCT
>JANNYQ010000002.1:0-9527 GCA_031410215.1 Candidatus Altimarinota bacterium | reverse complement strand
GAGTCGAACACCATAGGTGGCTATGGCACCCGCTCTTGGATGCGGTAAATTGTAGAGAAAAATACCGACCAGATGCACGAGAGAAGAGAGAACTGATACGAGTATAGTCCGAGACTGTGAGAAATCAAATGTATTTGTATTGACTTCTTTGCATTTTTGATCGTTTGCATGGGTGCAATCTATATAATCCCCATGAGAAATCGTCTCAGTAAGAGCACTGGAATAATACCTCACACAATAGCCATCGTCGTATAGGGAATATCATCTGTTGGTGGCTCAGCCTCGGGGAGATGAATAATAGTAGGTTTGATTTCTTTTTTTGGAGTTGTTTTTCTAGCAGAAATTTTTTGTTTTTTTGCCTTCTTGGGTTTGGTGATCTTATCAACTCTAGCTGATATCGTCTGTGTCCAGAGTACATCAGTGGATCCACTATAGGATGCTGTGACTACGATCTCATGTGAACCGAGAGAGAGTTTTTGGGATCTCGGATTCTTCGATGAGATGACCTCTCCATCATCGTATGCCCAATTGTACATTATACCCTTCTCTACACCAGAGAGAGTGAGGTTGAGTGAACAAGTTTTTGTTTTTGTACGACACAGATATCCGCCGTCTATTTCTATGAATTTCGACTTTTGTAGGGTGATCGTCGGCGGATCGAAAAAATCCATCTTTTTTGGTTTTTTCTTTTTTTTCTTTTTTTGTCATCCTGAGGTTTCTGGATCTCAAGATCTCTCTCTTTTGGTCTTCGTGAGTGACAGATCTTTTGTTTTCTTGGTTTTTATTTTTTCTTCTTCGTTTTTAGGTCCAAGGACATGGATCCGATATCTGATCTCAGACATATTCCCTGCAATATCCATCACACGCAGCCAGATCTCATGATCTCCGAGACCATACTTGCGACCACCTGGATCACGGGTTATTCTGATATCATTGGGTCCATAGTACCAGAGGAATCTAACCTTACCTCACCCTGGATCATACGAGCGATCTGCATTCAGATTGACCGAACAAGTAAGAGTATAGCAATTGAACTCGTAAGTATCAATCTGTTCGTAGTATGACTGGAGTTTGCCATCGAATTCGAGAATAGCAATCGGAGGATTAGTATCAGGAATACTGGGAGTCATCGATACTAGTCAGGGAGTTGTGATGACAACTATTGGGATAGTTTGAACTATCTCAAATGTCTTGGTTTCTTTTTGTCAGGATGCCCTATGAGTCAATATGATCTCGATCGAGCCAGTCCCGATTAGATAAAGCTGAGGCGGATTACACGAGTCGTATTGCCCAGTGCCGTAATTGATCACACAGGTGTAGCTCTTTGCGAGAAGTCCTCCAGTAAAAATAGGATCGAGTGTGAAATTCACCCGACATGGACTCGTCACACAAGTAAGTGTATCTCCTGAGTGACTTGTGTTGGTATAATTCTGATATGTAGGAACGATTTCAGGGAAAATGACTCCAGATCTTGTTTGTTGGAGTGTTAGACTATTAGGGTCTTGAATGGCTCCAGTATTCGTCATTCCAGTATATATATCTATGATTCCTGCGTTTATCTCTCCTATCAGGCCGTCGATCTCTAAACCAATAGAAGTACTATTTTGTAAAACTGAAAATCTGACGTCCCAACTCACCATCCTCGACTGACTCGGATCGACTTTGCTCGTGAGGCGAAACGAGAAAGATGAGCCAGTAGAGAAATAGAGCGTATTCGGATTACAAGTCGTGAGCGTACCCGTAGCCGTGATCACTCCACAGATATAGTTCTTCTCGAGCAATCCTCCAGTGAATATCGGATCAAATGTCACATTGATTCGACAGGGTTGATGAGTTCCACAATCCCAGACTCCTCATGTGAATACCGCATTGGTAGGCTCTTGGCGAGTTGGGATGATATCAGGAAATATCATACTTACTACAGTTACTCCAACGTTGTAGAGTCAGGTATTTGATTGTTGGAATATTTGAGTGTTTGAGTTTTGGATGATCCCAGTACTGATAGCTATATTTCCCATACTTGCGTCCGTAGTCTCTGATCTAGTAGTACCAGAATCATATAATATAGTTCCAGTGTATGTGATAGTACTATCTCAAGATCATATATTCATAGATCCAGAATCTGTAGTTCCAGTATTTGCATCTATGGTTGTTGCATCTGTATCACCTGTCGAACTATTATCATGTACGTCTGTAACTCTTGTTCCAGTATTTGTGGTTCCCGTATTTTGTCATTCTCATGTTCCACTCAGGATAGGTTCTAGAGTATCTAGGATTCAGGATTCAGATTCCGTTGTTCCTGTACTCGTAGGTCCAGTATCACTACCTATCGGTATAGTCACGCTACAATCTTCATCAGTCGTAGTTAGATAGATCACGATATTGTCTCGTTGCGTCCCAGAGTATACTTCTCTATCAACAATTATTCAACCAGTATCTGTCAACGTGATCGACTCATTGCCCGTATTGTTGAGTGCAATCTTGGTCTGTGAATAGGAGAGAGTGAGATTGCTATGAAATCATATTATTGTCCCAGTTGGTAGGATATAGGTCTTGTTTGCCGCATCATAGAGATGATATCCACCGATATCCACACTCGCACATCCCGTATTGCGGATCTCGATATATTCTCAGAGCTCATCCGTACCGAGAGGATTCGGGAGGAGTGACAAAAGCTCGACCTGAGCAAAGGCCACGAATGGAAGTAAAAATAAAGAGAATACAGAAATAAGTATTTCTGTTTTTGATATACGATGTCATCTCTGGGAATACATATCAGATAAAAAAAAGAGTATATCTTTTGATTATACAGCCAATTATTACTCAAATATTAATTTTTTTGAGATTTTTCAAAATTGCTTTTTTTTATATTGTTGCTATCCTACTTACCTATAAGTATATTTACATGCACATCGCTATCCTAACATGATGAGTATCATCTGAACGCTCTATTGCTCTCAGTAGTGGAGTCAATATGAATAAGTGGATCCACTCAGCATGCTATACAACTGAGGTATTCGACTTCCCTATTGAACTAGATATATTTCTTAACAAATATAAAACATACGATCTTGTAATCCCGATGTTTCATGGAGTGTATGGTGAAGATGGACAAGTGACAGCATTCCTTGAGACACTCGGATGTCCGTTCGCATATTCATCTTTTATGGTACATTCTTTTTGCATAGACAAGTACCGAACCAACCTCTTCGTTGCACAGATCTGAGTCAAGATACCGAGGTCATACTATGTGCCTCGTGGTCACTCTATCGAACAGCTCGAGTCACCGCTCGTCTGCTATCCAGTGATCGTGAAACCGAACCGATGAGGTAGTTCACTTGCTACAGCCCGAGTCGACTCCCGAGAAGAACTCATCGTAGCACAACAGTCGATCATTGGTGATGATATTATCATCCAAGAGTGCATCAACGGGCGTGAGTTCACCGTCGGAGTCTACCGAGATAGCCATGGCTATAGTGTCCTCCCGATCATAGAAATCTGTACTGGAGATCGATTCTTCGACTACAGTGAGAAATACGAAAAAGACGGATCCAACGAAGTATTCGCGGAACTGCCAGACTCGTTCAGGAATTCACTAGAACATCAGAGCGCCCTCATTGCATCTACACTCACTTGTCGTGGAGTCGTGCGTATAGACTGGCGATATGATGGATCGGATATCTACTTTCTCGAGGTGAATACTATTCCAGGATTCACATCAGGGTCATTAGTACCAAAAATGTGGAAAAAGGCAGGAAAAACAGAGAAAGAATTTGTGGAGATGCTTAAATATTAAAAATCACAATTCATAAAAAGTTTTTTATACTGTGTATCTACAAAAGTTGCATATAACCTTAGAGGATTAGCAAGTAATTCTCATTTTTCTGATTTTCTATGAATAATTCTTTTTGTAACTAAAAGTCCTGATGATGTTTTTTCTATATATCTTCGATTATCCCAGAAAAAAAATTGACCAACATTTTTTCTATAGTTTATCTCTTGGATACTATTTTGTGGTGGGTTTATTTGGTAAAATGACGATCAACTGAAATGTATATCTTCATTGACTACAGTAAAATCTGTTCAAGTTTCCCGATTGATGCCTTCGGGCTTAAAAAGACACGAAATACCATTTGATATATCAGTATGCCAGAGGGATGCATCTGAATGAGCTTCTTGGAATCAACGTGGAATATCTCAAGATTCAAGAATAGCTATAGAACCTTTTTGTACAGAAGAGACAACTCTATCTGAAAGCATGAGATAAGGAGAAGATTTTGCTTTGAAAATATCTTTTGATGATAGAACTCACAGATGTATTAATGAAGGAAGAAAATAAGACATCTATTGGTGTATTAGAAAATATTTAATATTTATTGAATTAAATATAATATAGTCAACTCCTTGCTTTTTGCAAGTTTTTTTCTATACTCTCGACAATTCTAATATTACCCTATGTTCGCTTTTTCTGCTATCAATCTCGGTTGCTCCAAAAATATGGTCGATCTCGAATTCGCCATCGGTGAGATACTCAAATACTCTGATCGTGCTCCGATCGAGTATATCGAGGATCCTGAGTCACGAGAGACAGACTACGTAATCGTTAATACCTGTGGTTTCCTATCATCAGCTCGTCAGGAGAGTGAGAATACTCTGAGCTACTATGATGATCTAGGTAAGAAACTCATCCTGATGGGGTGTTATGTGAGTGTAAAGGATGATGCATTTCTAGCAGGACTCAAAAACCTCGTTTCAATCATACCATTTATGTCATACTCGGTCATCGAGGAACTCGTACTCGGAAAAAAATCCAAATTCAACCTGTCAGCGATCGTGAAGGCAAAACAAGCCCACAAGCAGAGTAAAGAGAAAACTCTCTCGAACTATCTCGCCTCTATTGAGGCACCAGGAAAATGAAAAAAAGCATTCGTCTGGAGAGGGGATGAGGTACGAGCGTATATGCATGCTCCCTTCGGATATGAGTATCTCAAGGTGGCAGAAGGATGTGATAATAATTGTACATTCTGTATTATCCCTACGATCCGTGGACGTCAGACGAGTCGACCGATCGAGAGTATCGTCTCAGAGGTAAAGGTCATGCTCGAGCAAGGGATCCAAGAGATCCAGATTATATCACAGGATACAACTCGCTATGGGACTGATATCTATAATGGACAGCCTCAGCTCATCGAGATGCTCCAGGCGATCGACGAGGCGATCACTGCGTCTGGAACGAGTGCGAAGTATCGAGTCTACTATCTCTACCCAGATATCCTCACGCTCGATCATCTGTCGAAGCTGACTGAGCTCAAGCATTTTCTCCCATACTTTGATATCCCCTTCCAGCATGCAAGTGAGAATATATTGAAACTCATGGGTCGTCACTACGATCGTGCTCATATCGATAGCTTTATCGAGTATATACGAGCTCACTTCCCCGCTTCATTTATCCGTACGAGTTTCATCATCGGGTTCCCGGGTGAGACAGATACAGATTTCCAGATACTCATGGACTTTGTTGCCAAATACCAATTCGAATCAGTAGGAATATTCGAGTACCATGATGAGCCACTTGCTGCCAGCTCGAAGCTCCCGAACAAGATCGATGAGTCTATTGCAAAAAATCGCATAAAAAAAATCACCCCAGTTCTCAATATCGTCTACGATGCGAAGTTCGCCGAAAGAAAATGAGGGAAACAATTCGGATATATCATGGATATCAAGGATACTACAGTGATCATCCGTCCAGAGATGGCAGCACCAGAGATCGATGACTATGATGAGGTACTCACATCGAGTATCGTAGGTGATATCGCGATCGGATCCAAGGTCACATATATCCTCCCGACTGAGGCAGTCCCACACAGAGATGAGACAATCAATCGACATGACTAGTTGAGTCTAGATAAAAAAATACTCTCAATAATGAGAGTATTTTGTGTTTCTATTTTTTCAGTTTTGCTGCTGGTTTTTTGGGACTTCGTTTTTTACTATCTTTTGGTAGAGCAAAGTAGTCAATATCACCAATTCATGGAACAATAACATTGTTATCACCATAATTACCACTTCTTTCGAGTGTATGTTTGAATGCGAGACTCGATCCACTTACATCTCCATGGACGATACGGATTGTGGCACCATTTCTCAAGGTCAGAGCTCAGAGCCAAGTCTGGAGATCCTGTTCATCAGCGTGCCCTGAGAGAAAGTTGAATTGCTTGATTCTTGCCTGTACCTCATATCATTTTCCTGCAATTTTGACATTTTTTTGTTGTCACCCTGGCTGAGACTCACTCGCGAGTGCATATCCGAGTGTTCCAGGGACGAGATATCCAGGGAAATAAAATGCTACCTCTGGATTTGTTAGATTTTTCTCAAGATGAGATATTACCATACCGCCCTCTGCCATACCTGATGAAGTGATGATGATTTTTGGTTTTCCATTTTCCGCAAATACTGATCCCTTATTTTTGCTATTTGCGATAGTATAGTGGCCCTTGGCTGGATCGATATGTTCCACGAATGCTGTGAGTTTTCTCTTCTCTTCTGTGACAAAGTCAGCATAGAGTGTTCGATGGATACTGGGAACATGCTTGGTCGATATCGTAGGATCGAGTCGTTTCGAATGTTTCAGATAGTTCATCGTATGTTTGATTCATGCTGGGGAATCCAGTATGATATCCGCATCGATCTCTCCTTGTATCTTCATCTGTATGAGAATATCGAGCATGATCTGTGTACGATCCATTGCAAAAGTAGAAACAATAATCTGTTTATGTTTTGCTAGATCATTTTTTATATTTTCTTGGAAATCCTGGAGTCAAAGAGCAAAATCATGACGGACCTTGTTCCCATAGGTAGACTCGATGAGCACTGTATCTATGGGGAGATTGTGTGGAGGTACTGGGAGTCCAGTCGGATGAAAATCCCACTTATACGACCCAAGATCTCCAGAAAAAAGTACATTTCGACTTTTATTATTCTCTGTGATACGAAATAATACACTCACACTACCGATAATATGACCAGCATTGTAGAATCGGAATGCCAATTTTCCTGGAATGAGATCTTTCCATCCATCCTCGATGGTATGTGTTTCAATGTGAACGAGAGCCCGTTCCACATCTTCAGTATCATAGGCTGGTTTTGTTGGTTCAAACCCCGTCATTTGTTTTTTATAGTTAGCCGCACCCTTACTTGTATCAACTCAGAACTTATCGAGGATCGCCTGCGCAGTGAGGATATCCTGCTTTTTGTTTGGAACGTCACCAGTTTTTCTCATATTATTACCATTTGCTGTCCTTGGAATTCTACTCTTGCTGTTGATGGTAACGAGTGCTCCTGCTATATCTTGGAGCATTTTGACATATCCATATTGCTTGTTCGCATAGTCACGAGCAAGTATATTCGCAGCATCGATCAGAGCAATCTCAGTAGCATCTCTCGTAGCAGGTGTAGCATATACACGACCTACGAACCCAGCCTCATCGACAAATGCCCTAGGGTAGTCTCAAATATGATCCATATGAGGATGTGTGAGAATAATAGCATCGACTCATTTGGATATTTTCCCAATATCCCTCTCAAGTTTACCTCGTCACTGATATGCTCATACATCCACGAGAATGCGATATATCTGTTCACCCAAGAATACCTGAAGCTCATGACATGATCCACTGAGATTATGCTTAGGTTTTCCTTCGTCACCATATTCTCTATGTTCATCTCCTATTCCACCATGTGAAACGATGGCATATCAATCAGGCAGAAGTTGATCCTTGTTGTTCATAAATACATATAAAAGTTACTTGCTATTATTTTTTAGACAATTATGCTGTGAAACCAATAGCCTTGGAGTCGCCAGATAGTGCATCCATAACATCTGGTATTGTTACTGCTCATGATGCTATTTTTTCTTGTATCTGTTCAGATATCTTACCTATAACTGCTGATCGTAGTGCATCCATAGCAGATCCACTTGTATCACCATCAATGAGTTCTTTGAGTCCAGGTATTGATAAATCTCGAAAAATATTATTTTTATTTCCATTTTGTGTACGTAGTTTTTCTATACCTCGTAGCAAATCATCAGAAGAAACTGGTGATACACTTTGAGTCACTCATTGTACTTGCTCATAAAATTTTTGTTCCAAAACCATACGTATAATTTCACCGATTTCGGCTCCTGAGAATCATTCGCTGATCTCTGCAAGATGTATGTGATCTTCTGATCAAATCTGGAAAATATCAGGTCTTTTAGCTTTTCTTTGAGCTGATCAGATATGAATCTGAAATATATTTGCTCGTTCATCCTTATTCGGAAGATCTACTTTGATATGTGTACCAAGTCTTCATGGTCTTTTAACTGCATTATCGAGTGACTCTAGTCGATTCGTAGTTCCTACTATGATTACATTTTTGAGAACATCAAAACCATCCATCTCTGTCAGAAAAGTATTCACTACTTTAGTATCTTCACCCGAAGAATTCCGATTCTCTCTATTCTTAAAGAGAGCGTCAAGTTCGTCAAAAATAACGATCAACTTTTTATCTGGATTTTTGCTCGCTTGATTTCTCAAATATTTAAAGAGATCCTGTACATTCTTGGCTCCTTCATTGATATATGCCGTATTTGCAAGATCTGTCATTTTGATTGCATAGACATCAGCATCCACAGAAGTCGCAAGTGCTCTAGCAAGAAGCGTTTTACCCGTACCAGATGGTCAATAGAATATTATACCAGTTGTCATATTGGCACCCCACTGATCAGCTATATCTTTATTTTGTATGAGTGCTACAATTTTATTAATTTCTTCTTTTGCTTTTTGTTGCCCACCTATATCATCGAGTGTGATTGATTCTTTTATATGTACCATAAGTTTACCGAATTTTGTTCGTATCTCATCGTCTATTTCATTCTCATTGTCATCTCACTGAGAGAGAAATGGAGTATTATCTCAGATAATAGATGCTCGTTTTGTTTTACCATTCCATCCTATTAGCTTTGCACTTTCAGCAATCAGATAATTGTTGATTACTATAAATTTTTTTAGATTACTTAGCATATCTTCATGACTCATGATTTCTTCAGTCAAATCTTCTATATTCTCATGAGTAATTGTCAAAATAAGATATCTCGCTTTTTCGATTTTTCAGTATATTTTCTCACTATCTGTATGTATTCTTGTGGAGACAGAAAATCACTTCCATTTTTTATCTACTGGCATATTTCATTTTTTACCAAACAATCCTTCAAAATGTTTCTGGATTTTTTTTGGATCATTCTCTTTTATTTCACCATTAAGCTTACTTGGTATAGCTATACGAATTGGTATATCAAATGCAAATTTTTTATGCTTTTCATTGTATCCATAAATACAATAGCCAAATCATGAACCTATCCAAAGTCGGGACCCATCGATATCTCAATCATAATCAATTTCACTCTGAATATTTTTCTCATCTCATATATAGAGAACAAACGGACTCATCTGTTCTCGTAAGAGAATAGCATCAATTTTATTAAAAAT
>JANNYQ010000001.1:0-8548 GCA_031410215.1 Candidatus Altimarinota bacterium | reverse complement strand
ATTGTTTTTTGCTCACTTTTTCATATAGTATTGGCACTTCTTTTTTGCTCATACTATGTCTCTCTATACCAAATACAGACCCAGAGACTGGGACTCGGTCATCTGACAGGATGCCATCTCGACCATACTACGTACATCACTCATCCAGGGACGAGTCGGTCATGCCTATATCCTGACGGGTTCTCGTGGAACTGGTAAAACTACCACCGCTCGCATACTCGCCAAATGAGTCAATTGTCTCGATCTACAAAATGGAAATCCATGTCATATGTGTGCTCACTGTGTGGCATTCGATAACAACAATATGCTCGATTGTATCGAGATCGATGGAGCATCGAACAATCTCGTAGAAAATGTTCGAGATCTTATAGATAAGGCTCGATTTGAACCTAATCAAGGGAGATACAAGGTATATATCATCGATGAAGTACATATGCTATCCACATCGGCTTTCAATGCTCTATTGAAAACCCTCGAAGAGCCACCAAAACATGTGAAGTTCATCCTCGCAACCACTGAGATCGATAAGGTTCCTGAGACGATCCGCTCTCGCTCGCTCCGATTTGATTTCAAAAAAATATCCGAATCTGACATCGTGAAACGACTCGAATATGTATGTCAGGCTGAGGGGATAAAAGCTGAAACTGAGGCACTACAGATCATCGCTCGTGCTGCTCGTGGAGCAATGCGTGATGCCCTGACTCTGACTGAGCAGAACACGGTGAATCAAGAGATATCTACTGAGTATGTCCGCTCTACCCTCTCGCTCATAGCTGACTCGCTCATAGCTGAGATCATCGAGACGATCGTGACGACTGATCGAGCAAGGATGATAGTCATACTCGATATGCTCCGCTCTCGACACGCCGAGGTGCGAGGGCTTTTTGATCAGATCATGTATGGACTGCGGGATGCGATGATGACAAGTTTTGAGTGAAAAAACGAAACTAACAACTTCCCTGAATATAGCGATATATTTGCTATATTCGAGTCGGCATATACTCGGATCAAGATCATCCCTGATGGTTGGCTCCTCATCGAGATCACTCTGATGCGGGCAGTGGCACGAGGGGAAAGATCTGAAACAAAAGAAAAAAACAATTCTGTACCATTCTGATGAACTGAGTGAACTCAGCGGGGTTTGGGGGAAGGAACTGTCTGAGTCGGATGAAAAAAGGAAAAAGATGAGTGAAGCGTTCCGAGTTTTTCTTCACCCAATAGTTTTGGTACTTTTTCTACAAAAAGTACAGAAGTAACTGCGTCCGAGACACCAGAAGCTCAGAAAAAAGAGCAGATCCTCTCCGAGGATGGCAAAACCACAGAAAAACAGAAAGAAACAGATACGAAAAAAATCGAAGATCCTGAAACAAGTTCAGGATGACAAAAAACAGAAAAAAAAATAGAAATGCCCAGTTCAGATTTTAGCTATATTCGTCTCCTCGAAGAGGTCAAGAAGACAAAAGCAACTCTCGTACTCGATCTCAAAACCGCCAGATTCGAGCAAGGGAACAATAGTCTCGTTCTCATATTCTCGAAAGAGTGGCACTATAATAGAGCAAATACTCCAGCCATGCGAAACATAGTCAGTGAAGCTCTCGAGGGTCTCTATACTGGTACGTGGAATATTGTGTGTCGCCTAGAGTGAGCTACAGGAAGTGATATAGCAGATGGAGTATTCTAGTCGATGCTACGGACGTGGGCACGAGATACTTGGTTGAGCTTTCATACAATTATTATACATGATTGGGAGCCTTTTTTCTATCTGTTCACTCGTCGAGAGGAGTCATATATGGATATCGATGAGGTTGGACATAATGGCCGACTTGATATCTATACTCGGGGTACGATAGGTCTCGAGTTTGTTCGCAGTCGCGACGATCGATTGTTTGAGGCGCTGTTCTCGAGATAGATTATTCACGGCATATGATCGAGCATCTGTAGTGGGTGCCCTATCGACCAATTGTCTCCATGGGAGGAGGATATTCTCGACACCGAGAATTGGGTTTGCAAAGCATCGTCTCTCCGCATGAGTTGCTGACTCAGCACTCGTATCTCATTGGGTATTTCATTTGAAGCAGTCAAAGTTGCCGAGCATTGCAGTGGCACTCCGAGATGAGTATCCCTGACGAGCGAGTTCTCATTGGAGGAGCTGTCGTTGAGTAGCACTATATTCCGCGAGACTTTTTTTGCTCCCATCTCATCACCTGAATAGGAGGATTGCCTTTTGCCAATCTGCCCAGACATTTTGATTGTTGGTACCCAGATTTTCGAGTGATTTCATCATCTTCGCAACAGACTCTGATACATTATTTTGATCCTTGCAGCTTGCGGTAGATGGTGGTATGTAGCTCACATTGATAGCTGTGGCGATGACTACTCCAGACTGAGAGAGTCCAGAGAATTGAGCAGTAGGAACACCGAGTACGGCTTGCTTGTAGATGTTCTCGAGCGTCTGATTCTCGGATAGGAGTGAGGAGAGGGATGATCGGATAGATCCATCGAGTGTACATCTGTTGGCTATATTCGCGATCGTGGATGAGATACGATCCCCCACCCGAGCAAAAATCTGTCCATCTCTCAACACTGGAGCTCTTGTCTCACCATTGGCTGCTACCTCGATATTGTAGCGAAAATCGAGGAGCATATTGGTCGAAAGTGGTATTTCGAGGAGAGCTCGATCAATCGTGTCGATAGTACGCTCTACACTCGACGAGGCTCATCACTGAGTGATACCACAGACTCCAAGCTGTTGAGACTCCATCGTGATCTGGGCGAGTCGAGCATCTACTGATCTCACATACTCGGCGAGTGCTGGGATCGGAGCAGACTCGATCTCACAACTCCCTGCAGCAAAAATCTGAGCCGATGACAGCATCGAGAGAGAGAACGATAGAGATGCGAGAAGAATCTTGTTGTACATATATTATTTGACAGGAAGAGTATCGAGCTTGCTATCAGTATCGAGGATAGAGAGTATTGTATTCATCATGGCAATAGTGAATCCTTGTATCTCATTGAGATCTGTGGAGAGACTCTGATATGCCTCTTTTTGTCCGAGCCCTACACGGATCTGGTAGCACCCTCTCAGGTTCTGTGTCTCCGTAGGACCTAGGGTAGTTTTTCTATTGGGCACATTAGTAGTATTTCTGAGTCCTGTATACCCGGCTCCTATGAATCAATTGGCAAGAATAGGATCTCCTGGGAGCCCAGCCTCAGCCATCGCACAGCGAAATGCTGCATCAAATACTGCATCCTTGCTTTCTAGTGTATCTTCTGTTTTGAACTTTTTGACCAGCTGAGGAGACTCTTGAGTGTAGATACGAGCTCAGGCGATCTTGTCTGCGATTTTGATTTTGAGAAAAGGAAGCTGATACGAGTTGTTGGTCATTTTCTGAGCAGACAAGTCAGAATGCGATATCGGCTCCATCATCTTGGTGTGTTGTTCGAGCAGTGACTCGATCGACGTATTGGTAAATCCACCGAGTCCCGTCTGACTCGCTGCTACCATATCGACTGTGATACAAAATATCCCAGTACAAGCTGGCTTGTTATAAAAGTCTCATTTTTCACTCAATCCAAACGCACCATCGAGTGTCGAGTTCGTACCACTAGGAGATGGAGTTGATCCAGATGGGATCGTATAAGCAAGACGTCCTGGAGAGCTCACTCACCCAGCAAGTGTAGAATTGATATCATCAAAAAATCCGTCTCCAAACAGCCCATCACCTATCGAAATAGGGGCTCGAGTTGTACATATTCATGCCCATGGAAGAGTATTACTGACAGAAGTCGTTGGGTTACCCGATGGGGGCACATCCGAGACTCAATTTGTAATATTGGTATTAGCTCCTGTGGGATTCGAAGCAATATTGTTTGTACTACTCACAATTGGGAAGAGTGGAGCAATAGGATAACCCCTCAGGAGACTTGCTATCGACTTGGCACTCGCATTTTTGGTGCCTGTGTATGGATATTTCTCTTTGAATATAATCGAGTTGATTCTCGTGATATCCGCGAGGAGATCGTAGTCTGAGTTCGCCGTATCTCCATCGAGATAGAGTCAGATATTGCCGACAGATTCGAGCGTATCCTGATCCTCATGAGCCCTCTGATCGAGCCCGTTGTATTTCTCGACGAGACACTGCCTGAGACTACTCTCACTCTGTGTTGTGAGAGTGACTTGCTTGGTTCGAGCCAGAGATATGAGGATAGCGGTATTGCCAGTACGGAGTCACTCGAGACTCCCCGCATCGATCGTCTCACTCGCGAGCCAGCTCGCACCACAGCCGAGTGCCCCGTATGTGCGCTTTTCTCAGATACGTTTCAGGAGGATACTCTCAGCGAGAGCATCTCACGCGTCATCGATCCTAGAGTAGAAGTCAAGTCACAGATTGGAACCGATGATCCCATTATCCTCGGCAGCATTAGCCAAAAAAGGCATCGACAGGAGCAATACCATAGCAAATATGCGACTCGATCTTAACATAGAGTTATTGTATCAATAATACGATAAAAATGCAAAAAGAATTGCAAAAACGGCTCAAGTTTTTATACTATTCTTGATCCCTCAAAAATCATAAAAAAACTCTCTCATGAAATCTCTCGTTCTCATTATCTCGTCTCTCCTAATCCTCTCATCATGTACTCTCGGATCTCCAGGGTCATCATCTGGAACTGGATCTATCTATATGCCGACCAAACCGACTATATCTCTCAAGCAGTCATCAGCAACTACTGTGACGAATGGGATAGTTGCTACTCCGACATACGGATCTGGTCGGACTCAGGTCGAGATATTTGCCGACTTCCAATGTCCTGCCTGCATCGCATACAACGACTCGATCATGCCGATATTCGAGGAGTATGCTGCGAGTGGCAAGCTGACTATCATATATCGCCAGTTCCCACTGAATATGCATAAAAATGCAAAATGAGATGCGATTGCAGCACTCTGTAGTGCGGAGATCGGGGGATATATGGACTACAAAAAGTGACTCTACGCAATGGAAAAAGAAAAAGCAAGTAAAACTGTCACTGACACAGATCGTATCGCTATAGCCAAATCTATCGGTCTCGATGAAGCCAAGTTCGCAAGCTGTCTCACAAACAAAACCTACGAAAAACAAGTGGAGGCTGATATCGCACTTGGTGATAACAGAGGAGTAACGGGTACTCCGACGACCTACCTCGATGGGATCAAGATCGATATGTCACTCTTTCGAGATATCGATGGATTCAGGTCATTCCTCGAGAGTCGGATGAAATAGTCTTGAAACCATAAAAAATGCATCCCGAATATTCGGGATGCATTTTTTATTTTTACTCTATTACCTTAAATAATTCATCCAGACTCGTCTTCCCTTGCATGGCTTTGAGTATACCATCTTCTCGCATGAGCATGAGATCTCACTTGCGGGCGGCCGTGACGATCTCTCGTGGGCTCGATCCACTACGGATAAGCGCCCGTACCTCTTCGGAGAAGTTCATTACTTCATAGATACCGATACGACCCTTGTAGCCCGTCATACCACATTCGCTACACCCTGCTGATTTGTAAAGTTTGAATCCGTCTTTTTTGGTTGCGAGTGCCTCGATACCGAGATCTTTGAGCATGTATTTGATGATGTCGATCTGACTCGGATCTGCCTCGTATGAGGATATACAGTGAGGACAGAGTCGGCGGACGAGTCGCTGAGCAATGATGACATCGAGACCTGAAGCAAGGATATAACTGGGTACTCCCATATTCATGAGTCGCTCGATCGTCTCCCCTGCACTCTTGGTATGGAGGGTCGAGAGGACGAGATGCCCCGTCATCGCTGCCTGCATCGAGATCGTCGCTGACTCGAGATCACGGATCTCACCGATCATGATGATATCTGGATCCTGACGCATGAGGGCCTTGAGTCCAGTGGAGTAGGAGTAGTTTTTCTTCTCATCGACCTCACTCTGGACGATCCCAGGGAGCTCATATTCGATCGGATCCTCAAGAGTGATGATCTTGCGATCCTCTGTGTTGAGACTCGTGAGCATCGAGTAGAGCGTCGTAGTCTTACCTGATCCAGTCGGACCTGTGACGAGTATTGTTCCGTTTTTCTTTTTGAGCGATCGATCGATCTGCCTCTTCGATGTCCACATGAATCCGAGGTCATCCACCGATGGGATCGCCCGAGTCGAGTCGAGTATACGACATACCACATTCTCACCATAGCGGACTGGGAGCGTCGAGACACGGACATCAATACGCTCGGTATCTGTCGTGATACGATATTTGCCGTCTTGTGGGATATCGGTGAGATTGAGCTTGAGATCGGACTTGTATTTGAGTCGTTCGAGGAGGAGCTTGTACTCAGCTCTACTGAGTGTCGCTACTCGCGTGAGCTCACCATCGATACGCAGTCGGATATGGATATCTGATTCTGCAGTGTCATAGTGGATATCTGACGAGCCGAATCCGAGGGCTCACTTCGTGATGAGTGTCAGCGTCGCATCACTATCCTGTCGTCCTAGAGCTGCATGGATCTCCATCTCGAGACTCACGAATCTCGCATGTCCATCTGTCTTGTTTCATTTGTTCTTGGCTGCTATGATCGCATCCTGAAACTGGTCTTCATCCGCGATATTGGATATGATCTCTGGGGCGACTGGTATGATAGTTTCGTCATTCATGCGTCCAGTATATGCTATCTCAGGGATTTTTGCAAATTCTAGTAGGAAAAGAAAAGCATTAAATTAAGTGACTCGAGCTCGAATATTGGAATCTCTAAAAACGAACTACTGTTTCTGACAATAGAGAAGTGCTACATTGCGAGGACGAGTTTCATTACCGCCAGTATCACCAGTAATACCATTGCTGGTTGTACCGCCAGTATCACCATATGCACTAGCAAATATTATTGTGGGTCCTCAAAAAACGGCTAAATTACTAGGCAGCACATGCATATGACTCTTAAGTATATCTACTTGTGCACTAGAGAGTACTCGGCCTGCATCCACCCCTCTACCACTATCGAGACCTCGGATGAACTCACCACGGAGATCTGGAGTACCAGATGTTCCATTGGCAGCTATCCATCCGCTGGGACATGAGGAGAGGTTGTATGCCATGATAGCTCATGTGGGGATACCCGATGAGGCAGATACACGGGTATTGAGATCATCGAGATTATCCTTGATCTGTTGCATCAGAGCGACAGAGACTGGTTGTCCAGCAGTGATACTACTCGGTGCGATCGTAGTATAGGCTGCATATGCTACACTCACGAGTCATATGAGAATAGAGAATGAGATAATCTGGAGTAATATATTTTTGGCAAGAGTACGACTATGTCTAAACAGAGTAGTCCGAGAGAAATAGGAAATAGTAGATGTGAGAAAAGAAAACATATGGAGAGGGATAAAAAAGATAGAAAACTAGTTGATCGTACAAGTACCGATGATACCAGATCAGATAGTACAACTCGTTGAAATACAGCTCTGATTGGTATAGCTCCCACCGAGTGACCCATTGGTACAGAGTCTCGACTGACTGACACTGGCACACGTAGTAGGAGATGTAACCGTGGATGATGAGTAGGCGGGAGTGGATGCTCCATGACTAATCGATCATCACCATGGGAGAGTACATGAGAGCCCTGGGGTGACACTACACCCTAGGTTAGAATAGTTGCCTGAGAGGACTCCGTTGGTACAGAGCCTCGACTCACTCGAACAAGTGAGATTGTATGGGACAGAGGATGACAGGTACGCAGTGATAGATGACCCATGAGCTACAGGAGCACCGCCGAGATCACACGATAGTCCAGTCGTCATACTATTCCCACTCGTACTCCCAGTCTGTGCGAGTACGAGGATCTCTGAGATACCCGTGACACGATCTACAGTGACGTATCTCGAGAAGTTGCCATATCCAGTCTGGATACGCAGAGTACGGATAGGAGTAGAGATAGCGACTCATGCCTTCCATGCAGCTATGATGATATCTCACTTGGCTCGGTATACGATAGTGGCCAGAGTGATACCAGTCATATCCAGAGTTGCAGATACTCCTGGAATGATAGATCCAGAGGATACAGATATGTCTGATATTGCGTACTTGGGATCATTGTCAAAAAATGGAACTGAGAGTCTCGACTCGACACCAGTATATGCAGATCCATAGGTATAACTCGTAGTGACACCCGTAGCAGATAGCGATATAGTACGCTCGGTCGTGAGGACAAGAGTAGATCCTGATGATACTCATCGTCCGATGATCATATTATTGCGAGCAGTACGTATCTGATCATAGACGATATTGGCTAGACGCTCCGCTCTCGTCTGATCGATACGGACATCTCGGTTCATATAGCTCGCTGCTACAAAAAATAGTCATAGAAGAGCTATGACGATCATCATCTCGAAAAGGGTGAATCCTGATGTATTTCGTCCTACGCCTTGAGAGAGATTGCCCATACGAAGAGATGCAAGCAATAGAGAATATTTTAACTTAAATATATATAATATATACCCTGAGTCAATATTTTATTACTCTTCTTATTTTTTACTT